>NZ_JBWKZA010000012.1:0-190768 GCF_059424045.1 Pseudomonas sp. GW456-L12
GGGAGAAAGGGCGTATGGATTGCCGGGTATTTCGCGGGCTGGTTGGACGATGCGCCAGTTTTTTCGCGAGCCGCCTTATACCCCTAGAAATCAGGCTGACCCCGTAGGAGCGCCCTGCAAATCATGAAACCTTCAGCCACAAAAAAGCCCCGCAAGGCGAGCCGTGCGGGGCTTGGGTAAGCGCTGCCGGGATTACAGGTTGGCAGCGGCGCGCAGGGTTTCGGCGCGGTCGGTCTTTTCCCAGGTGAAGGTGGTGAAGGTGTCATCACCCACGGTCTTGGTTTGCGGGGTACGGCCGAAGTGGCCGTAGGCCGCGGTTTCGCGGTACATCGGGTGCAGCAGGTCGAGCATGGTGGTGATCGCGTACGGACGCAGGTCGAACACTTCGCGCACCAGCTTGATGATCTTGTCGTCGCTGATCTTGCCGGTGCCGAAGGTGTTCAGCGAGATCGAAGTCGGTTGCGCCACGCCGATGGCGTAGGACACCTGGATCTCGCAGCGCTCGGCCAGGCCGGCGGCGACGATGTTCTTGGCCACGTAACGACCGGCATAGGCGGCCGAACGGTCGACCTTCGATGGGTCCTTGCCGGAGAACGCGCCGCCGCCGTGACGGGCCATGCCGCCGTAGCTGTCGACGATGATCTTGCGACCGGTCAGGCCGCAGTCGCCGACCGGGCCGCCGATGATGAACTGGCCAGTCGGGTTGATGTGGAACTGGGTGTCCTTGGACAGCAGCTCGGCCGGCAGCACGTGCTTGACGATCAGTTCCATCACGCCTTCGCGCAGGTCTTTGTACGACACGTCAGGGTTGTGCTGGGTCGACAGGACCACGGCGTCGATGCCGACCACCTTGCCGCCTTCGTAGCGGCAGGTGACCTGGGACTTGGCATCCGGACGCAGCCACGGCAGCAGGCCGGACTTGCGGGCTTCGGCCTGGCGCTGCACCAGTTGGTGCGAGAAGGTGATCGGGGCCGGCATCAGCACATCGGTTTCGTTGCTGGCGTAGCCGAACATCAGGCCCTGGTCGCCGGCGCCCTGGTCTTCAGGCTTGGCGCGGTCGACACCCTGGTTGATGTCGGGGGACTGCTTGCCGATGATGTTCAGCACGCCGCAGGTCGCACCGTCGAAACCGACGTCGGAGCTGGTGTAGCCGATGTCGGTGATCACGTCACGAACGATCTGCTCCAGGTCAACCCAGGCCGAGGTGGTGACTTCGCCGGCGACGATGGCCACACCGGTCTTGACCAGGGTTTCCACCGCTACGCGGGCGTGCTTGTCCTGGGCAATGATGGCGTCCAGCACCGCATCGGAAATCTGGTCGGCGATTTTGTCCGGATGCCCTTCAGACACGGACTCGGAGGTGAAAAGGGAGTATTCGCTCATCTCGACGGTTTCCTAAAATTTACCGATGGTGAGTGTCGCCAGCCGGTCGCTGAAAGTGGCGGACCTGGATCTGGAAACCATTACGTAAACCTACATACAGACTTTCTCCGGGAACCAGTCCCGCAGCGGTGGCCCAGCGGGCCAGATCATCCTGGTCAAACCCCAGCCAGAGATCACCGCAGGCCTCCCTGGCCCAACTCTGGTTGTGGCTGCACAGCTCTGTCACTAACAGGCTGCCGCCCGGTTGCAGCAAGCCGGCCAGGCGTTTTAGCGCATCGGCTGGCGCGGCGAAATGGTGCAGGACCATGTTCAGCACCACGCAGTCGGCCGCCAGGCTCACGCCATTCAGTGCATCGGCCAATTGCAGGCTGACGTTAGCCAGCGTTTCGCGTTCACAGACCTGGCGTGCCAGTTCGAGCATGGCCGGGCTGTTGTCCAGCGCGGTCACCCGGGCGAAACGACGGGCCAGTTCCGGCAGGAAACTGCCATCCCCGGGGCCGACTTCGATCGCCGTGGCGGTGTCCGTGAAGTGCAGCTTGTCGAGCAGTGCCAGCACGCTTTCGCGGTACTGGGGCAGTCCTGCGATCAGGTCCTGCTGGGCGCGAAATTTCTCCGCGACCCGTGAGAAAAAGTCCTGGCTGGCGGCCGCCCGCTGGCGGTGCACCAGGCCGATACGCGATTGCACTTCGCCAGGCAGCGTCAGGTTGTCCACTTCATCCAGCAGGGCGGCGTGCAGCCTGCCGCCCAGCAGTTCGGTGTGGGGCAGGGCGCGCCGGTAGAAGATCGCGTTGCCTTCGCGGCGGGTTGCCACCAGGTCGGCCTGGGCCAGGACCTTCAGGTGGTGGCTCATTCCGGATTGGCCGATGGCGAAGATCTGTGCCAGTTCCAGTACGCCGAACGAGTCGTTGGCCAGCGCGCGCAATACATTCAACCGCAGCGGATCGCCGCCGGCCTTGCACAGGGCCGCCAGCTCGTCGCAGTCGTCATGCTTCATGGAAGGCGCGCGTAAATTCATAAGGCCAGCAGTCTAGTGACGCACCCCCAACCTCGCAAGACCAATATCAAAAAGTTTTGATATTGGTCGATAGGTGGCACTTAACGCAGGTCCCTGTGTTCTACAAACGAACCGCGGAATGGTTTCATCAGGCGATTGCCCCTTTATCGACCGGAAAAACGCGCCAGAGTCACTATCTGTCATTGCCCCCGGCCTACCGCTGAGGGAAAATGCACGCCTTTTTCCGATTCGTTTTATCCAACTCGACTTAGATAACCCCCAGGAGATCAGCGATGCCAAGCCGTCGTGAGCGTGCCAACGCCATTCGTGCCCTCAGCATGGATGCCGTGCAAAAAGCCAACAGCGGCCATCCCGGCGCCCCCATGGGGATGGCGGATATCGCCGAGGTACTTTGGCGTGACTACCTGAAGCACAACCCGAGCAATCCATCTTTCGCCGACCGTGACCGCTTCGTGCTGTCCAACGGCCACGGCTCGATGCTGATCTACTCGCTGCTGCACCTGACCGGCTACGACGTCACCATCGACGACCTGAAGAGCTTCCGCCAGCTGCACAGCCGCACTCCGGGCCACCCGGAATTCGGCTACACCCCGGGCGTCGAGACCACCACCGGCCCGCTGGGCCAAGGTCTGGCCAATGCCGTGGGCTTCGCCCTGGCGGAAAAGGTCCTGGCGGCGCAGTTCAACCGTCCCGGCCACAACGTCGTCGACCACCACACCTACGTGTTCCTGGGTGATGGCTGCATGATGGAAGGCATTTCCCATGAAGTCGCTTCCCTGGCCGGCACCCTGGGCCTGGGCAAGCTGATTGCCTTCTACGATGACAACGGCATCTCCATCGACGGCGAAGTCGAAGGCTGGTTCACCGACGACACGCCAAAGCGTTTCGAAGCCTACAACTGGCAGGTGATCCGCAACGTCGACGGTCACGACCCGGAAGAGATCAAGACCGCAATCGACACCGCGCGCAAAAGCGAGCAGCCAACCCTGATCTGCTGCAAGACCACCATCGGCTTCGGTTCGCCGAACAAGCAAGGCAAGGAAGACTGCCACGGTGCGCCACTGGGCGCCGAGGAAATCGCCCTGACCCGCGCCGCGCTGAAGTGGAACCACGGTCCGTTCGAAATCCCGGCCGACATCTATGCCGAATGGGATGCCAAGGAAGCCGGTCGCGCCGTCGAATCCGAGTGGGACCAGCGTTTCTCCGCCTACTCCGCCGAATTCCCTGAGCTGGCCAACGAACTGGTGCGTCGCCTGAGCGGCGACCTGCCGGCCGATTTCTCCGAGAAGGCCGATGCCTACATCGCCGAAGTCGCGGCCAAGGGCGAAACCATCGCCAGCCGTAAGGCCAGCCAGAACGCCCTGAACGCGTTTGGCCCGCTGCTGCCGGAATTCCTCGGCGGTTCGGCTGACCTGGCCGGTTCCAACCTGACCCTGTGGAAAGGCTGCAAGGGCGTCAGCGCCGAAGATGCCAGCGGCAACTACATGTACTACGGCGTTCGTGAGTTCGGCATGACCGCCATCATGAACGGCGTGGCCCTGCACGGCGGCCTGGTGCCTTACGGCGCGACCTTCCTGATGTTCATGGAATACGCGCGCAACGCGGTACGCATGTCGGCCCTGATGAAGCAGCGCGTGATCCATGTCTACACCCACGACTCCATCGGTCTGGGCGAAGACGGCCCGACGCACCAGCCGATCGAGCAGATCGCCAGCCTGCGCTGCACCCCGAACCTCGACACCTGGCGTCCAGCCGATGCCGTGGAATCGGCGGTGGCCTGGAAAAACGCGATCGAGCGCAAGGACGGTCCTTCGGCGCTGATCTTCTCCCGCCAGAACCTGCAGCATCAGACCCGCAATGCCGTGCAGATCGCTGAAATCAGCCGCGGCGGCTACGTGCTCAAGGACTGCGCAGGCGAGCCTGAGCTGATCCTGATCGCCACCGGTTCCGAAGTCGGCCTGGCGGTGCAGGCTTTCGACAAGCTGACCGAGCAGGGCCGCAAGGTGCGCGTGGTGTCCATGCCATGCACCAGCGTGTTCGATGCCCAGGACGCCGGCTACAAGCAGTCGGTCCTGCCGCTGCAGGTCAGCGCGCGTATCGCCATCGAGGCCGCTCACGCGGACTACTGGTACAAGTACGTCGGCCTGGAAGGTCGCGTCATCGGCATGACCACCTACGGCGAGTCGGCGCCTGCGCCGGCCTTGTTCGAAGAGTTCGGTTTCACCCTGGAAAACATCCTGGGTCAGGCCGAAGAGCTGCTGGAAGACTAAAAAAGCGCGAATGCGGCGGCCTCTGGTCGCCGCATCACTTTGTAGGAGCGAGCTTGCTCGCGATAGTCGTCAACGATAATGCTGGCTATCTGGATAACCGCGTCGTCCTGAAGCCCATCGCGAGCAAGCTCGCTCCTACAATGGTTTTGTATCGCTCATGAAGTTGTCGGCTAACGAGAACCCCATGCCTCAACCGCGTCCCTACAAAGTTGCACTCAACGGCTACGGCCGGATCGGTCGTTGTGTCTTGCGTGCCCTGTTCGAACGGGGGGCTGCGGCCGGGTTCGAGATTGTCGCGATCAACGATCTGGCCGACATGGCCAGCGTGGAATACCTGACGCGCTTCGACTCCACCCACGGCCGGTTTCCCGGCGAAGTGAAGGTCGACGGCGACTGTCTGCATATCAATGGCAACTGTGTGAAGGTCCTGCGCAGTGCCACCCCCGAAGGCATCGATTGGGCGTCCCTGGGCGTCGATCTGGTGCTCGAATGCTCCGGCGCCTATCACACCCGTGAAGACGGCCAGCGTTTCCTCGACGCCGGTGCGCCGCGGGTGCTGTTTTCCCAGCCGATGGCCAGCGAGGCGGATGTCGACGCCACCATCGTCTACGGCGTCAACCAGGACTGCCTGACCGGCGACGAGCTGCTGGTGTCCAACGCGTCCTGCACCACCAACTGCGGCGTGCCGCTGTTGCGCCTGCTGGACCAGGCCATTGGCCTGGAATACGTGTCGATCACCACCATCCACTCGGCGATGAACGACCAGCCGGTGATCGACGCCTATCACCATGAAGACCTGCGCCGCACCCGTTCGGCGTTCCAGTCGGTGATCCCGGTGTCCACTGGTCTGGCGCGCGGTATCGAACGGCTGCTGCCGGAACTTGCCGGGCGAATTCAGGCCAAAGCTGTGCGCGTGCCGACCGTCAACGTGTCCTGCCTCGACATCACGATGCAGACCGTGAGCGATACCGACACCGGCGAAGTCAACCGGATCCTGCGCGAGGCCGCCACCAGCGGTCCGCTCAAGGGCCTGTTGGCCTATACCGAGTTGCCGCACGCCAGTTGTGATTTCAACCATGATCCGCATTCGGCGATCGTCGATGCCAGCCAGACCCGTGTTTCCGGCCCGCGGCTGGTGAACATCCTGGCCTGGTTCGACAACGAATGGGGTTTTGCCAACCGAATGCTGGACGTTGCAGGACACTATCTGCAAACAGCCGCACCCAAAGCTGTCTCTTAACTTCCCGTTTCCAAAAAAACAGTAACCCAGGAATTGCGACCCATGACCGTGTTGAAGATGTCCGACCTCGATCTGCAAGGTAAGCGCGTACTGATCCGCGAAGACCTCAACGTCCCAGTCAAGGACGGTGTTGTCACCAGCGATGCGCGTATCCTGGCTTCGCTGCCGACCATCAAGCTGGCCCTGGAAAAAGGCGCGGCCGTGATGGTCTGCTCGCACCTCGGCCGTCCGACCGAAGGCGAGTTCTCCGCCGAGAACAGCCTCAAGCCAGTGGCCGACTACCTGAGCCGTGCCCTGGGTCGTGAAGTGCCGCTGGTGGCCGACTACCTGGGCGGCGTCGACGTCAAGGCCGGCGACATCGTGCTGTTCGAGAACGTGCGCTTCAACAAGGGCGAGAAAAAGAACGCCGACGAACTGGCCCGGCAATACGCCGCCCTGTGCGACGTGTTCGTGATGGACGCCTTCGGCACCGCGCACCGCGCCGAGGGTTCGACCCACGGCGTGGCCAAGTTCGCCAAGGTCGCCGCTGCCGGCCCGCTGCTGGCCGCCGAGCTGGACGCGCTGGGCAAGGCCCTGGGCGCCCCGGCCAAGCCGATGGCGGCCATCGTCGCCGGCTCCAAGGTGTCGACCAAGCTCGACGTGCTCAATAGCCTGAGCCAGATCTGCGACCAACTGATCGTCGGCGGCGGCATCGCCAACACCTTCCTCGCCGCTGCCGGTCACCCGGTCGGCAAGTCGCTGTACGAGCCGGACCTGCTGGATACCGCGCGCGCCATCGCCGCCAAGGTCAGCGTGCCGCTGCCGGTGGACGTGGTGGTGGCCAAGGAATTCGCCGAAAGCGCGACCGCTACCGTCAAGCTGATTGCCGAGGTGGCGGCCGACGACATGATCCTGGACATCGGCCCGCAAACCGCGGCGAACTTCGCCGAGCTGCTGAAGTCGTCGAAGACCATCCTGTGGAACGGTCCGGTCGGCGTGTTCGAGTTCGACCAGTTCGGTAACGGCACCAAGGTGCTGGCCCAGGCCATCGCGGAGAGCGCGGCGTTCTCCATCGCCGGCGGCGGCGACACCCTGGCGGCCATCGATAAATATGGCGTGGCCGAGCAAATCTCCTACATTTCTACCGGCGGTGGCGCTTTCCTCGAATTCGTCGAGGGCAAGGTGCTGCCGGCGGTCGAAGTCCTGGAAAGCCGGGCCAAAGCCTGAAGTCCCGATGGCCAGGCAAAGGAGTGTTCATATGGTCAAGACGTTACCGCTGTTGATCGTCGCGGGCTTGCTGGCCGGTTGCGGCAGCCAGCCTGCCCAGCCGGAGCCCGAGTCGGGAGAGCCTGAGAGAGGTTGCTATCAGGCCGACTGGCAGGCCGAGACCGCGCCTGTGATCAACAAGCGCATGGGACCCGATGGTCTGGACAAGTACGAGACTCCAGCCAAGGCCAAGGAACATGGTTGCCCTTGACGGGTCTGATTCGATAACGCGTTGTGCTGGCGGCCGTGGGCCGTCAGCCGAGGAACACCGATGAAAGGCTTTATCGCCGTGGCTGCGCTGGGATTGCTGGCAGGTTGCGCCAACTTCGACCTGTTCAAGCCGGCCGAGACGGACAACTGGACGACCTGGGTGTGCGACAGCCAGGCGCAAGTGGTCTGGCGCTACACCGACAGCAGCCGCAAGGAAGTCGATGTGCGGTTGGGCGGGGCCGATCAGGTCTATCGCCTGAAGCTGGAGCCGAGCGGTTCCGGTTCGCTGTACAGCAACGACATGCTGGCGTTTCACGAAAAAGGTGACGAAGGCCTGGTTTACTGGGTCGCCACCAACGATTTGATCGGCCGTGGCTGTAAAGCACCGTAGGCCTGTAGGAGCGAGCTTGCTCGCGATGATCGTCAACGATAACGCCATCCGTCTGGATGATCGCGTTGTCCCGAAGCCCATCGCGAGCAAGCTCGCTCCTACAGTAGTAATAATGCCGGCAGGCCGGGCTGACCCCCGATCTGCAATCACTTGAATAGCAGCCGCCGCTACGGCAGGCTTGCACGATTAACGACCCTCGACCGGGAGAGATACACACAATGGCACTCATCAGCATGCGCCAGATGCTGGACCACGCAGCCGAATTCGGCTACGGCGTTCCAGCCTTCAACGTCAACAACCTTGAACAGATGCGCGCCATCATGGAAGCAGCTGACAAGACTGACTCTCCGGTGATCGTCCAGGCTTCGGCCGGTGCCCGCAAATACGCCGGCGCGCCTTTCCTGCGTCACCTGATCCTGGCGGCGATCGAAGAATTCCCGCATATCCCGGTGTGCATGCACCAGGACCACGGTACCAGCCCTGACGTCTGCCAGCGTTCGATCCAGCTGGGCTTCTCCTCGGTCATGATGGACGGCTCCCTCGGCGAAGACGGCAAGACCCCGACCGACTACGAGTACAACGTTCGCGTGACCCAGCAGACCGTGGCCATGGCTCACGCCTGCGGCGTTTCGGTGGAAGGCGAGCTGGGCTGCCTGGGTTCCCTGGAAACCGGCATGGCCGGTGAAGAAGACGGCATCGGCGCCGAAGGCGTGCTGGACCACAGCCAGATGCTGACCGACCCGGAAGAAGCCGCGGACTTCGTCAAGAAGACCCAGGTCGACGCCCTGGCCATCGCCATCGGTACCAGCCACGGTGCCTACAAGTTCACCAAGCCGCCTACCGGCGACGTACTGGCCATCGACCGCATCAAAGAGATCCACAAGCGCATCCCCAACACCCACCTGGTGATGCACGGTTCGTCTTCGGTTCCGCAAGAGTGGCTGGCGATCATCAACCAGTACGGCGGCGACATCAAAGAAACCTACGGCGTGCCGGTTGAAGAAATCGTCGAAGGCATCAAGTACGGCGTGCGCAAGGTCAATATCGACACCGACCTGCGCCTGGCGTCCACCGGTGCGATGCGTCGCCTGATGGCCACCAACCCGAGCGAGTTCGACCCGCGCAAGTTCTTCGGCGCCACCGTGACCGCCATGCGCGACGTGTGCATTGCCCGTTACGAAGCCTTCGGCACCGCTGGCAACGCCTCGAAGATCAAGCCGATCTCCCTGGAAGCGATGTTCCAGCGTTACCTCAAAGGTGAGCTGAACGCCAAGGTCAACTAAGCCTTTGTGTTGAACGAAAAAGCCCGCAGCGATGCGGGCTTTTTTGTGCCTGTGGCAAACACCTCATCGTGCAGGAGCGAGGCTTGCCCGCGACGAGGGCCTGACATTCGCCATGGATGTCGCCAGGCAGACCGCTATCGCGGGCAAGCCTCGCTCCTACAGAAGATCAGGTTTCGTTGTGATCGATATCCAGCTTGTAGAAGGTCACCTTGCCGCCTTCGGTGGTGTAGCCGGTGTTGTCCTGCACGTACACCCCGGCCTTGAAGTACAGCGGCTTGTCGCGCCAGGTGCTGCTGAGCTGGGTGTCCCATTGATAGCCTGCGGCGCTGACGCCCAGGGCACCGCCCGGGCTCAGGTGGATCAGGTAGGAGAACTCGCGGTCCAGCGGCACGTTTTCGGCGACGATGATCACCCGGCTATCGGTATCGTCCGGATGCATGCGGACCTTGGCGACTATGTTGCCGCTCTGGGTGGTGGTCTTGTACTGGTACTCGACCTTCACCAGGGGCTTGGTGCTGTTGTAGGCGTGGATCTGGCCGATGACGATCTTGCCCGAGGATGGCACCTGGTTCACCGCCAGGGTGGCGTAGAGCAGGTTGTCGGCTTCCGGGTAGGTCCAGTTCTTCAGGGTGCCGTTGGAGTAGGTTTCACGCAGTTCGCTGCGTGGGTAGATGGCGTTGGCGGTGCGGGAGCCGGTGACGGGCGACCAGAAGAACAGGGTGCCGGTGTCGGAATGGAAATATTGATCCTTGAAGCCATCCACCAGTCGGGGGGTGTCGATAGTCGCCGGTGGACTGCCTTCGGGAATGCTCAGATTCCAGGTTGCGAGGTCGATCATAGTCAAAGCTTCCCGATTTGATGCCGGATAAAAAACCGACAAAGGCTTTAGCCTGCGCTTTTGAAGGCGATCTTTATAAGCGTAGAAGGGACTTTTGTTAATGCCCGTCCGGCGGATAATTGGCGTCAACCATCTGTCGAAAAAAACGCCTCCACCGGTTTCAGCAGCTATGGGGCTGACCGTTAGTCGGGTGCCTCGGGCTTTGGCTAAATGATGGCGCTGTGACAGCTTCTGCTTTATTGGATCCAGGTCTAGAGTGAAGTCTCAGTATTTGTCCGGTCTTGTTCGCAGGCCGACCCTACACAGACAAGAGAAGCAGCATGGAATGCGCGCAAACTCGGCCAGGTGAAGCCCGCTCGGTCTTACTGATTGTTGATGATTACCCCGAAAATCTGCTCAGCATGCGTGCACTCCTGCAGCGCCACGACTGGCAGGTCATGACCGCCGCCTCGGGTGTCGAGGCCCTGGGTCTGTTACTGGAACACGAGATCGATCTGGTGTTGCTGGATGTACAGATGCCGGAAATGGACGGTTTCGAAGTCGCCCGCCTGATGCGCGGCAGCCAGCGAACCCGGCTGACCCCGATCATTTTCCTCACCGCCAACGAGCAGTCCAAGGACGCGGTGATCAAGGGCTACGCCAGCGGCGCGGTGGATTATCTGTTCAAGCCGTTCGATCCGCAGATCCTCAAGCCCAAGGTGCAGGCGCTACTGGAGCAGCAGCGCAATCGCCGCGCGCTGCAGCGCCTGAGCCATGACCTGGAGAGTGCCAGGGCCTTCAATGCCTCGGTGCTGGACAACGCCGCGGAGGGGATTCTGGTGGTGGATGAGGGCGGGGTCATCCGCTTTGCCAATCCGGCGATTTCCCGCTTGCTCAACGCTCCGGTGAATGAGCTGGAGGGGGCGTGGCTGCTCGACTATCTGCAAAAGCCCCATGTGCCGCAGTGGGCCGAATCCGAGCTGTATGCCAGCTATCGCAAGGGCGAGACCTACCGCCTGCACGACGCCACGTTGCGTACGGCTCCGGGCCAGCAGGTGTCGGTGGCGTTGTCCTGCGCGCCACTGCCGAGCGAGCAGAAGGCGATGGTGGTGACCTTGCTCGACATGTCGGAAGTCCGTCATCTGCACCAGCAACTGGAATACCAGGCAGTGACCGACCCGCTGACCGGCCTGCTCAACCGTCGTGGCTTCTACCAGACCGTGGAAAGCCTGTTGTTGCGCAGCGAGCGCTCCGACAAGTCGCTGGTGCTGCTGTACCTGGACCTGGACGGTTTCAAGCGGGTCAACGATTCCCTGGGGCATGACGCCGGGGACCGGGTGCTGCGCTGGGTGTCCGAACAGATAAAGGCCTGCCTGCGTTCCTTCGACATCCTGGCGCGCATAGGCGGCGATGAGTTCACTGCTTTACTGGAGTTGGAGTTTCCGGAACAGGCGGCGAAGATTTCCGAGAAGCTCATCGAGCGCATATCGATCTGTCAGCAGTTCGACGGCCTGGAGGTCGCGCTGGGGGCCAGTATCGGTATCGCCACCTACCCCGATTGCGGTTCCAACCTGGATGGCCTGATGCGCGCGGCGGACATCGCCATGTACGAGTCCAAGCGTGCCGGGCGCCAGCAATATCGTTATTACGACCACGAAATGAACGGCCGTGCCCGCTCGCGGCTGATGCTCGAGGAAAGCGTGCGCAGCGCGGTCGAGCACAAGGAGTTCAACCTGGTGTACCAGCCCCAGGTGGCGATTGCCGATGGGCGCCTGCGCGGTTTTGAAGCCCTGTTGCGCTGGCGGCATCCGAGCGTCGGCGATGTGCCGCCGGGGTTGTTTCTGCCGCTGCTGGAGGAGGCGCGGCTGATCAGCCGCCTGGGGAGCTGGATCTATCAGCAGAGTGCGAGCCAGCGGGCGTCCTGGAAAACGCTGTTCGCCGAGCAGACCGTGCTGGGCGTGAGTTTGAGCGGCACCCAGTTCGCCATGCCGAACCTCGCCACCGAACTGCGCCAGGTCCTGGAACGCCATGGCCTGGAACCTCGGCAGTTGGAGGTCGAGATCACCGAAGACGCCCTGACCCAGAACCTCGACGAGTCGCGCAAGCAGCTGCGCCTGTTGCGCAGTCTCGGGGTGCGGGTGGCGCTGGATGACTTCGGTTCGGGCGCCTGTTCGCTGGCCCACCTGCGGGATCTGCAGCTCGATACCCTCAAGCTCGACCGTCACCTGATCGCCAGGTTGCCGGATTCGGCACGGGATGCGGCGCTGGCGCGTTGCGTGATCGACCTGTGCAAGGCGTTCGGCGTGCTGGTGATCGCCGAGGGCGTGGAGACCCTGGAGCAGTACCGCTGGCTGCAGGCCAACGGCTGCGAGTACGTGCAGGGCTTCCTGGTGGCCCGGCCGTTGATCGCCACGGATGCCGAGCGCTTTGCCGAGCCTTTCGACTGGAGCGCGTTGCCGGGTTGAATTCGCTACACTGGCGGCCTTTCGTGATTGCGTTGGCGCCCCATGACCGCGTTGAAATACCTCCAGGCCTATCCCGCCACCCTGCAAGAGCAAGTGCGCCAGCTGATTGCGCAAGGGCGGCTGGGCGATTACCTGAGCCAGCGGTACCCCGGCAAGCACGGGGTGCAGAGCGACAAGGCGCTGTACGGCTATGCCCTGGAGTTGAAGCAGGAGTACCTGCGCAACGCCCCGGCCATCGACAAGGTGCTGTTCGACAACCGCCTGGACCTGACGCACCGCGCCCTGGGCCTGCACACCACGATCTCGCGGGTCCAGGGCGGCAAACTCAAGGCCAAGAAGGAAATCCGCATCGCTTCGCTGTTCAAGGAGGCGGCGCCGGAGTTCCTGCGCATGATCGTTGTCCACGAGTTGGCGCACTTCAAGGAAAGCGAGCACAACAAGGCGTTCTACAAGCTCTGCGAGCACATGCTGCCGGGCTATCACCAACTGGAATTCGACTTGCGGGTCTACCTGACCTGGCGCGACCTGCAAGCCAGGGCGGGTGGTTCCGAGTAACCCTGTACAAGGAACGGGCGATGGACGTGAGCAAGACCAAGAGCAGCTTTTACCGCCGGCTGTATGTGGCGTACCTGATCGACAGCGGCCTGGCCAGCAATGTCCCGGCCCTGACCGAGGCCACCGGCATGCCGCGGCGCACGGCGCAGGACACCATCGCCGCCCTGGCGGATCTGGATATCGTCTGTGAGTTCGAGCAGCAGGACGGCGCGCGCAATCATGCCGGCAGCTATCGGATCAAAAGCTGGGGCGCGATCGACAAGGGCTGGATCGAAGCGAACCTGTCGCGGATCAAGACGGTGCTGGAGTATCCCTGAGGGAACTCGGCAGCCGGTCGATCCTATCGCGAGCAAGCTCGCTCCCACAGGATTTGTGCCGTCCCTGTAGGAGCGAGCTTGCTCGCGATAGCGTTCTCAGGCCCGGCGCATGCCGATATGGGGAATATCGTCTTCCAGGTACTCCTCGCCCACGACGTTGAAGCCGTAGCGCCCGTAATACCCCTGCAAATGCGCCTGGGCCGACAGATAGATCGGCATCTGCGGCCAGCGTTTCTGCGCCTGTTTCAGGGCGTGCTCCATCAGTTCATGGCCCAGTCTCTTGCCCCGCGCTTGCGGGGCGATCACCACGCGGCCGATGACCACGTCGCCGCCCTGGGAGGTCGGGTCGAGCAGGCGCAGATAAGCCACCAGCTGGTCATCATCCCAGGCCATCAGGTGGCAGGTGTCGCCTTCCAGGTCCTGGCCATCGACTTCCTGGTAGGCGCATTTCTGCTCGACCACGAAGACTTCGGTACGCAACTGCAGGATCGCGTACAACTGCTCCTTGCCCAGATCGGTGTGGTGTTTGCAGACCCATTCGATTGTCATCGTTTCATCCTTTGGAAAGCGGTGCCCGGATGTTAAGCGCCTGGCGGGTGGCTTGTCTTGTCTGGCGCGGGAGTGGCGTTTCTGTGAGGTAGGTCAAAATGCCATCATCGCATTGGTTCGTGGCGGTCTTCTTTGTGTAATCTGCGCTGAAGCGCTGTGCAGTGGCACCCATAAGCTACTGTTAGGGGCTGGGTCGTGGCCGTCCGCCGGCCGGAGAACCTCGAGTCTGGGCAAAAAAACACGCAGGGCTGTCCGCCCGCTAAGGATCTTTTAGCATGCCGCGATTGCATCGAGCCTTTGCTTTGATCGGATTGCTGTTGCTGGGCCAGAGCGCTTATGCGGAAAAATTGCGATTGGTCGCCGACGTCTGGCCGCCCTTCACGGATGCGACGCTGGTCAACGGCGGGCTGGCCACCGACATCGTCAGCACCGCGCTGGCCCGGGCCGGTTATGCCAGCGAGTTCGAACAGGTGCCCTGGGCGCGGGCCTTGCTTGGCGTCGGCGAGGGGCGTTACGACGTGCTGGTGAATGCCTGGTTCAATGAGGCCCGCACCCAGCTGGGGCAATTCTCCTCGGAGTATCTGGTCAATCGGGTGCGCTTCATCCGGCGCAAGGATGCCCCCATCGAATACACCAACCTCAAGCAACTGCACCAGTACCCCATCGCGGTGGTGCGCGGTTATGCCTACTCCCCCGATTTCGACAGCGATCCAGAACTGCAGAAGGTCCTGGTGCACAACTTCGCGATGGCGGTGCGCATGCTGGCAGCCGACCGGGTCAAGCTGACCCTGGAGGACGAGTACGTTGCCCGCTATTACCTGGCGCGGGAGTCGCCGCGGGTGCGTAACGCGGTGGAGTTCCTGCCCAATTCCCTGAGCGAGAACGGCCTGCATATCCTGGTCAGCCTGAAGAACCCCGCACATGCGCAGATCGTGGCGGGGTTCGATCGAGAGATCGAGGCGATGAAAGCCGACGGCAGCTACGACCGCTTGCTGCGCCAGCATGGGATGTAAGGGGGGCAGCGGCAAGCTACAAGCTACAAGCTACAAGCTACAAGCTACAAGCTACAAGCTACAAGCAAGGCAGTCCGCACCCGTCTTGCAGCTTGAAGCTTGCAGCTGCTCTTAGGCCGCCTTGATCAGATGCGCCGCCAGGGTCCGCAAGGGGCCCAGTTGGCGGCAGATCAGCGCCAGTTGGGTCTGCACCAGCCGCTGGCCTTCATCGATCTCGTCCGGCATCTGCTCCAGCTCATTGGCCAGGGCCTCTTCGGCATCGCTCTGGATCGCCACCGGCTGCTTGCTCGCCAGGCCCTGGGCGATTTCATCGATGCTGCTGGCCAGGCTGATCCCGGCCCCGCCGATCAGGTGCTCGCGGACTTCCGCCGGCAGCTGGGTTTCCCGATGCGCGCCGAGGCCGGAGAGGTAACTGAGCAGGGTGTGCGAGAGCACCAGGAAGCGAAAGCCGACGTCCGCTTCCTTACGAAAGTGCCCAGGCTCCATCAGCATGTTGGCCAGGGTGGTGGACAGCGCCGCGTCGGCGTTGTGGGCGTTGCGCCGGGCCAGGCGGTAAGCCAGGTCATCGCTCTTGCCGGCCGCGTACTGCTGCATGATCTGCCGCAGGTAGATGCTGTTGCAGGTCAGGGTATTGGCCAGCACCTTATTCAGGCGTCGGCCCTGCCAGTCCGGCAGGAACAGGAACACCGCCAGGCCGGCGATCAGGCTGCCCAGCAGGGTATCGAACAGGCGTGGCAGCAACAGCCCGTAGCCGTCGCCCACCTGGTTGAAGCAGAACAGCACCATGATGGTGATGGCGCCGGTGGCCAGGGTGTAGCGGGTGGTGCGGTTGGTAAAGAACACCACCCCGGCGGCAATCGCGAACAGTGACTGCACCAGCGGGCTGGGGAACAGGTCGAACAGCGCCCAGGCGACCACCAGGCCGATGGCGGTGCCGATGATCCGCTGGCCCAGTTTGCGCCGCGTGGCGCCATAGTTCGGCTGGCAGACGAACAGGGTGGTGAGGATGATCCAGTAACCCTGGGAGGGGTGGATCAGGTGCACCATGCCGTAGCCGATGCTCAGGGCCAGGGGCAGGCGCAGGGCGTGGCGAAACAGCAGCGACGTCGGGGTCAGCTGGGTGCGCAGGCGGGTCCAGACGTCCTTGAGGTTGCGCGGCGAACGGTCCAGCAGGCTGCTGTCGGTGGCGTCGGCCAGGGCGTCGGGGTTGCTGGCGTCACTGAGCAGGCGGTCGAGGGTGCCGAGGTTGGCGGCCAGCGCCCGCAGCGAACGCAGCAGGCCGCGCCAGGCCGGGTTGCTCTGGATGCGCAGGTGTTCCAGGGAGGCGTGCAGGTCGCTCAGGGCTTCGGCGAAGCTGGCGTCGTAGACGAAGGGCTGGCGCAACTGGATGGATTCGCCCAGGGCCCGGCAAGCCTTGCCCTGCTGGCGCAGCAGGCGTTGGCAGCGGAACAGTACGTCGCTGTGGAAGAACGCATCGGCCAGGGCGTTGTAGGGGTAGTGGGACGAGCTGGCGCGTTCGTGGATGTCCTGGGCGAGGAAGTACAGCTTCAGGTAGCGGCTGACTTTGGAGCCCGGCCGGCCGTTGCCGACCCGGTGCAGGATGATTTCCTTGGCGGCGTTCAGGGCCGCCACTACCCGGCCGTTCTGCTGCGCCAGTTCCAGCCGGCGTGCTTCCACGTCCAGTTGGCGGATTGGCTCGAACAGCGACGACTTGAGCTTGAGGTAATAGCCCAGCTCGCGGAACAGGCGCGCCAGGCTCTGCTGCACCGGCTGGTTGGAAAACATCGCCTGCCAGAGTACCGACAGCAGGCCGTACCAGGCGGCACCGGCCACCAACAGCAGCGGTTCGTGCCAGAAGTCGGTGACGGCGCCGCCGCGCTGGTCCACGCCGATCATGGTGTAGACCGACAGGATCAGGGTCGCCGAGGCAATCGCCCCATAACGTTCGCCCAGGGCGCCGAGCATGGTCAGGCCGAAGCTGGCAAGCGCCAGGGCGATGACGAAGATCCAGGGGTAGGGGAACAACAGTTCGACGGAAAGGGCAGCGACGCTGAAACACACCAGGGTCACGGCCAGGGCATTGATCCGGCCTTGCCAGCTGTCGTCGGTCTCGGCCAGGGCGCTGGCGATAATCCCCAGGAACAAGGGAATCAGCAAGGCCATTTCGTCCTGGTACCAGCACAGCGCCATGCTCCCGGTCAGAGCGATGAACACCCGCACGCTGTAGCTGAATTTATCCAGCGCCCAAAGGCGCCGCAGTGACTGACGAAAGCTGGTCGATGACATGAAGTGAGAAAGCCTTCCGGGGCGATGCCGCTAAATTGAGCCAGTATTGACGACCGCGCAATGGGGTCGTCACATCCGACAGCAAATTCTGTTCCCGCTGATGTTCATCGGTACCTGTAGCCGCTGCCGAAGGCTGCGATCGACCCGAAGGGGCGCAGCGATCTGGCACCCCCGAGGTCCTGCGGATCTATCGCAGCCTGCGGCAGCGGCTACAGGATACGGGGAAGCCTTGTAGCCGCTGCCGAGCCCCGCGAGGCTGCGATCGGGCGCGCAGCGGCCGCATAACAGGCGACCGTGTTCGGCCTGTCCCACCGCAGTGGCCGGTTCTGCGGCTCCTGGGGCAGCGGCTACAGGCCAGGCGAATGCCGGCGGATCAGACGTACTGCGCGGCCGCGTAGCCGGAGGCCCAGGCCCACTGGAAGTTGAAGCCGCCCAGGTGGCCGGTGACGTCCAGCACCTCGCCGATGAAATACAGCCCCGGGCTCTTCAGCGACTCCATGGTCTTGGACGATACCTCGCGAGTGTCGACGCCGCCCAGGGTCACTTCGGCGGTGCGATAACCCTCGGTGCCGGCCGGGACCACTTTCCAGCACGCCAGTTGCTCGGCGATCTGCGCCAGTTCGGCGTGGGTGTACTGCTTCATCGGCTTGGAGACGAACCAGTTGTCCGCCAGCAGGCCGGCCATCTTCTTGGTGAAGATCTCGCCGAGCAGGGTCTTCAGCTCGCTGTTCGGGCGTTCGGCCTGTTGCTGTTGCAGCCAGCTTGCGGCGTCGTGGTCCGGCAGCAGGTTGATCTCCACCGTGTCGCCGGATTCCCAGAACGAGGAAATCTGCAGGATCGCCGGACCGCTCAGGCCTCGGTGGGTGAACAGGATGTTCTCGCGAAAGCTCATGTCGTTGCAGCTCACCAGGCAGTCCACCGAGGTACCGGATAGCTCGCCGCACAGCTCCTTGAGCTGGTCGGTGATGGTGAACGGCACCAGGCCCGCGCGGGTCGGTAGCAGCTCGTGGCCGAACTGCTTGGCCACCTGATAGCCGAAGCCGGTGGCGCCCAGGGTCGGAATCGACAGGCCGCCGGTGGCGATCACCAGGGATTGGCACTGGAGCTGGCCGAGGGTGGTTTCCAGCAGGTAGCCGCTGTCGAGCTTCTCGATCTGCTGGATCGAGGTGTCCAGGTGCAGCTGGACGCCGACCTGGTCGCACTCGTCGAGCAGCATGCCGAGGATGTCGCTGGACTTGTTGTCGCAGAACAGCTGGCCGAGTTTTTTCTCGTGGTACGGCACGCCGTGCTTGGCCACCAGGCCGATGAAATCCCACTGGGTGTAGCGGGCCAGGGCCGACTTGCAGAAATGCGGGTTGTGCGAGAGGAAATTGCCCGGCTCGGTGTACATATTGGTGAAGTTGCAGCGCCCGCCGCCGGACATGAGGATCTTCTTGCCGGCCTTGTTGGCGTGGTCCAGCAGCAGCACCTGGCGGCCACGGCCGGCCGCGGTCAGCGCGCACATCAACCCTGCGGCGCCAGCGCCAATGATCACGACTTCGGTAGAGCGCAAAACGGTGTCCTCACACAAGTGTCGAGGCAACCCCGTTCCCGTAGGAGCGAGGCTTGCCCGCGATGAACGATGATGCGGTTGTACCTGGCAGACCGCGGTGCCTTGATCGCGGGCAAGCCTCGCTCCTACAGGAGAGCAGGCATTGGCCGCGGTGGTATTACAGGATGCGCACGCGCAGCGAACGGCCCTTGATCTTGCCGCTGTTCAGGCGTTGCAGGGCCTGCTTGGCGATGCCGCGGTCCACGGCGACATAGGCCTGGAAGTCGAAGATCGCGATCTTGCCGACCTGGGTGCCGGGGATGCCGGCTTCACCGGTCAGGGCGCCGAGGATGTCGCCCGGACGCACTTTGTCCTTGCGCCCGGCGCCGATGCACAGGGTGCTCATGGCCGGCAGCAGCGGGCCGCCGCCCTGGGACTTCAGGCTGTCGATCTGTTCCCAGTTCAAGGGCGACTTCTGCAATTGCTCGATGGCCTGGGCGCGGTGCGCCTCGGACGGCGCCACCAGGCTGACCGCGAGGCCCTTCTCGCCGGCGCGGCCGGTGCGCCCGACGCGGTGGATGTGGATTTCCGAATCCCGCGCCAGCTCGACGTTGATCACCATGTCCAGGGCATCGATGTCCAGGCCGCGGGCGGCCACATCGGTGGCCACCAGCACCGAGGTGCTGCGGTTGGCGAACATCGCCAATACCTGGTCGCGGTCGCGCTGTTCCAGGTCGCCGTGCAGGCCCACCGCGGACATGCCCTTGGCGGTCAGGTGGTCGACGGTTTCCTGGACCTGCTGCTTGGTGAAGCAGAAGGCCACGCAGGACTCTGGACGGAAGTGGTTCAGCACCTTGACCACCGCGTCGATGCGTTCTTCCGGCGAGATCTCGTAGAAACGCTGTTCGATCTGGCTGTCGGCGTGCAGGGCTTCGGCCTTCACCTGCTGCGGGTCGCGCATGAACTTCGAGGCCAGCTGCTTGATGCCCACCGGGTAGGTGGCGGAGAACAGCAGGGTCTGCCGGCGCTCGGGGGTGTAGGCGATGATTTCTTCGATCGGGTCGTAGAAGCCCATGTCCAGCATGCGGTCGGCTTCGTCGAGGACCAGGGTGTTGAGGCCGTCGAGTTTCAGCGAGCCCTTGCGCAGGTGCTGGGACAGGCGGCCCGGGGTGCCGACGATGATGTGCGCGCCGTGTTCCAGCGAGGCGATCTGCGGGCCGAAGGACACGCCGCCGCACAGGGTCAGGACCTTGATGTTGTCTTCGGCGCGGGCCAGGCGGCGGATTTCCTTGGCCACCTGGTCGGCCAGCTCGCGGGTCGGGCAGATCACCAGGGCCTGGCAACCGAAGTAGCGCGGATTGATCGGGTTCAGCAGGCCGATGCCGAACGCGGCGGTCTTGCCGCTGCCGGTCTTGGCCTGGGCGATCAGGTCCATCCCCTTGAGGATCACCGGCAAGCTTTGCGCCTGGACCGGCGTCATCTGGGCATAACCGAGTGAGTCGAGGTTAGCCAGCATGGCGGCGGACAGCGGCAAAGTATTAAAAGCGGTGGCAATGGTGGTCACGGGACGGGCCTGCAAAACAAAATGTCGCGCAGTGTATCAGTCCCGCTCCCTTTACCTGCAATTTCTGGACGAGCGAGCGATCGCTCGCTCCTGTTGCCGCTGCCGAAGGCTGCGATCGGCGGCGCAGCCGACGTCAATCGAGCTGCATGTTTTATCCGATGCGGCTCAGTGCTCGATATGCTCCTGGACCTTCTTCGCCCGTCGGCCGTCCTTGGGCGACAGCTGCAGGAAGATCGCCGCCGCCAGCATTGCCATGATCCCCACCGTGAGGAAGGTCAGCTGGAAGGCGCCGAGCACGGTGTTCACGCCATCGTTGCCGACTTCGGCGGTGAAGCCGCCGAGCAGCGCGCCGGCGCAGGCTACCCCCAGGCTCAGGGACAGTTGCGCCACCACCGACAGCAGGCTGTTGCCGCTGCTGGCGGAAGCGTCGTCGAGGTCGATCAGGGTCACGGTGTTCATCGCCGTGAACTGCAGCGAGTTGATCGCCCCCAGCACCGCCAGCATGCCCAGTAGCAGCGGGTAGGGCGTCTGTTCCGTCACTAGACCCATGCTGGCGAGCATGATCCCCAGCGCCAGGGTGTTGCCGGTGAGGACGATGCGGTAGCCCAGGCGTTCGATCAGCGGGCGGGCGATGGACTTGGCGAGCATCGCCGCGGCGGCCAGCGGCAGCATGCTCATCCCGGCCTGGGACGGTGAATAACCGAGGGCCACTTGCAGCAGCAAGGGCACCAGGAACGGCAGGGCGCCGCTGCCGAGGCGGGCGAACAGGTTGCCGAGGATGCCTACGGCAAAGGTCCGCACCTTGAACAGCGAAGGCGCGAACAGCGGGTTGTCGATATGCCCGGCCCGCAGCCAGTAGGCCGCGAGGCAGGCCAGGCCGCCGAACAGCAGCAACATCACCCGCAGGTGCGGCAGGTGCAGTTCGCCCAGGCCTTCCATGGCGATGGTGATCAGCACCATCGCCGCGCCGAACAGCAAAAAGCCCAGGCCGTCGAAACGCGTGCGCTCGCTGCCGCGCAGGTCGGGAATGAACTTCCAAACGGCATAACAGCCGATCGCGCCCACCGGCAGGTTGATCAGGAAGATCCAGTGCCAGGTCAGGTACTGCACCATCCAGCCGCCCATGGTCGGGCCGATCAGCGGGCCGAGCAGCCCGGGAATGGTGATGAAACCCATGATCCGCACCAGTTCCGAGCGCGGGTAGGCGCGCAGCACCACCAGCCGGCCGACGGGCAGCATCAGGGCGCCGCCCAGGCCCTGGATCACCCGGGCGCCGACCAGCATGCTCAGGGAGTTGGACAGGGCACAGAGCAACGAGCCGATGCTGAACAGCAGGATGGCGCCGAAGAAGATCTTCTTGGTGCCGAAACGGTCGGCGATCCAGCCGGAAGCCGGGATCAGCAGCGCCACGGTGAGCATGTAGGCGATGACCACGCCCTGCATGCGCAACGGATCTTCCGCCAGGTCGCGGGCCATGGCCGGCAGGGCGGTATTGAGGATGGTCCCGTCGAGGGATTGCATGAAAAAGGCGATGGCCACCACCCACGGCAGCCAGCGGGCGGTGGTGGCGTCAAGTTCGGCACGGTTGGGCATGGGACCTCTTTCTTGTTGTGAACACCTATCCCCCCTGCAACCGCATCGCGGGCAAGCCTCGCTCCTACAGACGCCATCCCGTAGGAGCGAGATTTGCGTGCGACAGCGGTTACAAGGTCAACGTCAGCCGGCTCACCAGTGCGCCCGGCAGTTGCGCCGAGGCGGTCTGGCGCTGGCTGTAGGTACTGGCCGACAGCAGCAGCTCGCGCTCCCGGGTCAGGCCTTCCAGGTGCGAACCCAGCAGGCTGTAGACGCTGTCATCGAAACGCATGGTGCTGACCGGAGCCTGGATCTCGCCGTTCTCCACCCAGAAGGTAGCGAAGCGGGTCATGCCGGTCAGGCGCGCCGCCGGCTGGTCCGAGTAGTTCAGGTACCACAGGTTGCTGATGTACAGGCCGGTGCCCAGTTGCTTGAGAATCTCCTGCTGCGACAACTGCCCGGGCGCCATGTTCAACGCGCTGGGGTATTCGCCGCTGCCGGCACCATTGGTGGCCAGGCTGTATTCGGCGGCGCTGCGCGAGTTGATCAGTTGCCCTTGGGCGACGCCGCCGGCGATCAGCGACAGGTCGCTGCGCGGGTAGCCTTCATCGGAAAATGCCGGGCTCAACGAGCCGCTGACCTGCTCGTCCAGCGACACCAGGGGACTCAGGCTGGCATCGCCGGCATAGAGCTTTTGCAGCGGGCTGTGCTTGCTGGCGATGGACTGTGCGGAAAACCCGCCCCAGCTCAGCATGCCCATGATTTCTTCCAGGGCCGCCGGCGCCAGGTAGGCGCGATACTGCCCGGGCGCCAGGGTGCGCAACGGTCGTCCGAGAAACGCCAGCTGTTCCCGGGCCTGCTGGAAGCGCTGGGCGAAGCCTTGGCTGCTCCATTCGTGCCCGGCGTAGCTGGCTTTGACGGCCTGGCCATTTTCGTGGAACAGGCTGAAATCGAAGTTGAAGCTGTTGGCCTGGTGCCAGCCAAAGGCTCCCAAGGAACTGGCAAAACCACGGCTGATGGGACCTGCCGCATAGAACCCCACCAGGTCCAGCCCGGCGGCGGCCTGGCCGATTTCGGCCACCACCTGCTCGCTGCTGGGCAGCGGGTGCTCCTGCACATTGTGGGTGTTCCAGGCATCGGGGTTGAGCAGCAGGTACGGGTCCCGGGGCAGCAGCGGCAGGGTCTCGCGCAACTGTTGCAGGCCTTCGGCCAGGCGCTGGATATCGACCTGCGGGTCGCCGGCGAGGGTGATCTCGAGGTCGGCATGGCGCCCGTCGTCGATCAGCTTGAAGCCGAGGCTGGCCTGCTGCACTTGCCCGGCCTGGCGCACCTTGGCGTGGTTGAAACGGATGAACTGCGAAGACTCGGCGGCGTAGCTCAGGGTGAACTGTTCGGGCTCGCGCACGGCATCGCGCAGCCAGTCCACCAAAGCCTTGAACTGCTCGGCCTGATTCAGGGACGTACTCATCAGGCATCTCCTCCAAATACATCGACATGGCTGAACACACAGGCCGGCGAGGCATGGCCGACGCGGATCACCTGGTTCGGTTCGCCCTTGCCGCAGTTCGGCGTGCCCAGGACCTTGAAGGTGCTGGCGTCGCCGACGGCGCTGAGGTTTTTCCAGAAGTGCGCGGAAATCGCCCGGTAGTTGGGGTTTTTCACCACGCCCTTGAGTTCGCCGTTCTCGATCAACTGGCCCCATTCACAGCCGAACTGGAACTTGTTGCGCGCATCGTCGATGGACCAGGAACGGTTGGTGGACATCAGGATGCCGTTCTCGATACCGCCGATCAGTTGCGCCAGCGGCTGGTCGCCGGGCTCGATATTGAGGTTGGCCATGCGGTCGATGGGCGGGCGGTTCCAGCTGCAGGCGCGGCTGTTGGCCACGCCGTCGAGGCTGGCGCGAAATTGCGAGAGCGCGCCGCCCAGCGGGCGCAGCAGCAGGCCCTGCTTGATCAGGAACTGCTTGCTGGCGGGCGTGCCGTCGTCGTCATGGCCGTAGCTGGCCAACTGCTCGGGAATGTCCGGGTCGAAGGTCACGTTGAGCAGGCTGGAGCCATATTGCAGGCTGCCGAAGTCGCTGCTTTTCACGAAGCTGGTGCCGGCGTAGTTGCGCTCGTCGCCGAGGATACGGTCCAGCTCCAGCGGGTGGCCGATGGATTCGTGGATCTGCAGCATCATCTGGTCCGGCATCAGCAACAGGTCGCGCGGGCCCTGGGGCGTATTGGGCGCCAGCAGCAATTGCAGCGCCTGGTCGGCGACCTGGGCTCCGGCGCCGATCAGCCCGCAGCGGCTGATCACGTCGGCGCCGCCCTGCTGGCCGAAGTTCTCGCGACCCAGGCTGCGGGTCTGGCTGTCGCTGCCGTCGTAGGCGGTGACGTCCATGCCCGGGTAGACGAAGCGCTGGGCCTGGCGCAGTTCGGCGCCGGCGCTGTTGAGGTAGATCTGCTCGACGTGGGTGAGGCCGAGGCTGACCTGCCAGTTCACCAGGCGCTCATCCTTGGGCACGGACGCGGACTCGTCGCCGAGCAACTGGTAGCAGTCGCTCAGGGAGGGAAAGGGTTGGTCGAGGTTGGGCGAGAAGTAGTCGCCGCGGTCGCTGGACACCGCCTGTTCGCGCAGGTCGAGCAGGGCATGGGCGGCGATCAGCCGGGCCTGTTGCTCGGCGCGTTGCAGCGCGGCCTGCAGACCGCTTTGCGACAGGTCGTTGGTGGCGGCGTAAGCCTCGACGCCATTGACCCGCACGGTGAGCATCGCGCCTTCGTCGCGGCTCAGGCTCGGCGGCTCCGCGACGTTCTTGCGCACCGACAGGTACTGGCCGGATTCGCGCACGTAGCGCAGGGAAAAGAATTCGGCGCCCGTGCGCAAGGCAGCGAAGCGCTGCTTGAGCTGGGGGTGGAAATCGAACATCTGAGGAACCTCCATGTGAACAGTCTGGCTGTTGCAGGCCTTATCGAGAGCAAGCGGGCGTCGGGCCAGGGGTTTTCTGTAGGAGCAGCCGGTCGACGCTCGATTGCTCGCGATAAAGCCCGAAGGGCTTGGAAGCCAGGTCGGAAAAGGTGCTGGGGAATGCTGCGAGCGCCTAGATTAGGCCCGTGCGGTGGGCGGTATCAAGCAGGGAGGCGCAGGGAAATGTTGGAGAACTGTAGTCGTGGCCAAGGGCTGTGATTCGGCAATCGGGTTCTTGCCTGGTGAATCGTGGTGGCTGGTTTACGTCGGCTGCGCCGCCGATCGTCCGAACGCGGCCCGAACCTGCGGCAGCGGCTACAGGCCGGATACAGCAAAAAGGCGCCGATCGTTGCGATCGGCGCCGTTCGAAGTTACTGCGCGGTAGCGCTCACTTCACGTACCGGCTTGCCACGTACCGGGGCATCGCCCGCCACGTAGTAGGCGGCCTTGCTGCGCGGCAGTGGCTGGCGGCCACGGATCTTGTCGGCGATTTTCTCGGCCATCATGATCGTCGGCGCGTTCAGGTTGCCGGTGGTGATGATCGGCATGATCGAGGCATCGACCACGCGCAGACCCTGCATGCCATGTACGCGACCCTGGCCATCGACCACGGCCATTTCATCGGTGCCCATCTTGCACGAGCAGGATGGGTGGAACGCGGTTTCGGCGTGCTCGCGGATGAATTTATCCAGCTGCTCGTCGGTCTGCACCTCGATGCCCGGGCTGATTTCGCGGCCGCGGAAGGCGTCCAGCGCCGGCTGTTGCATGATTTCCCGGGTCAGGCGGATGCCGTCGCGGAATTCCTGCCAGTCCTGCTCGGTGGCCATGTAGTTGAAGAGGATGCTCGGGTAGTCGCGCGGGTTCTTCGACTTGAGCTGGATCCGGCCGCGGCTTGGCGAACGCATGGAACCCATGTGCGCCTGGAAACCGTGCTCCTGCACACCGTTGCTGCCGTTGTAGTTAATCGCCACCGGCAGGAAGTGGTACTGGATGTTCGGCCATTCGAACTCTTCGCGAGTGCGGATGAAGCCGCCGGCTTCGAACTGGTTGCTGGCGCCGATACCGGTGCCGTTGAACAGCCATTCGGCACCGATGGCCGGCTGGTTGTACCAGAGCAGCGACGGGTACAGCGAGACCGGCTGGGTGCAGGCGTACTGCAGGTACAGTTCCAGGTGGTCTTGCAGGTTTTCACCAACGCCCGGCAGGTCGTGGACCACCGGGATGTCCAGGCTTTCCAGGAGCTTGGCCGGGCCGACGCCGGAACGTTGCAGGATCTGTGGCGAGGCGATGGCGCCGGAGCACAGCAGCACTTCCTTGCGGGCACGGGCTTCGACGCGCTCTTCGGCGGAGCCGACCAGGTAACGCACGCCAACGGCACGCTTGCCTTCGAACAGGATCTTGTCGGTCAGGGCGTGGGTGACGATGCTCAGGGTCGAACGTTTTTTCGCCACGTCGAGGTAACCGCGGGCGGTACTGGCGCGACGGCCTTTAGGCGTCACGGTACGGTCCATCGGGCCGAAACCTTCCTGCTGGTAGCCGTTGAGGTCTTCGGTGCGCGGGTAACCGGCCTGCACGCCGGCTTCGACCATGGCGTGGAACAGCGGGTTGTTGCCGGCTTTCGGCGTGGTCACGCTGACCGGGCCTTCGCCGCCGTGGTAGTCGTTCGGGCCGATGTCGCGGGTTTCGGCTTTACGGAAGTACGGCAGGCAGTCCAGGTAGGTCCAGTCTTCCAGGCCTGGCAGTTTTGCCCAGCCGTCGTAGTCCATGGCGTTGCCGCGGATGTAGCACATGCCGTTGATCAGCGAGGAGCCGCCCAGGCCCTTGCCGCGGCCGCATTCCATCCGGCGACCGTTCATGTGTGGCTCTGGATCGGTCTCGTAGGCCCAGTTGTAGCGACGGCCTTGCAGCGGGAATGCCAGGGCGGCCGGCATCTGCGTGCGGAAGTCGAAACGGTAGTCCGGGCCGCCGGCTTCGAGCAGCAGCACGGTGACGCCTTCGTCTTCAGTCAGACGGGTCGCCAGGGTGTTACCGGCGGAGCCGGCACCGATGATGATGTAATCGTATTCTTGGGACATTGAATGCACCCTCTTTGGAGTTGGTCAGGTCTGGCCATGGCGAGTGCTGAGCACTCGATCGCGGGCAAGCTCCGCTCCTACAGGAGATTTGCGTGCTTCTGTAGGAGCGAGGCTTGCCCGCGAAGGCGGCCTCGCAGGCGAAGCGAATTTCGCCTTAGAACACCGAGGCGTAGTCGCCCAGCTCGACCTGTACCGATTTGATGCGGGTGAAGTTGTTCAGCGAGCTGATCCCGTTCTCACGGCCAACACCCGACTGCTTGTAGCCGCCGACCGGCATCTTGGCGTCGGATTCGCCCCAGGCGTTGATCCAGCAGATACCGGCTTCGAGCTGATGAATCACGCGGTGCGCGCGGTTCAGGTCACGGGTTACCACACCGGCGGCCAGGCCGAAGTCGGTGTCGTTGGCGCGACGGATCACTTCTTCTTCGGTTTCGTAGGTCAGGATGCTCATCACCGGGCCGAAGATTTCTTCGCGAACGATGGTCATCTCGTCGGTGCAGTCGGTGAACACGGTCGGCGCCACGAAAGCGCCTTTGGCGAATGCGCCGTCGGTCAGGCGTTCGCCGCCGCACAGCAGGCGGGCGCCTTCTTCCTTGCCCTTGGCGATGTAGCCCAGCACGCTTTCCATGTGGGCGAAGCTGACCAGCGGGCCGAAGTTGGTGTTTTCGTCTTCCGGGTTGCCAACGCGAATGCGTGCGACGCGCTCGACGATCTTGGCTTCGAAAGCGGCTTTCAGGTGGCTCGGTACGAAGACGCGGGTACCGTTGGTGCATACCTGGCCGGAGCTGTAGAAGTTGGCCATCATCGCGGTGTCGGCGGCGCGATCCAGGTCGGCGTCGTCGAAGATGATCAGCGGCGACTTGCCGCCCAGTTCCATGGTCACGTCTTTCAGCGAGGAGCTGGAAGCGCTGGCCATGACCTTCTTGCCGGTGTCGGTGCCGCCGGTGAAGGAGACTTTCTCGATGCGCGGGTGTTCGGTCAGCCAGGTGCCGACTTCGCGGCCGCTACCGGTCAGGACGTTGAACACGCCAGCCGGAACGCCGGCTTCGGTGTAGATCTCGGCCAGTTTCAGGGTGGTCAGCGAAGTGACTTCGCTTGGCTTGAAGATCATCGCGTTACCGGCCGCCAGGGCTGGCGCGGATTTCCACAGGGCGATCTGGATCGGGTAGTTCCACGCGCCGATACCGGCCACGACGCCCAGCGGCTCGCGACGGGTGTAGACGAACGAAGTGGTGCGCAGCGGGATCTGCTCGCCTTCGATGGCCGGTACCAGGCCCGCGTAGTATTCCAGCACGTCGGCGCCGGTGACGATGTCGACATACTTGGTTTCGGAGTAGGCCTTGCCGGTGTCCAGGGTTTCCAGGGCAGCCAGTTCATCGTTGCGCTCGCGCAGGATGTCCACGGCGCGACGCAGGATGCGCGAACGCTCCATGGCGGTCATCGCGGCCCAGATCTTCTGGCCTTTTTCGGCGCTGACGACAGCGCGCTCGACGTCTTCTTTAGTCGCACGTTGCACTTGAGCGAGGACTTCACCGTTGGCCGGGTTGATGGCATCGAAGGTGGCGTCGCTGCCGGCGTCGGTGTAGCCGCCGTCAATGTAGAGTTTTTGCAGTTCGAAACGGGCCATGTTGATAGTCCTCGCAAGTGCATGAGTAGTTGGCGTTCACCACTGGGCGTGCCGTGTAGCCTGGGCGCGCTGGTCAGTGGCAGTTCAGGGGGCCGAGCGTCTTGTAATGTGCTCTAGCGCTCCTGCTTAGCCAGTTGGAAATCCATGTATTCGTAAGCGATCCGGTGCGCCTGCTCGGTGTCGAAAGCGTCTCCCGACAGCGCGCCGCGCAACCACAAACCGTCGATCAGGGCTGCCAGGCCTCGCGCCGCGCTGCGTGCATCATCCAGCGGCAGGACGCGGCGGAACTGACAGCACAGGTTGGAATACAGGCGGTGATCGTTGATCCGCTGCAACCTGTGCAAAGACGGGTGGTGCATGCTGGTGGCCCAGAAGGCCAGCCAGGTTTTCATTGCCGGGCCATTGACCTGGCTGGCGTCGAAGTTGCCTTCGATGATCACCTGGAGGTGCGCCCGCGGGCTGCTGTCCTCCAGCGCCTGACGGCGCGCGGTGACGTTCTCGCTGAGGACACTCATCAGATACTGCGCCGTGGCGGCGATCAGGCCGTTCTTGTCCTGAAAGTAGTGACTGATGATGCCGTTCGAGACACCGGCCAAACGGGCGATCAGCGCAATGCTGGCGTCCCCCATCCCGACCTGATCGACCGCCAGCAACGTGGCTTCGATCAACTGCTGGCGGCGTATGGGTTGCATACCGACCTTGGGCATCTTGCACATCTCCTTAGGCCTGCTGGCAGTCGTGAAACGGCTACCGGCGTGAGGGCCAGTCTATTTTGTTTTGATTGAACGTTCAATCAACAAAGAATAAGATCTGCGACAAATCGTCGCTGCCTCCAGGTCCTTCCTGCGTGTAGATGGCGGAAAAGCGACCTCCGAAAAAGTCTGAAACCCAAGCAGGGCATAGCGTGAGCCAGCGAGGACGGATGTGTTGAATGGGCAAGACGCTTAAGGCCAGGTGACGAACTGCACGTTTGCACAAGGCCTTCGACGCTGGTTCTCAACGCAACCCCTGCGGGTTCGGCTTTTTTCGGGGTGTCTTTATATCACCCGTCGGTCGGCTGCCAACTAACCGATTGGTCGGGTGCCGTGTTGCCTTGTGTTCTTCTCTCGCACTGCCTGGAGCATCTGTGCCATGAGTTCTGCCTCTCTTATAAAGACCCCACCGGAAAAGGTGCGGGTCAACGGTTGGGTGTTCTACACCTCCACCGCGCTGATCCTGCTGCTGACCGCCATTCTGATCATCGCCCCGCAAGAGGCCGGCAGACTGCTCGGCATTGCCCAGGCCTGGTTGTCCCGCAGCTTCGGCTGGTACTACATGGTGGTGATCGCCGCCTACCTGGTCTTCGTCGTCGGCCTGGCGTTTTCCTCCTACGGCAAGCTCAAGCTGGGGACCAAGCAAGACACTCCGGATTTCAGCTATGGCGCCTGGGCCGGCATGCTGTTCTCGTCCGGTATCGGCATTTCGCTGCTGTACTTCGGCGCTTCCGAACCGCTGGACCACTACTTCAATCCGCCTGAAGGCGTACCGGGCAGCAACCAGGCCGCGCGTTCGGCGCTGCAACTGACGTTCCTGCACTGGGGCCTGCACGGCTGGGCGATCTACGCCCTGGTCGGCCTGGCCGTGGCCTACTTTGCCTACCGCCACAACCAGCCGCTGGCGCTGCGATCGGCGCTTTACCCACTGGTGGGCGAGCGCTGGGTCAAAGGCGCGGCCGGCCACGCGGTGGACGGTTTCGGCATGTTCGTGACCCTGCTGGGCCTGGTGACCAACCTGGGCATCGGCTCGATGCAGGTGTCTTCCGGCCTGGAAAACCTGTTCGGCATGGAACACAGCAACACCAACCTGCTGATCGTGATCATCGTCATGAGCACCGTGGCCACCATCGCCGCGGTATCCGGTGTGGAAAACGGCATTCGCCGCCTGTCCAACCTGAACATCGTGCTGTTCAGCGGCCTACTGATCTTCGTGCTGCTGTTTGGTCCGACCCTGCACCTGCTCAACGGTTTCGTGCAAAACGTCGGCGATTACCTCAACGGTGTGGTGCTCAAGACCTTCGACCTCTATGTGTACGAAGGCGACAGCGCCAAGTCCGACCGCTGGCTGGGCCTGTGGACCTTGTTCTACTGGGCCTGGTGGATTTCCTGGGCGCCATTCGTCGGCATGTTCATCGCGCGTATTTCCCGTGGCCGTACCGTGCGCGAACTGGTGGCGGGCGTGCTGCTGATTCCGCTGGGCTTCACCCTGGCCTGGCTGTCGGTGTTCGGTAACTCGGCCCTGGACCTGGTGATGAACCATGGCGCGGTGGAGCTTGGCAAGACGGCGCTGGAACAGCCGTCCATGGCGATCTACCAGCTGCTGGATCATTACCCGGCGTCGAAGATTGTCATCGGTGTGTCGATTTTCGTCGGCTTCGTGCTGTTCCTGACCCCGGCCGACTCCGGCGCGGTGATGATGGCCAACTTGTCCTGCAAGGGCGGCAATGTCGATGAAGACGCCCCGCACTGGCTGCGGATCTTCTGGTCGGTGGTGATCACCCTGGTGACCGTCGGCCTGCTGTTCGCCGGTAACTTCGAAGCCATGCAGACCATGGTGGTGCTGGCCGGCCTGCCGTTCTCGGTGGTGCTGGTGTGCTTTATGTTCGGCCTGCACAAGGCCATGCGCCAGGACACGCAGATCGAACAGGAACAGGCGGAATTGGCGGCCCGTGGTCGTCGTGGTTTCAGCGAGCGCCTGACCCAGCTGGACCTGCAGCCGACCCAGGCGGTGGTCCAGCGTTTCATGGACAAGCATGTGACGCCGGCGCTGGAAGAAGCCGCTACCCAGCTGCGCAACCAGGGCCTGGATGTACAAACCCTGCTGGGCAAGTCCAAGCGTTGCATGGGCGTGCGGATCGAGATGGAAGAGGGCAACCCTTTCGTTTATGAAGTGAGCCTGGACGGCTACCTGGCGGCGCCGAGCGAATCGGCCGATGCGCCCGAAGAGCGTGCACGCTACTACCGCGCCGAGGTCTACCTGCACAACGGCAGCCAGGAATACGACTTGATGGGCTTCACGCAGGAGCAGATCACCCGTGACGTGCTCGATCAGTTCGAAAGCCATCGGCAGCTCCTTGGCCGGGTCTACAGCTAAGACGTGAGGGGCGCGGTGTAGCCCTGTTACACCGCGTCGCCTGTATCGCGAGCAAGCTCGCTCCTACAAGGATTGCATTTGACCTGTAGGAGCGAGCTTGCTCGCGAAGCGCCATCCCTGACCCAGCGCAACACCCGCTCCCGCAACAGGGAGCAAAACTGCACCCCTTACTCCCGATAAAACAAAAACGCCGCGATCGATGTCGCGGCGTTTTTGTTTGCGTGTCGCTATTACCCCAGGTTCTTGCCGAGCAGCGCGTGGTAGAGCTCGCTGTCGCCGAGGATCCCCACCACCTTGTTGTTGTCATGCAGCACCAGCTTGTTGCCGGTCTGGTAGCGGATCTGCAGCGCGTCGCGCATGCCGATGTTGGAGTCGACCAGGGTCGGCTTGCGGCCCAGGCCTTCCACCGCCTGGCCCGGGATCCAGTTCTGCAGGTCGAGGCTGGCGCCGTTCTGGCGTGCGCCCTTGATGGTGTTGCCCTCGGCCAGGTCGAGCCAGGAGTCGCCACCCGGGTCCAGGCACACCGAGCCGTTGATGCGCTTGCAGTTGTCCAGGGTGCGCATCAGGCTGCGGCCGCAGAGCACGTTGAGCGGGTTGGTATGGGCGACGAAGGTGCGCACATAGTCGTCCGCCGGGTTCAGCACGATTTCTTCCGGCTTGCTGTACTGGATGATCCGGCCGTCTTTCATGATGGCGATGCGGCTGCCCAGCTTCAGGGCCTCGTCGAGGTCATGGCTGACGAACACGATGGTCTTGCTCAGCTTGCGTTGCAGCTCCAGCAGTTCGTCCTGCAGGCCCTGGCGGATCAGCGGGTCGAGGGCGGAGAAGGGTTCGTCCATCAGCAGGATGTCGGCGTCCATCGCCAGGGCGCGGGCCAGGCCGACACGCTGCTGCATGCCGCCGGACAGTTCGTCGGGCTTCTTGTTGCGCCACTGGGTCAGGCCCACCAGCTCGAGTTTCTCGTCCACCAGCTTGCGCCGTTCCTTTTCCGGCCGGCCCTGCATTTCCAGACCGAAGCTGATGTTCTCGCGAACGGTCAGCCAGGGCATCAGGGCGAACTTCTGGAACACCATGGCGATGCGCTTGGTGCGCATCATCTTCAGTTCCGCCGGGGTGCAGGAGGCGATGTCGATCTGCTTGCCGTCATGCTCGACGAACAGCTTGCCGCGGCTCACGGTGTTGAGGCCGTTGATGCAGCGCAGCAGGCTCGACTTGCCGGAACCGGAGAGGCCCATCAGCACGCAGATTTCGCCTTTCTCGATGTCCAGGCTGGCCTTTTCCACACCGACGATCAGGCCGGTCTTTTTCAGGATCTCGTTGCGGGTCATGCCCTGATCCAGCAGCTTGAGCGCCTCGCGTGGATCCTTGGAGAAGATAACGTCGACGTTATCGAAGCGGATTATGCTCATGCGTCACCCCCTACTTTGGCTTCGGGTTGTTTGCAGATACGGTCGAGCATGATCGCCAGCAGTACGATTGCCAGGCCCGCTTCGAAGCCCAGGGCGATATCGGCGGTGTTCAGTGCGTTGACCACGGGTTTGCCCAGGCCGTCGGCGCCCACCAGGGCCGCGATCACCACCATCGACAACGACAGCATGATGCACTGGGTGATGCCGGCGGCGATGCTCGGCATGGCATGGGGCAGCTCGATACGCGACAACAGTTGACGGCGGGAGCAGCCAAAGGCCTTGCCGGCGTCCATCAACTCTTGTGGTACATCGCGGATGCCCAGGTAGGTCAGGCGGATCGGCGCGGCAATGGCGAACACCACCGTGGAAATCAGGCCTGGTACCACGCCCAGACCGAACAGGGTCAGGGTAGGAATGAGGTAAACGAAGGTCGGTACGGTCTGCATCAGATCGAGCACCGGACGCATCATGGTGTAGAACATCGGCTTATGCGCGGCGACGATGCCCAACGGCACGCCAATGAGCACGCAGACCAGGGTGGCGAACAGCACCTGGGCCAGGGTTTCCATGGTTTCCTGCCAGTAACCCAGATTGAGGATCAGCAGGAAGGACAGCACGACGAAGGCGGTCAGGCCCCATTTGCGTTGAATGATATGCGCCAGCAAGGCAATCAGGCCGATCAAGGCCAGTGGGTTGAACCAGGTCAGCGCAAACGTCACGCCGTGGATCATCGTTTCCAGGGTCGATGCGATCGCATCGAATGTGTTGGCGCCGTGTTGCGTCAACCATTCGACGAAGGCAGCGATGTACTGGCCTAAAGGGATTTTCTGATCAATGAGCATGGTATTGAACGTCCGCATGCAAGGAATAAACAGCCCGGGCGGGCGACCCCGCCCGGCATAAGCGACTTACTGTGCAAGCTTGGCTTTCACGGCCTCCAGGCCAGGTTTTCCGTCAATGGTGGTCACGCCAGCGAGCCAGGTATCGAGTACCTCGGGGTTTTTCTTCAGCCAGGCCTTGGCGGCCGCCTCGGGCTTCATCTTGTCGTCCAGGACGTTACCCATCAGGGTGCTTTCCATGTTCAGGGTGAACGACAGATTCTTCAGCAACTGACCGACGTTGCTGCATTCCTCGGCGTAGCCCTTGCGGGTGTTGGTGTAGATGGTCGCCTGGCCGTAGTTGGGGCCGAAGAAATCGTCGCCGCCGGTCAGGTACTTCATCTTGAAACGGGTGTTCATCGGATGCGGTTCCCAGCCCAGGAACACCACCGCGGTGCTGCGCCGTTGCGCGCGCTCGACCTGGGACAGCATGCCCGCCTCGCTGGACTCGACCACCTTGAAGCCGGCGTCCTTGAGGCCGAAGGCGTTCTTGTCGATCATGCTCTGGATCATGCGGTTGCCGTCGTTGCCCGGCTCGATGCCGTAGATCTTGCCGTCCAGTTCTTTCTTGAACTTGGCGATGTCGGCGAAATCCTTCAGGCCCTTGTTGTACAGCTCTTCCGGGACCGCCAGGGTGTACTTGGCGTTCTCCAGGTTGGCGCGGATGGTTTCCACGGTGCCGGCATCGCGGTAGGGCTTGATGTCGTTTTCCATGGTCGGCATCCAGTTGCCGAGGAACACATCCATGTTCTTGCCATCGGCCAGGGACTTGTAGGTCACCGGCACGGAAATCATCGTGGTCTTGGTCTTGTAGCCAAGGGCATCGAGCACGACGCTGGTGGTCGCGGTGGTGACGGTGATGTCGGTCCAGCCGACATCGGAGAAGTTTACGGTGCTGCATTGCGCCGGTTCTGCGGCGTGCGCCAGAAGCGGCAGACTCAGCATGGCGGCCAACAACAACGACGGGGAACCTTTCATGGGGTGGACTCCTGGGTGTTTTCTGGCGGTGTGTCTGACCGCACTTATAAGTGTTGCGGTTGGGGCGAGTGGGACAGCTCTACCACAGTGCCTTGCAATCGAGTCGAGACTGATCATGTACCAGTGAAAATCTGACGCCTACAGGGTGCGTCGTATCCAGTACAGGGAGGGTCGCATCCAGTGTCGGTGAGGTCGCTTACAGCTTTTTTCAGCACTTTTTGCCCATCTGAACCGCAAAAAAACGGCCAGAACCGCAGGTCGGCGGGCCACGGCGTTGGTGGGCATGAGTGAGTCGGTGTGAGACGTCGAACGACACTGCAAAAGCCTGATGATGCGCGTATCTCGGCGGATTACTGCTTGAGCGTAGCAGCTTCGCCACCGGGCGTTTTGGCGCCCGGCGTGTGCTCATCGAGGAGTTTCGCAGTCATGGCTATCAGTGTTTTCGATCTGTTCAAAATCGGCATCGGCCCCTCCAGTTCCCACACCGTCGGACCCATGCGCGCCGCGGCGCTGTTCGTCCAGGCCCTGCACGAGAAAGACCTGCTGAGCCAGGTGCGCCGCATTGAGGTACGGCTCTACGGTTCGCTGTCGGCCACCGGCATCGGCCACGGCAGCGACAACGCGGTGATCATGGGGCTGATGGGCGAATGGCCGGATGCGATCGATCCGTCGCAGATCGGCTGTCGCATCGAGACCCTGCGCGAAACCAATACCCTGCTGCTCGACAACCGCCTGCCGATTCCCTTCGTCTGGGCGCGCGACATGCTGCTGGTCGACGAAAACCTGCCGTTCCATCCCAACGCCATGACCCTGGTGGCCGAAGGCGACTCCGGGGAGTTGCACCGCGATACCTATTATTCCGTGGGCGGCGGTTTTGTCGTCGACCAGGCCCAGGCCAGCAGCGGCGTGGTGGACCTGGATCGCACCGAATTGCCTTATGACTTCTCCAGCGCCGTGGAGCTGCTGAGCCTGTGCCAGAAGCACAACCTGCGGGTGGCCGAACTGATGATGGCCAACGAGAAGGTCTGGCGTTCGGAGGAGGAGATCCGCGCCGGCCTGATGAAGCTCTGGCAGGCCATGCAGGATTGCGTCGAGCAGGGCCTGAAGCACGAAGGCATCCTGCCCGGCGGGCTCAATGTGCGGCGCCGCGCGGCCAAGCTGCATCGCAGCCTGCAGGAACTGAACAAACCCAATGTGATCGGCTCGACCCTGAGCGCCATGGAGTGGGTCAACCTGTTCGCCCTGGCGGTGAACGAGGAAAACGCCGCCGGCGGACGCATGGTGACGGCGCCGACCAACGGCGCGGCGGGGATCATCCCGGCGGTGCTGCATTACTTCATGCGCTTCAGCGAGGACGTCACCGACGCCAACGTGGTGGACTTTTTCCTCGGTGCGGCGGCGGTGGGCATCCTCTGCAAGAAAAACGCCTCGATCTCCGGCGCCGAAGTCGGCTGCCAGGGCGAGGTGGGCTCGGCATGCGCCATGGCCGCCGCCGGCCTGGCGGAGATTCTCGGGGCGTCGCCGGAGCAGCTGTGCAACGCCGCGGAAATCGGCTTGGAGCATAACCTCGGCCTGACCTGCGACCCGGTCGGCGGCCTGGTACAGGTGCCGTGCATCGAGCGCAACGCGATTGCCGCGGTGAAGGCCATCAACGCCGCGCAAATGGCCCTGCGCGGCGACGGCCAGCACTTCATTTCCCTGGACCGGGTGATCCGCACCATGCGCGATACCGGCGCCGACATGCACGACAAATACAAGGAGACATCCCGCGGCGGCTTGGCGGTCAGCGCTGTGGAGTGTTGATGCTTTAACAGCGGGACTGCTGCGCAGTCCACCGCGAGCAAGCTCGCTCCTATAGAGACATGCGATCACCTGTAGGAGCGAGCTTGCTCGCGATAAGGCCAGAAGATTCACCCCCATTTTCCAAACGTACTGCGCATAAATCGACCACCCGCTAACGCCCTCGCCACCTTTTGGAGCGTCGCAAACAGGTAAGTCCCAAGGCTCATCGGTCAGGTTTTTCGCTGACCTCGGCTGAGCGCCCACCTGTGCTTGCGGTGACACTCTTTTCCCGGGACGTTTCTCGCCGTTCCCACAAGTGCTACCGATTTGCTCACAGCCACCGGGCCAGGGCCCTTCCAGGCCGATTCGACACTGATAACCCGCACATTGCGCACGGCTTATATAGACGCATCGCGACGTCGTTTTCAGGAGTTATTGAATGGCCATTCAATTTTAGGCATGGCAATTGCTCTGTCATCACAAAGCCCGTCTCCCGCGTGAGAACGATGGCAATAACAAGAGCCTCCGCCTGAGGCCATCACCTGCTTTGTGTGAGGAGATACCGCGATGACGTCGTTCAACTCCGGGGCTCAACCCCAGAACCGTGCGCCTCAATCCATCGGCTTTTTGCTGCTGGACAATTTCACGCTGATTTCCCTGGCGTCCGCGGTCGAGCCGCTGCGCATGGCCAACCAGTTGTCCGGTCGCGAGCTGTATCGCTGGACCACCCTCAGCGTCGACGGTGGCCAGGTCTGGGCCAGTGATGGCCTGCAGATCACCCCCGACGCCTCCATGCACAAAGCCCCCGCCCTGGACACCGTGATCGTCTGCGGCGGCATCGGCATCCAGCGCACCGTGACCCGCGAACATGTGTCGTGGCTACAAAGCCAGGCGCGCCAGTCCCGCCGCCTCGGCGCGGTCTGCACCGGCAGCTGGGCCCTGGCCTGCGCCGGCCTGCTCGACGGCTTCGATTGCAGCGTGCACTGGGAATGCCTGGCCTCGATGCAGGAAGCCTTCCCGCGGGTGGCCATGAGCACCCGCCTGTTCACCCTCGACCGCAACCGCTTCACCAGTTCCGGCGGCACCGCGCCGCTGGACATGATGCTGCACCTGATCAGCCGCGATCACGGCCGTGAACTGTCGGCGGCGATCTCGGAAATGTTCGTCTACGAACGTATCCGCAACGAGCAGGATCACCAGCGCGTGCCGCTCAAGCACATGCTCGGCACCAACCAGCCGAAACTGCAGGAAATCGTTGCGCTGATGGAAGCCAACCTGGAAGAGCCAATCGACCTCGACGAGCTGGCGGTCTACGTTTCGGTATCCCGTCGCCAGCTGGAGCGGCTGTTCCAGAAATACCTGCACTGCTCGCCATCGCGCTACTACCTGAAGCTGCGGCTGATCCGCGCCCGCCAGTTGCTCAAGCAGACGCCGATGTCGATCATCGAAGTGGCTTCGGTCTGCGGTTTTGTCTCCACGCCGCACTTCTCCAAGTGCTACCGCGAGTACTTCGGCATTCCACCGCGTGACGAACGCGTGGGCTCCAACACCGCCCAACAGGTGGCGATGATGCCAATTCCGCAGGCGCTGGTGCTGGCTGGCCCGATGTCCTCGCTGAGCCAGGCGCGCAACGAATCGACCTTCGCCAGCGTCAGGCTGTAATCACAGGCTTTTCCTGAAGTACACGACGCGCTCGGTTTCCTCGAAACCGAGCGCCTTGTGTACGGTCTGGCTCACCAGGTTTTCCAGGCCGGTATCCGAAGCCATTTCCACGCAGCCCTGATCCCGCCCCCATTGGGCGACGGCATCGATCAGTCGTTCGGCAATGCCCTGGCGCCGCTGTTCGGCGCTGACGTACAAACCCTCCAGAAACACCACCGGCGAATGCTCGGTGCCGTTCACGTAGTCGTGGCGCAACGAAGCCTCGGCCAACCCTGCTGGCTGCCCATCGGCGGTATAAGCGAGCAGGTTGATATAGCGCCGCGGGTCGTCCAGCAAACTGGCGATTTCGTCCCGGTGTTCCTCGGCCGGACAGTCGGGCCACAGCGCCTGGCGCAACGGCAGCCAGTCCGCTCGATGGGCTGGCTGGCAGGGTTCGATTCGAATCATGGGGGCGGCTCCTTGGTGTGCAGGCACCGCACTCTACTCCGCGATCCGCTCCCGGCGAAGGCTCAGGCGCGGCTGTTCTGGAATTGGGCCAGGGCCGGCAACAGTTGTTTGTCGATGGCCTGGCGCACGGCCGGCAGGATGGTGGCATTGCCGGTCAGCATTTGCTCGACCATGCCCTTGAGGGCCTTGGCCCGGGCATCGCTCAAGCCGCGCACCGCACACTCGCAGGCCTGGTCGGCCGTGGCGCCGGCCGGCATTTCAAAACCCAGGGCCCTCAGTTGGCCGAGCAGGTCGTCCTGGTCAATCAGATCCGCGTGCATCATGACTCTTATCCTTGTTCAGGGAGCGTGGTCGTGAGCCGATTCTGGTAGCCACCCGGACAGTCGGCAAGGGCGAATTGTCGCAATGGCCGGGATGCCTATGAACAGGTCGTTTTCGGCTAACTTGGCTTGAAGGCGACTGGGCACACTGGATTCCGGCTCGGTCATCGAAGGTTTGGTCACCCTCGTGTCGGCTCCTCAGAAAACCTCCTCTGCCCCGATCCTGTCACGGCTTGATCGGGGATTTTTTTGCCTGGAGAAAGGTGGTGTCTGGGCCATTTTTTCGCGAGCAAGCTCGCTCCTACAGGTTCGCGTCGTAGCACGATGCTGGGTACGACATCGCCTCTGTAGGAGCGAGCTTGCTCGCGATTGACGCGACGCGGTCTAGCGCTGCAACACCAGGATCCGCGACAGCAACTCGTCGCGGTCGATGTAGCAGCCCTGGAAATGCCGCGCGCCGGTGGCGGGGTCGAAGGCGTTGCGCGCGTGCAGGGTGCGGCGGTTGTCGAAGCACCACAGTTCGCCGGGGTTGAGGCGCCGGGTCAGGCGAAAGCGCGGCTCGCGGGTCATGGCGATAAAACGTCGATAAGCGCGGTAGAGCCGGGGCATGTCATCCACCGAGGCCTCGAACGGCCCGCGCAGGAAGTTGGCCATGCGGATCTCCGTGACCTCGCCCAGCGCATCCAGGGCGATCACCGGCGCCAGGCAGCGGTAGTCGCTGTGGCGGTCCTTGTTGCGAAATTCCACGGGGATCTCGCACAACGCGCGAAACGCCTCGGGGTCTTCGCGGCGCAAGGCGTCGGCGATGGCAAAACCGTCGACAAAAATGCTTTCGCCGCCTTCGGCATCGTTCACCAGGCAATGCAGGAACTGCAAACCCGGTTGCAACTCGCGGGTCGGCAGGTCGGTGTGCAGCGGCAGGTTGAAGGCGGTGTAGGCGTTGCTGTCGGCGTCGGCCTTGGATTGCACGTTGAACAGCACGCCGAAATTGCTCTCGCGGATAAAGGCAATGCGCTTGGCGACCTGGGCCAGCGACCCCGGTTCGGTGGGCACCCCACGGACTTGCGTCAGGCCGATATCGCGCACCGCCAGCAGCCATTGCAACAGCGCCTGGGAATCCTCCATCAGCGCCTGGTACTCGAACACCGGCAGTTGCAGCCGGCTGTCCCACAGCTGGCTGTGCGGGTGACGCGCGCGGCGCTCGGCGCGGCTTTCATCGTCGTAGGCGTGGGCCCGCAGCCAGCCCGGGTCGAAGCGGCTGAGGTGGCCGTCCTGCCAGTCGATGCTCAGGCAGCCCTGGGCGTCGATCCGGCTGGCGGTCGGGGCCAGGTCTTCGGCGACGTCGACGATCTCCAGCACCTGCTCGCGGGTCACGCTGTACACGCAGTGCGCGCAGGGGCAGTTGTCGCGCAGCCACTGATGATGAAAGGGGCTCGAGCGACCGTCGGCCCACTGCACCTGAACACGGTCCGTCTGGGCTTGTACGGCGGTCAACGCGCTGATCAACGGGTAACTGCGGAAGTCGGCAAAAGCGGTGGCGGTATTCACGGTGCGCTCCTGTTTATGGGCGGTTATTTTTCCGGCGGCAGGGCAATCACCCGACCGATCCAGGCGGGGGCGGGGAGGTCGGCCTGCTCGGCGGCGATGTCTCGCAGTCTGTTCAGCACCGGCTCGCTGAACGGCGCCGAACGCGGGCCGGCGAGGTCGACGTGGAGCAGCATCTGCTCGTTGCCGGCCAGTTCCAGGTCGTCACCGACCTTGTGCAGGCTGTGGTACAGGTGTAGGCGCTTGCGGTCGTGGCCGATGATTTGGGTGTGCACTTCGACCTCGGTATCGAGCTTCACTTCATGCAGGTAATTGAGGTGCAGTTCCAGGGTGAACAGCGAGTTGCCGCTGGCTTCGCGGTGGTTGCTGTCCATGCCCAGCTGGTCCATCAGGGCGTCGGTGGCGTAGCTGAAAATCAGCAGGTAGAAAGCGTCCCGCAGGTGGCCGTTGTAATCGACCCAGTCGGGGCTGATGCGGGTGGTGTAGGTGGTGAGTGCGGGCATGTCATGGGCTCACGAAAATGGCGGGCTGAACCTGTAGCCGCTGCCGAAGGCTGCGATCGGCTCCGCAGGAGACGCGCTCTTGCGGCCCCTGGAAGGCTCTTCGAGCCTTATCGCAGCCTGCGGCAGCGGCTACAGGGGACGTCAGGGTTACTCGCTGAAGCTCATGCCGTGTTTGGCCTTGGTGGTTTTAACCGCTTCGAGCACGGCGAGCAGGCAGTCATCACGATAGTGCTCCAACGCCGAAATGCTGTGGGTGCCGAGCTGCTCGGCGGTGCCTTCGACCACGTCGTCGATCAGCTTGTCGGTCAGCTCCGGGGCCGGCAGGTAGGTCCACGGCAGCTGCAGGGCCGGGCCGAACTGGGCCATGAAGTGGCGCATGCCGGCATCGCCCCCGGCCAGGGTGTAGGTCAGGAAAGTGCCCATGAACGACCAGCGCAGGCCGGCGCCGAAGCGGATCGCGTCGTCGATTTCGCCGGTGGTGGCGACGCCGTCGTTGACCAGGTGCAAGGCCTCGCGCCACAGCGCCTCCAAAAGACGGTCGGCGATAAAGCCCGGGACTTCCTTGCGCACATGCAGCGGGCGCATGCCGAGGGATTCATAGACCTTGATCGCGGCCTGCACGGCTTCTGGCGCGGTGTTCTTGCCGCCGACCACTTCCACCAGCGGCAGCAGGTACACCGGGTTGAACGGGTGGCCGACCACGCAGCGCTCCGGGTGGGTGGAACTCTCGTAGAACTCGCTCGGCAGCAGGCCGGAGGTGCTGGAGCCGATCAGCGCATTGGGCTTGGCCGCGGCGCTGATCTTGGCGTGCAGCTCGAGCTTCAGCTCCAGGCGTTCCGGGGCGCTTTCCTGGATGAAGTCGGCGTCTTTCACGCACTCCTCGATGGTCGCGACAAAGCGCAGGCGATCCTGGGACGCGCCCGCTGCCAGGCCCTGTTTCTCCAGGGCGCCCCAGGCATTGGCCACGCGCTTGCGCAGGGCCGCCTCGGCGCCGGGCGCCGGGTCCCAGGCCACCACGTCCAGGCCGTGGGCGAGGGCGCGCGATACCCAGCCGCTGCCGATGACACCGCTGCCCAGGGCGGCGAAGGTTTTGATCTCGGTGATAAAGCTCATGGTCATTTCCTGAAAGAGTTCACGGTCTTCCTGTAGGAGCGAGCTTGCTCGCGATGGCAATCTTCCAGACGCAGAAATTGCATCGGATGCAGCCATTTTTCGCGAGCAAGCTCGCTCCTACAGAAGAAGGGATATCGGGGTCAGCCGCGCTTGCGCAGGCCCATCTTGGCCCGGCCCTCGGCCGGGGTCAGGACGCGGGCGCCGAGGCGGCTGAGGATCTCGCCGGCGCGCTCCACCAACTGGCCGTTGGTCGCCAGTACGCCCTTGTCCAGCCACAGGTTGTCTTCCAGGCCGACCCGCACGTTGCCGCCCAGCAGCACCGCCTGCGCGGCCATCGGCATCTGCATGCGGCCGATACCGAAGCCGGCCCAGACCGCGCCGGCCGGCAGGTTGTCGACCATGGCCTTCATGGTGGTGGTGTCGGCCGGCGCACCCCAGGGAATGCCCAGGCACAGCTGGAACAGCGGGTCGTCCAGCAGGCCTTCCTTGATCATCTGCTTGGCGAACCACAGGTGGCCGGTGTCGAAGATTTCCAGCTCGGCCTTCACCCCCAGCTCCTGGATGCGCTTGGCGCCGGCGCGCAGTTGCGCCGGGGTGGACACGTAAATGGTGTCGCCGTCGCCGAAGTTCAGGGTGCCGCAGTCCAGGGTGCAGATTTCCGGCAGCAGTTCCTCGACGTGGGCCAGGCGGGTCAACGGGCCGACCAGGTCGGTATTGGGGCCGAACTCCATCGGGTTTTCGCCGGCGCCGATCTCCAGGTCGCCGCCCATCCCGGCGGTGAGGTTGACGATGATGTCGACGTCCGCCTCGCGGATACGCTCCATCACTTCGCGGTACAGCGCGACATCGCGGCTGAACTTGCCGGTGTCCGGGTTGCGCACGTGGCAGTGGACCACGGTGGCGCCGGCCTTGGCCGCTTCCACCGCGGCGGCGGCAATCTGTTTCGGGGTGACCGGCACGTGGGGGCTCTTGGCGGTCGTGTCGCCAGCACCGGTGAGTGCGCAGGTGATGATGACGTCGTGGTTCATGGTGCGGGTTCCTTACAGGCGTGGTGGGTCGCTGCGCAGCCGTTTGGCGCTGCGCAGAGGGAGTTCGGGGTGGTTATTGGCTGGTCAGTTTCAGGTTGTCGGCGGCCGGCTTGCCGTCGAAGGTGGTGACCCCTTGGAGCCAGCGCGCCTTGTCCTGCGGATGCTCGGCCAGCCATTGCCTGGCCGATTCCAGGGCGTCCTTGTGGTCGAGCAGCGGTTGCATCATGCGGCTCTCGTCCTCGGCGCTGAAGGTCAGGTTGCTCAGCAGCCGGCTGACATTCGGGCACTGCTCGGCGTAGGTCGGCGCGGTGACGGTCCACACCGTGGCCATGCCTTCGTTCGGGCCCAGGGCGTCGTCGCTGCCGGTGAGGTAGGTCATCTGCACATTGACGTTCATCGGGTGCGGCGCCCAGCCGAAGAACACCACGGCTTCCTTGCGTCGCACGGCGCGATCCACCGCCGCGAGCATGCCGGCCTCGCTGGATTCGACCAGCTGGAATTTGCCCAGGCCGAACTGGTTCTTGGTGATCATCGCCTTGATCTGGGTATTGGCGCCCGAGCCGGGCTCGATGCCGTAGATCTTGCCGCCCAGTTCCTTCTCGAACTTGGCGATGTCGGCGAAGGTTTTCAGGCCCTTGTCCGCCAGGTAGGTAGGCACGGCGAGGGTCGCGCGGGCATCCTTGAGGCTGGGCTCGGCCAGCACCTTGACCTGCTTGGCGTCGACGAAGGGGGTGATGGTCTGGGTCATCAGCGGGTTCCAGTAGCCGAGGAACAGGTCCAGGCGCTGGTCGCGGATGCCGGCGAAAATGATCTGCTGCGAGGCGCTGGTCTGCTTGGTCTTGTAGCCGAGGCCGTCGAGCAGTACCTGGGCCATGGCGCTGGTGGCGATCACGTCGGTCCAGTTGACCACGCCGAGGCGCACGTTCTGGCAGCTGGCGGCGTCGGCGGCCATGGCGCCGGAGCTGAGAAAGACGGTACCGCTGAGTGCAAGGACGCAACTGCTGATCAGTCGTTTCATGAAGGTTTCCTCGGCAGGTCGTTATTGTCGGTTCCCGCGTCTATGTGCGCCGGTGATGCCACGTTACGCAGCCGGCGGGCGCTGAAAACGCACAGCGGCGACCGGCTCTTGCACTGCAGCGACCTTCGTCTTGAACCCGGCGTGGAAACGGCGTATCACAGTGGCCACGCTGCCCGTCATCCGAGTGCGTTCCATGTCCCAGGATTTCTATTTCTTGCTGATGCCGGGCTTCTCGGCCATCGGGTTCATCTCGGCCATCGAGCCGCTGCGCGTGGCCAATCGCTTTCGCGGCGAGCTGTATCGCTGGCATGTGCTGAGCGCCGATGGCGGCGCGGTATTGGCGAGCAATGGCATGTCGGTCAACGCCGACGCGGCGCTGGAGCCGTTGAAGAAGGGCGCGACCCTGCTGGTGGTGGCCGGCTTCGAACCGTTGAAGTTCGTCACTCCGGCGCTGGTGCACTGGTTGCGCCGACTGGATGTGGAAGGCGTGACCCTGGGCGGCATCGACACTGGCAGCGTGGTCCTGGCGCAAGCCGGGCTGCTCGAAGGCCACCGCGTGACCCTGCACTGGGAAGCGATCGAGGCGTTCAAGGAGTCCTATCCGCAGATCAGCGTGACCCAGGAGCTGTTCGAGATCGACCGACGGCGCATCACCTCGGCCGGCGGCACCGCGTCCATCGACATGATGCTCGACCTGATCGGCCAGGCCCACGGCCCGGAGCTGGCGATCCAGGTCAGCGAACAGTTCGTGCTCGGGCGCATCCGTCCGCGCAAGGACCACCAGCGCATGGAAGTCGCCACCCGCTACGGCATCCGCAACAAGAAGCTGGTGCAGGTGATCGGCGAGATGGAACAGCACAGCGAGCCGCCCCTGAGCACCCTGCAGCTGGCCGAGTCGATCAAGGTCACCCGGCGTCAGCTCGAGCGCCTGTTCCGCCTGCACCTGAACGACACCCCGAGCAACTTCTACCTGGGGCTGCGCCTGGAAAAGGCCCGGCAACTGCTGCGCCAGACCGATATGAGCGTGCTGGAAGTCAGCATCGCCTGCGGCTTCGAATCACCCTCGTATTTCACCCGCAGCTATCGCGCCCGGTTTGCCCAGTGCCCGCGGGAAGACCGGCGCCAAAGCCAAAAGGCCTGAGCTGCCCGATTCTGTAGGAGCGCAGCTTGCTCGCGATGCAGGCAACACGTTGGGTCAGGCGGGCCGCCATCGCGGGCAAGCCTCGCTCCAGAGTCAGGGTTTATTTCTTCAGCAGGGCCGCACAGGCAGTTTTGTAGGCTTCATGCTGATACTTGTTCAGCGTCGCCGGCAGGTCGAAGTTGTGCTTTTTGTTCTGCGCATTGATGGTCTGCGGCGACAGCAGGGTCACCTCGCAGTTGTCCAGCAGTTGGAACACGCCTTCGATCTTGAAGGTGGTCGGGCCGCCGGCGAATTCGCCTTTTTTGCTGCGCTTCTTGATGGCGATGCGGCTGATGCCGTTGTCGCGGACGAAGGCGGCCACCTGGGCCGCGAAGGCTTTGACGTTGGCGGCTTCGTCATCGTCGTCCAGGGCGATTTTCTTGCAGGTGTTGGCCAGGTGTTGCGCCGTGCCGTCTTGCAGGGTGACCAGGGCGAAGATGGCTTCGCTGCCTTTGATTTCGATGCCGCAGATGCTCATGGGAAAACCTTTTCTCGATGAATGGCGTGCAGCTTACAGTTCCAGCTGGTCGGCGCGAATGCCGAAGGCCGCGGCGATCTTCTCGCGGGTGGCGCGGCGGGGCTTGGCGACGCTTTCCTGCTGGGCGAAGGCCGGCTGGGAAATGCCCAGGCGCCTGGCGACCTCGTCCTGGGTCAGGTGCAGGTGCTCGCGCCAGGCGCGGATCGGCGTGGCGCCGTCAACGATGCGGCTGACCACGTCATGGGGGATCAGGTCCGGCTCTTGGCGTTGCGCCACATAGTCCGCATAAGGGATCACCACGAACGCCGGCTTGCCGTCCGTGCCGTTGATGATCTGGATGTCAGTAGGTGCGTTCGTCACGTTTCTTGACCTCTTGAATACTGACCACTCTGATAGCGCCATCCCAGTCGAACAGGATTCGATAGCTGCCTACTCGCAGGCGGTAGGCATAGGCGTGACCGCTCAGCGCCTTGACGTTGCCGGTGTCGGGCATGTCGCCGAGCAAGGTCACCGCGTCGCGGATCTGTACCTGATGGGCGCTGTGCAATCGCAGCAGTTGTTTGACGGCCTTACGGGTCCACAGGATGCTGTTCATGAACGAATATAAGCCTTTTATAAGATTAATCAATATTTGCTTATATTCGCTCGCGGGCCAAGGCGAGAACCTTGTCCGGGTATTGCTCATGGCTTGTTACAGCCATGCTTCTGTAGGAGCAGGGGGGACGCCCAGTCCTTGCCCGCGATTGCGGTATTTCTGTTGTAGAAAAACTTGAGGGCGACTCGTTACTCCTGCCCGATCGACTCAAGAAATTCCGACCGTTCATCGCTCATGCGCGCCAGGCAATCGGCCTGGGCAATGGCGTAGGCCTTGCTGCCGGGTTTGGCGGGGAAGGTATCGACGGCGCAGTCGGCGTCGCGCTGTTTCTGCCACAGCTGCTGGGCGTTCTGCACCTTGGCGGTGACGTCGACCAACTGCGCCTTGTCGCTGCCGTATTGTGTGCCCAGGCGTTCGAGCAGGCCCTGCAGGTTGTCGCTCAGCAGTTGCTCGGCGGTGGTTTTGTTGAAGGTGGCGCATTCCAGAGTCTGTTGATCCTGTTCGACGCTGTCGCACGGGGAGTTGTCGGCCTCTTCAGCCGCCTGTGCGCCCGTCGCCAGCAGTGCCAAAGCCAGGAAGATCGATTTCATTGCGTCGCAGCCCCCTCTAATCCAGTGATGCGGCGGATTCTGGCCCATGCGCATGACAAAGAACAGATGGGGCAAGGGACGCCCGGCAGACCCTTTGTCGCGGATTGACGCTTTCGGCAATTCCCCTGTCGTTTTTGCACCCGGCTGCCCGGGCACCGAGGCATATGCTGACCCCAAAGCGCCGGCAGACGATTCGGCGCATGAATTGCCAATAAGGGGACTGCCTGATGAGCCCAGCCGAATTGCACGCCGACAGCATCGTTATCGACGGGCTGATCATTGCCAAGTGGAACCGTGAGCTGTTCGAAGACATGCGCAAGGGCGGCCTGACCGCAGCCAACTGCACCGTGTCGGTGTGGGAGGGCTTCCAGGCCACGGTCAACAACATCGCCTCCAGCCAGAAGCTGATCCGCGAGAACAGCGACTTGGTGATGCCAGTGCGCACCACCGCCGACATCCGCAAGGCCAAGGAACTGGGCAAGACCGGCATCCTGTTCGGCTTCCAGAATGCCCACGCCTACGAGGACCAGATCGGCTACGTCGAGGTGTTCAAGCAGCTGGGCGTGGGGATCGTGCAGATGTGCTACAACACCCAAAACCTGGTGGGTACCGGCTGCTACGAGCGCGATGGCGGCCTGTCGGGCTTCGGTCGCGAGATCGTCGCCGAGATGAACCGCGTCGGCGTCATGTGCGACCTGTCCCACGTCGGCTCCAAGACCTCCGAGGAAGTCATCCTCGAATCGAAAAAGCCGGTCTGCTACTCCCACTGCCTGCCGTCGGGCCTCAAGGAACACCCGCGCAACAAGTCCGATGAAGAGCTGAAGTTCATCGCCGACCACGGCGGTTTCGTCGGCGTGACCATGTTCGCGCCGTTCCTGGCCAAGGGCATCGACTCGACCATCGACGACTACGCCGAGGCCATCGAATACACCATGAACATCGTCGGCGAAGACGCCATCGGCATCGGCACCGACTTCACCCAGGGCCATGGCCAGGACTTCTTCGAATACCTGACCCACGACAAGGGCTACGCCCGTCGCCTGACCAACTTCGGCAAGATCATCAACCCGCTGGGCATCCGCACCGTGGGCGAGTTCCCCAACCTCACCGAGACCCTGCTCAAGCGCGGTCACTCCGAGCGTGTGGTGCGCAAGATCATGGGCGAGAACTGGGTGAACGTCCTCAAGGACGTCTGGGGCGAATAACGCCAACCCTCCACAGCACACACCTGTAGCCGCTGCCGAAGACTGCGATCGGCTCCGAAGGAGACGCGCTCCTGCGGCCCTCGGAAGGCTCTTCGAGTCTTATCGCAGCCTTCGCAGCGGCTACGGATGCACCAATCCAAAAGAATTCCGGAGTTTTGAAACATGGCCAAGATCGCCCCGCAACTGCCCATCGAAGTCGACAGCGAAACCGGTGTCTGGACCTCCGACGCCCTGCCGATGCTGTACGTGCCGCGTCACTTCTTCGTCAACAACCACATGGGCATCGAGGAAGTACTGGGCGCCGACGCCTACGCCGAGATCCTCTACAAGGCCGGCTACAAGTCCGCCTGGCACTGGTGTGAAAAAGAAGCCGAATGCCATGGTCTGGAAGGCGTCGCGGTGTTCGAGCACTACATGAAGCGCCTGTCGCAGCGCGGCTGGGGTCTGTTCAAGATCCAGGACATCGACCTCGACAAGGGCACCGCCAGCGTCAAGCTCGAACACTCGGCCTTCGTCTATGTGTACGGCAAGGTCGGGCGCAAGGTCGACTACATGTTCACCGGCTGGTTCGCCGGCGCCATGGACCAGATCCTGGCGGCCCGCGGCAGCAAGATCCGCACCGTCGCCGAACAGGTCTACGGCGGTTCCGAAGAAGGCCACGACGATGGCCTGTTCACCGTCAAGCCGTTGTAAGCGGAGTTAAGAAAAATGGCTTTCGAAGCGATGTTCCAGCCGATCCAGATCGGCAAACTGACCATCCGCAACCGGGTGCTCAGCACCGCGCACGCCGAGGTCTACGCCACCGATGGCGGCATGACCACCGACCGCTACGTGAAGTATTACGAAGAGAAAGCCAAGGGCGGTATCGGCCTGGCGATCTGTGGCGGTTCGTCCGTGGTGGCCATCGACAGCCCGCAGGAATGGTGGAGCTCGGTGAACCTGTCCACCGACCGCATCATTCCGCACTTCCAGAACCTGGCCGACGCCATGCACAAGCATGGCGCCAAGATCATGATCCAGATTACCCACATGGGCCGCCGCTCGCGCTGGGACGGTTTCAACTGGCCGACCCTGATGTCGCCGTCGGGCATCCGCGAACCGGTGCACCGCGCCACCTGCAAGACCATCGAGCCGGAAGAGATCTGGCGGGTGATCGGCAACTACGCCCAGGCCGCGCGCCGGGCCAAAGCCGGCGGCCTGGACGGCGTCGAGCTGTCCGCCGTGCACCAGCACATGATCGACCAGTTCTGGAGCCCGCGGGTCAACAAGCGGACCGACGAATGGGGCGGCAGCTTCGAAGGCCGGATGAAGTTCGGCCTGGAAGTGCTCAAGGCGGTGCGCGCCGAAGTCGGCGACGATTTCTGCGTGGGCATGCGTATCTGCGGTGACGAGTTCCACCCGGACGGCCTGTCCCACGAGGACATGAAGCAGATCGCCAAGTATTACGACGACACCGGCATGCTCGATTTCATCGGCGTCGTGGGTTCGGGTTGCGACACCCACAACACCCTGGCCAACGTGATTCCGAACATGAGTTATCCACCGGAGCCGTTCCTGCACCTGGCTGCCGGGATCAAGGAAGTGGTCAAGGTTCCGGTACTGCATGCGCAGAACATCAAGGACCCGAACCAGGCCACCCGTATCCTGGAAGGCGGCTATGTCGACATGGTCGGCATGACCCGCGCGCACATCGCCGACCCGCACCTGATCGCCAAGATCAAGATGGGCCAGGTCGACCAGATCAAGCAGTGCGTGGGCGCCAACTACTGCATCGACCGCCAGTACCAGGGCCTGGATGTACTGTGCATCCAGAACGCCGCGACCTCCCGTGAATACATGGGCGTGCCGCACATCATCGAGAAGTCCACCGGGCCGAAACGCAAGGTGGTGGTGGTCGGTGCCGGCCCGGCCGGCATGGAATCGGCGCGGGTGGCGGCCGAACGTGGCCACGACGTGACCCTGTTCGAGAAGAAAGAGGCCATCGGCGGGCAGATCACCACTGCGTCGAAAGCGCCGCAGCGCGACCAGATCGCCGGCATCACCCGCTGGTATCAGCTGGAGCTGGCGCGCCTGAAGGTCGACCTGCGCCTGGGCACCGCGGCCGATGCCGAGACCATCCTCGACCTGCGTCCGGACATCGTGGTGCTGGCCGTCGGCGGGCATCCGTTCCTTGAGCAGAACGAGCACTGGGGCGCCGCCGAAGGGCTGGTGGTCAGCAGCTGGGACGTGCTCGACGGCAAGGTCGCGCCGGGCAAGAACGTGCTGGTCTACGACACCATCTGCGAGTTCACCGGCATGTCGGTGGCCGACTTCCTCGCCGACAAGGGCAGCCAGGTCGAGATCGTCACCGACGACATCAAGCCGGGTGTGGCCATCGGCGGTACGTCGTTCCCGACCTACTACCGCAGCATGTACCCCAAGGAAGTGATCATGACCGGCGACATGATGCTGGAAAAGGTCTACCGCGAAGGCGACAAGCTGGTGGCGGTGCTGGAGAACGAATACACCGGCGCCAAAGAGGAGCGGGTGGTCGACCAGGTGGTGGTGGAGAACGGCGTGCGGCCCGACGAAGCGATCTACTACGCGCTCAAGGAAGGCTCGCGCAACAAGGGCCAGGTCGACGTCGAAGCGCTGTTCGCGATCAAGCCGCAGCCTTCGTTGAGCCAGGCGGGCGACGGTTATCTGCTGTTCCGCATCGGTGACTGCGTGGCGCAGCGCAACACCCACGCGGCCATCTATGACGCCCTGCGGATCTGCAAGGATTTCTAAGCGCTTGTGGATAACCCTGTAGGAGCGAGGCTTGCCCGCGAAGACGTACTGACATTCACCATGGATGTCGGCAGATCCATTGCTTTCGCGGGCAAGCCTCGCTCCTACAGAGGACGAGCAAGTCATCCAGGTAGTTAAGCCCGAGGTCTTTGGGAGCTCCACCATGTTGAACACCCTTCTTCCCATCCTGCTGTTCGCAGCCATCGGCCTGGCTGTCCTGGGCGCGTTGCGGCGGGTGGCCATGTGGCGCCGGGGCCGTGCGTCCAAGGTCGACCTGATCGGCGGCCTGCTGGCCATGCCCAAGCGCTACATGGTCGACCTGCACCATGTGGTGGCGCGGGACAAATACATCGCCAACACCCACGTGGCCACGGCCGGCGGCGCGGTGGCGTCCATCGTGCTGGCGATCCTGGTGCATGGTTTCGGCCTGCATAACCGCATCCTCGGCTACGCCTTGCTGCTGATGTCGGCGGTGATGTTCGTCGGTGCGATCTTCGTTTACCTGCGCCGTCGCAACCCGCCGGCGCGCTTGTCGAAAGGCCCGTGGATGCGCCTGCCGAAAAGCCTGCTGGCATTCTCGGCGTCGTTCTTCCTGGTGACCCTGCCGGTGGCCGGGATCCTCCCGGAAAACTTCGGTGGCTGGGTATTGGCCGCGATCCTCGGCATCGGTGTGTTGTGGGGCGTGTCCGAGCTGTTCTTCGGCATGACCTGGGGCGGTCCGATGAAGCACGCCTTCGCCGGTGCCCTGCACCTGGCCTGGCACCGCCGCGCCGAACGCTTCGGTGGCGGCCGCTCCACCGGCCTCAAGCCGCTGGACCTGGAAGACCCGAACGCGCCGCTGGGGGTGGAAAAACCCAAGGATTTCACCTGGAACCAACTGTTGGGCTTCGACGCCTGCGTGCAGTGCGGTAAATGCGAAGCCGCGTGCCCGGCCTTTGCCGCCGGCCAGCCGCTGAACCCGAAAAAGCTGATCCAGGACTTGGTCGTTGGCCTGGCTGGCGGTACTGACGCCAAGTTCGCTGGCAGCCCGTATCCCGGCAAAGCCATTGGCGAACACAGCGGCAATCCGCACCAGCCAATCGTCAACGGCCTGGTGGACGCCGAGACCCTGTGGTCCTGCACCACCTGCCGCGCCTGCGTCGAGGAATGCCCGATGATGATCGAGCACGTCGATGCCATCGTCGACATGCGCCGTCACCTGACCCTGGAAAAGGGCGCCACCCCGAACAAGGGCGCCGAAGTCCTGGAAAACCTGATCGCCACCGACAACCCGGGCGGTTTCGCGCCGGGCGGGCGGATGAACTGGGCGGCGGACCTCAACCTGGCGCTGCTCGGCGAGAAGAAAACCACCGACGTGCTGTTCTGGGTCGGCGACGGCGCCTTCGACATGCGCAACCAGCGCACCCTGCGCGCCTTCGTCAAAGTGCTGAAAGCGGCCAAGGTCGACTTCGCGGTGCTGGGCCTGGAAGAACGCGACAGCGGCGACGTGGCCCGGCGCCTGGGCGACGAGGCGACCTTCCAGCTGCTGGCCAAGCGCAATATCCAGACCCTGGCCAAGTACAGCTTCAAGCGCATCGTCACCTGCGACCCCCACAGTTTCCATGTGCTGAAAAACGAATACGGCGCCCTCGGCGGCGAGTACGTGGTGCAGCACCACAGCACCTATATGGCCGAACTGATTAGCGCTGGCGCCCTGAACCTGGGCCAGCACAAAGGCAACAGCGTGACCTATCACGACCCGTGCTACCTGGGCCGCTACAACGGCGAGTACGAGGCGCCGCGCGAGGTCCTGCGCGCCCTGGGGATCGAGGTCAAGGAAATGCAACGCTCCGGTTTCCGCTCGCGCTGCTGCGGCGGTGGCGGCGGCGCGCCGATCACCGACATTCCGGGCAAGCAGCGGATCCCTGACATGCGCATGGACGACATCCGCGAAACCGGCGCCGAGCTGGTGGCCGTGGGTTGTCCACAGTGCACCGCGATGCTCGAAGGCGTGGTCGAACCACGACCTCTGATCAAGGACATCGCCGAACTGGTGGCCGACGCCTTGCTCGAAGACGCCGCGCCTGGCAAGCCGGTGACCCCGGCCAAACGTGAACCTGCGGAGGCCCACTGATGAGCGACATTATCCGCCGCGATCCGCGGGCCGAATGGATCGCCCGTAACCGCCTGCACCCGCTGCACGCGGCCATGCAGCCGGCGCAGCACAGCTGGATGGGGCCCAACGGCATCCTCCGCAAGAACCCCCACGGGATCGGTTTCATCGGCCCCAACGGTATCAAGCGCATCGACCGCAGCGGCGCCCAGCAGGGCGGGGCGGTCAAGCGCAGCGCCGCGGTCGAAGTCCAGCTGCCGCTGCATCAGGTGGCGCAGCCGGCGTTCTACATCAGCGTGGTGCCGGACATGGTTGGCGGCCGCCTGAGCAGCCACGACCGCGACCTGCTGGGCCTGGCCCATCAGCTGGCCGGCAAGGACGGCGCGGTGCTGGCGGTGGTGTTCGGCGAGCACAAGGAAAACGCCTTCGCCACGGCCGGCGTCGACCGCCTGCTGGTGCTCGAAGGCAACGAATTCAGCGGTTATGCACCGGAACAGCGAGTCCAGGGCCTGCGGGCTGTGGATAACCAGTTCAGCCCACGCCACTGGTTGCTGCCCGACAGCCGCACCGGTGGCGGCGAACTGGGCCGGCGTTTTGCCGCGGCCCTGGGCGAACGCCCGGCCACGCGGGTCTGGCAGGTCAAGGACGCGCAATGCATCGGCCGCGCCGGTGCCGGCCTGCAGGACCTGGCTCGACCGCTGGCGCGCTTGATCCTGGCCGCTGCCGAATGCGCGGAGCCGGTCAGTGAAACCCGCCACGAAGCCCTGCCGGTGGAGTTATCCACAACGGTGGCGCGCAGCCTGGCGCGAATCGAGGATCTGGGCGCGGTGGCGGTGGACCCGGCGGCGATTCCCATGGCCGAGGCCGAATTCATTTTCTCTGGCGGCAACGGGGTCAAGGACTGGGAGCTGTTCCACAAAACCGCCGCGGCCCTGGGCGCCACCGAAGGCGCGTCGCGGGTGGCGGTGGACGATGGCTTCATGGCCCGTGACCGTCAGGTCGGCGCCTCGGGCACCTGGGTCACAGCCCGGGTGTACGTGGCGGTGGGGATTTCCGGGGCGATCCAGCACCTGCAGGGCATCGGTGCCTGCGACAAGGTGGTGGCGATCAACCTCGATCCGGGCTGCGACATGATCAAACGCGCCGACCTGTCGGTGATTGGCGAAAGCGCCGAGCTGCTTCAAGCCTTGATCGCGGCGGTAGAGGCCTACCGCAACGGCGCCAAGCGCGATGCGGCTTAAGGGAAGGACAGAGCTTATGAGTACCAATGTGATCAGCCTGGTGTCCATCGGCGCCCACCCGACTTCCGGCCGGCCCCGGCGCGCCGAGCAGGATGCGCGGGCGGTCGAGCTGGGGCTGCAACTGGCCGGGGACAGGCTGCAGGTGCTGCACGCCGGCGATATTGCCGAGCCGGCCCTGCGCGCGTACCTGGGCATGGGCCTGGAACAGATGCACGTGCTGGAGCAGTCGGCCGGTGCCGATGCGCTGCCGGCGCTGACCGATTATCTGCGCGATGCCGGGGCGCAAGTGGTGCTCACCGGCAGCCAGGCGGAAACCGGCGAAGGTTCGGGCATGCTGCCGTTCCTGCTGGCGGAAAACCTCGGCTGGCCGCTGGTGGTGGGCCTGGCCCAGGTGGAATCCATCGACGGCGGCGTGGCCCTGGTGCTGCAAGCCCTGCCGCGCGGCCAGCGCCGTCGGCTGAAGGTGCGCCTGCCGTTCCTCGCCACTGTGGATAACGCCGCGCCCAAGCCACGGCAGAGCGCCTACGGCCCGGCCCGGCGTGGGCTGCTGCAGGCGCGGCAGGTGGAAGTGCTCGACGATGAGTTATTCACCAGCGCCACCCTGCAACCGGCCAAACCGCGGCCCAAGCGCCTGAAAGTGATCAAGGCCAAGAGCGGCGCCGACCGCATGAAAGCCGCGACCGCCAAAGCCAGCGGCGGTGGCGGCCAGGTGCTCAAGGGCGTCAGCGCCGAAGCCGGGGCCGAGGCCATCCTCAAGCTGCTGATCGAAGAAGGCGTGGTCCGCTAGGGTCGGGCCAGCCGTTGTACCGTTATCGCGAGCAAGCTCGCTCCTACAGGGATGTGTGAGTCCCATGTAGGAGCGAGCTTGCTCGCGATAAATCCTCCAAACGCCACATACCCCACGGTTACCCACAATCCCTGTGCGCGCCTCTGTGGATAAGATGTTCGTCCCTCTCTGCAAGCCTCGCCAATCAAGCGCTACAGCGCGTTGTACGAAAAACGATCAAGCTAAGTCGAGGTTTTTCTGAAGGTTTTTCTGTGGATAAGGAATTCCCTCGGTCCTCTGCCGCTGTCGAGTTGCCCCCAAAGTCTGTTGGCCTCTTTGTGGATAAGATGTTCGCTCTCCGCTGAGAGCCTTATAAACAATGGTCTGCAGAGGTCTGATCAAAAAACAGGCAAATCCGCAGTTTTGCCCCGCCGACGGCCCTGAAGCCTTGATATTTCGCGCTATTCGGCGGTTTTCCACAGCTCGCGACCCTTGGCCGCAAAGTTGCCCCCAAAGTCTGTTGGCGCTTCTGTGGATAAGGTGTTTGCCTTCATCTGCGGGCCTTTAAATACATGGCTTGCAGAGCGTTGTTCAAAAAATGATCAAAGCCTTGTGGAAAAGGCCTTTCCGGATAAGTCACGGATTTTCTTCAGGTTCTGCCAGTGGATCCGCCGGCTGAAAGCCGAGTTGCCCACATTTGCTGTGGGTGGAGGTGTGGATAACTTGTTCGCGGAAGGCTGGGAGCCTTGTCGGCCATGGCCGGGAGGGATTCCGATCAAAAAACGTACAGCAAGCTTGCCCCCGTAGGAGCGAAGCTTGCTCGCGATGAACGCTAACGCGGTGGTTCGGGTGCACCGTGTCGCGGCCTTCGCGGGCAAGCCTCGCTCCTACAGAAGCCCAGCCCGGGATCAGCCGTGAACCGGCACGCCCTTGAGGTACGGAGCCGGTTCGGCGCCGAGGTTGCTCAGCATGCGCTCGCTGTACCAGTCCACGAAGTTGACCACGCCGAACTCGTAGGTCTTGGAGTACGGGCCTGGCTGGTAGGCGGTGGAGTTGATGCCGCGCTGGTTTTCTTCGGCCAGGCGACGGTCCTGGTCGTTGGTGGCATCCCACACCTGGCGCATGCGCGCGACGTCGTAGTCCACGCCTTCGACCGCGTCCTTGTGCACCAGCCACTTGGTGGTGACCATGGTTTCCTGGGCGCTGATCGGCCACACGGTGAACACGATGATGTGGTCGCCCATGCAGTGGTTCCACGAGTGCGGCAGGTGCAGGATGCGCATCGAACCCAGGTCGGGGTTCTTGATCCGGCCCATCAGCTTGGCGCAGCCCTGCTTGCCGTCCATGGTCATGGACACGGTGCCCTTGAGCAGCGGCATGCGCACGATGCGGTTGCGCAGGCCGAAGCTGGCGTGGGCATAAGGGATCTTCTCGGCTTCCCAGGCGGCAGCCGAGGCGGCCACGTGGTCCTTGAACGCCTGGTCGGCGCGCGGGTCGGTGACGTCGTCCCACTCCAGCAGGGTCTTCAGCAGTTCCGGGTGCGAACCGCCGCAGTGGTAGCACTCGCGGTTGTTTTCCAGCACCAGTTTCCAGTTGGCCTTTTCCATCAAGGTGGTCTGCACCGCCACCTTGGTGTTCTCCATGTCGTAGGGTTCCATGTAGTGCGTCAGGGTCGCCAGGAAGTCATCGATGGCCGGCGGGTTCTCGGCCAGCGAGATGAAGATGTAGCCACCGGCGGTCTTCACGTTCACTGGCTTGAGGCCGTACTGCTTCATGTCGAAGTCGGCGCCCATCTCGGTGCCGGCGAACAGCAGGCGACCGTCCAGCTCGTAGGTCCACTGGTGGTAGTGGCAGACCAGCTTGGCGACCTTGCCCTTGTCGCTGGTGCACAGGCGCGAACCGCGGTGGCGGCAGACGTTATGGAAGGCGTGGACCACGCCGTCGGCGCCACGGATCACGATGATCGGGTTCTTGCCGACCTGCAGGGTCATGTAGTTGCCCTTGGTCGGAATCTCGCAGGTCATGCCGGCGATCAGCCATTCCTTCTGGAAGATCTCCTGCATATCGATATCGAACAGGCGCTCGTCGCAGTAGAACGGCTGCGGCAGGGAAAAGGTCCGCTCGCGTTCTTGGAGCATTTGCGCGGTGGCCTTGCGTGCGGGTTCCATCGGATCGCCCAGGCTCAGGGTTGCGGTGACGTCCATCGTTTTGGTCCTCATGGCCATCTGTGTGGCCGGCGAAAGTGGCAGTGTGGCCGGTGTAACGGGCTTGCTCCGCACAAGCCCGTCACACCGGCCACGGTTACGACGCAAGGCTGAAAAATCAGCGGTTCTCAGTTGAGGCGAGTGTGGGGCCGGCGCGGCCCGGAACCTTATCCATGGGCGACATGGCCCAATCTGTTCCCGACGCGCAAGCCCCGGTGGTTGGGGGCTGGTCGCGATAAGTATGTGAATGTCGCAGATAGGTAAATGGGCGTTTATGGGCCTGCGCACAATCGCCACCATAAAGGCCGGCAGTCGGCCGTGGAGATCAGCATGTCCAACAACTTCCTGAACCCGGTAACCACCCAGACCTGGGCCAATGGCCGACACATCGTCCGTTGCGTCAAAGTCATCCAGGAAACCTGGGACGTGCGCACCTTCTGTTTCATGGCCGACCAGCCGATCATGTTCTTCTTCAAGCCGGGGCAGTTCGTCACCCTGGAGCTGGAGATCGAAGGTCAGCCGATCATGCGTTCCTACACCATTTCCAGCTCGCCCTCGGTGCCATACAGCTTCTCGGTGACCATCAAGCGCGTCCCGGGCGGCAAGGTCTCCAACTGGCTGCACGACACCCTGCACGAAGGCCAGGAGCTGGCGGTGCACGGGCCGGTGGGGCTGTTCAACGCCATCGACTTCCCAAGCCCGAAAGTCCTGTACCTCAGCGGCGGCGTCGGCATCACCCCGGTGATGTCCATGGCGCGCTGGTTCTACGACACCAACGGCAATGTCGATATGGTGTTCATCCACAGCGCCCGTTCGCCGAAGGACATCATCTATCACCGCGAGCTGGAGCACATGGCGTCGCGGATCGACAACTTCAGCCTGCACCTGATCTGCGAGAAACACGGCCTGGGCGAGCCCTGGGCCGGTTATCGCGGCTACCTGAACCACAAGATGCTGGAGCTGATGGCGCCGGACTTCCTCGAACGCGAGGTGTTCTGCTGCGGCCCGACGCCGTACATGAACGCGGTCAAGCGCCTGCTCGAAGCCAGCGGCTTCGACATGTCGCGCTACCACGAGGAATCCTTCGGCGCGACGCCGGCGGAAGCCCGTGCCGACGCCGTGGAACAGGCCGAGCAGGCCGCCGAGGCGCCGGAAATTGACGTCGCCGACCTGCACCAGGTGGAGTTCACCGCTTCCGGCAAGAGCATCCGCGTGGCGCCGGGCGAGACCGTCCACGCCGCCGCGGCCAAGCTCGGCCTGATGATCCCCAAGGCCTGCGGCATGGGCATCTGCGGCACCTGCAAGGTGCTCAAGCTGGGCGGTGAAGTGGAGATGGACCACAACGGTGGGATCACCGAGGAAGACGAAGCCGAAGGCTACATCCTGTCCTGCTGCAGCGTGCCGAAGGGGGATGTGCGGGTCGAGTATTGAGCGTCGGACCGGTAACCCGTAGCCGCTGCCGAAGAATGAGGCTGCGATCGGTTGCGTAGCAACCGTGAACCCGGAACTCTCGGTGCTTCTGACCTATCGAGGGGCTGGGTTTGCGACTGCTTTGCAGTCGATCGCAGCCTCGTACCTCGGCAGCGGCTACAGATTGATCCGCTCGCTCAATCGATAAACAGATCCGTCATCAGCGTTTCGCTGCTGTCGGGATCGAAGCGGTAATGGGCGAAGTCGCTCACCCCCTGTTCGCGCAGTATTTCTTCGTCGATCAGCAAGCGCCCGGTGATGCGGCGCTGGCTGCTGGAAAGGATCGCGTGGGCCGCATCGGCCATGATTGCCGGCGTGCGCGCATGCTTGAACGACTCGCGCGAACCCAGCTGGAACTCGATGGCGGCCGTGGCGATCATGGTCTGCGGCCACAGCGAGTTGACGCTGATGCCGTAGTTCTTGAATTCCTCGCTCATGCCCAGGGTCAGCATGCTCATGCCGTACTTGGTCACGGTGTAGGGGCTGTACTGGGCGAACCATTTGCTCGCCAGGTTCAGTGGCGGCGACAGGTTGAGGATGTGCCCACCGCTGGTTTTCAGGTAGGGCAGGGCCGCCTGGCTGCACAGCAGCACGGCGCGGGTGTTGATCTGGTGCATCAGGTCGAAGCGCTTGAGCTCGATGTGCTGCACCCCGGTCAGCTTGATCGCCCCGGCATTGTTGACCAGCGCATCGATGCCGCCGAACTGCTCGGCGGCCTTGGCCAGGGCCTGGCGCACCGTCTCTTCGTCACGCACGTCCACCTGCAACGCCAGGGCCTTGCCGCCCGCCGCCTCGACTTCGCGGGCCACGCTGAAGATGGTGCCGGGCAGCTTGGGATGGGGGTCGGCGCTTTTCGCCGCGATCACGATATTGGCCCCGTCCCGCGCCGCCCGCAGGGCGATTTCACGGCCGATGCCACGACTGGCGCCGGTGATGAACAGGGTCTTGCCTTGTAAGGACATGGATGCGCTCCTGATTATTGTCGTTATCCGAGCGGGTACAGCGGCTCGCCAGACAATCTAGTTCATGTCTGGCGGCGCGTGCGGATCAGGGGCGAAAAGGCGAAGGGCCGCGAGCGTTGCCCGCGGTCGGGGAGGGCTCAGTACAGCGCCGGGCGGCGGTCCAGATGCACGTGGTTGTGGGCGCTTATGTGCTTGTGCTGGGCGTCCGCCAGGGGCAGCTCCGCCAATAGCAGTTGCTGCTGGGGATGACGGGCGCTGCCGGCCAACGGATAACCGTCGGCGTCGACAATCAGTGAGCCACCGACCCAGGCCACGCCACGCTCGTCGCCGCAGCGGTCGCAGGCGGCGATGAACATGCGGTTGACCGCGGCGTTGGCCTGGACCCGGACCATTTCCGCCGGGCGTTCGCCCGCCGGACGCGGCCCGTCCGGCCAGTTGACCGGGGCGCAGAGCAGGGCGGCGCCGGCCAGCGCGGGCAGGCGCACCCATTCCGGGAACTCCAGGTCGTAGCAGATCAGCATCGCGATCGCGCCAAAGCGGGTCTCCACCACCGGCGGCGGTTGGTCGCCGACAGTGAACACAAGCTTTTCCCGGTCCCACAGATGGGCCTTGCGATACACCGTCACCCGCCCCTCGGGCTCGACCAGCGCGGCGCTGTTGGCCACTTGCCCGGCATTCAGGCGCTCGCAGAAACCGCCGACGATCACCACCTGCAGCTCTGCGGCCAGGGCCTTCCACAGGGTCAGCGTCGGCCCGTCGAGGGCCTCGGACAGTGCCAGCGCCTCCTGCCGATCGGTGAACACGTAACCGCTTTGCACCAGTTCCGGCAGCACCACTACCTGGGCGCCCTGGGCAGCGGCCTGGCGAATGGCCCGCTGGCCCAGCTCGCGGTTGTAGTCGAGCGCGCCCACCCGTGGGGCGATCTGCTGGCAGGCGACTTTCAGGGTATGCGGTCCAGTCATTGGCCGGCTCCTTCCAGTTGGCGTTCGCTGGCCTGGATCGCCAGGCGCTCGGCGTCCAGGTCCAGGCCACGGGTCAGCGCCCAGTAGGCCACGCCGGCCACGGCCAGGCCGATGACAAAGGCAATGTCCGCGCCCTCCAGCGACCGGGCCACCGGGCCCTGGTAGAAGCTCAGGGACATGAACGGAATCATCGCGACCAGGCCGAGGAAATAGGCGATGAGCCCGGGCATGGCCCAGCGGCCATAGATGCCGGCCGGGTTGAAGATGTCGCTGATGGCGTAGTGACCTTTGCGCACCACGTAGAAGTCCGCCAGGTTGACCGCGGTCCAGGGCACCAGGAAATATAGCATCAGCAGCACGAAGGTGTTGAAGCTCGCCAGGTAGCTGTCGGGAATGTTCATGGCGATCAGGAAGATCACCACCGCCACCAGGGCGATGCCCACCACCCGGCTCTTGAGGTTCGGCTGGATCTGCAGGAAGCCGTCGATGGCGCTGATGCCGGTGAGCATCGCGCCGTAGCAGTTGACCGCCATGATGCCGACCAGGGCGGGCACGGCGATCAGCACGGTAAAGGTGCCGAAGCCCGGGATCATCTGGTTGCCGACTTCGCGGACGCTGCCGATGGCGTCCGGCGACGGCAGGGCGGAGGCGAGGAAGGCGCCCAGGGACATCAGCCACAGCGCCGAGCCCGCGGCGCCCAGGTAGGTCCAGAAAATCACCTGGCGCGACGAGGTCTTGTGCGGCAGGTAGCGCGAATAGTCCGAGACATACACCGAGTAGCTGATCTGGTAGCCGGCGGCCGCCGACAGCTGGATCAGGAACGCCGACCAGGAGAAGTGCGCATCGGCCACGGCGGCGTCGGCCTGCAGGGTCATCAGCGCGCTGATGGTCAGCACGGTGAACACGCTGATCATGATGTAGGTCAGCCAGCGCTGCACGGCGTGCAGCAGGTCATGCCCGACCACGGCGATGATCACCGCGAGGATGATCATCAGGCTGTACCAGGGCGCCCGCGCGCCGGGCACCACGGTGTTGATGGCGTCGGTGGCGAGGATCACGTTGAACACGTTGAAGCCGATGTAGACGAAGACCACCGCGGTAAAGGGCACGATGGCCCCGCGCAGGCCGAATTGCGCCCGCGACTGGATCATCTGCGGCAGGCCCATGCGCGGGCCCTGGTTGGCGTGGAAGGCCATGCAGAAGGTGCCCAGGCACACGCCGATGACGATGGCCAGGATCGAATAGTGCAGGCTCAGGCCGAGGGCGGCGCCGGTGAAGCCGGTGACCATGGTGGTCAGGACGAAGTTGCCGGTGAACCAGAACGGACCCTGGTGCCAGACCTTGCCGTGGCGCTCGTGGCGCGGCACGTAGTCGATGGAGCGGGTTTCGATCTTGAGGCTGGGGGACGGGGCTTTTTCCGTTGCCGCGGGCAGGCTGGTCATGGGGCAGTGCCTTGTTTTTATAAATTGACCCCGGAGTCTCGGATATACGCCTGTGATGTTGAATCAGTGGAGGGAAATAATCAGTTCAGGAATTTGTGAACTGATGTCACGCAGCGCCGGCCCACCGCTCCCGATCTCGACAGGAGGCGGCAGGCCGACGAGGGCATTCAGCCGGCCATGACCTGGCGAATGTCCGCGGCCAGTTCGCGGACCCGCGCTTCTTCGGTGTCCCACGAGCACATGAAGCGCGCGCCGCCTTTACCGATGAAGGTGTAGAAGCGCCAGCCCTTGGCGGTCAGCGCGGCGATGGCCGGTTCCGAGAGTTGCAGGAACACGCCGTTGGCCTGCACCGGGAACATCAGTTCCACCCCTGGAATGTCCGCCACCAGCTCGGCCAGCAATTGCGCGCAATGGTTGGCGTGGCGGGCGTATTTGAGCCAGGCGTCGTTTTCCAGCAGGCCGACCCAGGGCGCCGACAGGAAGCGCATCTTCGAGGCCAGCTGGCCGGCCTGCTTGCAGCGGTAGTCGAAGTCTTCGGCCAGCTTGTGGTTGAAGAACAGAATCGCCTCGCCCACCGCCATGCCGTTTTTCGTGCCGCCGAAGCACAGCACGTCGACCCCGGCTTTCCAGGTCAGGTCGGCGGGCGAGCAGCCAAGGAAGGCGCAGGCGTTGGAGAAGCGCGCGCCGTCCATGTGCAGGTTCAGCCCCAGCTCCTTGCAGGTGGCGCTGATGGCGCGGATTTCTTCCGGGGTATAGACGCTGCCGACCTCGGTGGCCTGGGTCAGGGTCACCACCCGTGGCTTGGGGTAGTGGATGTCCTGGCGCTTGAGGGCGATGTCGCGGATCGAGTCCGGGGTCAGCTTGCCGTTCTCGGTGCCGGCGATCAGCAGCTTGGAGCCGTTGGAGAAGAATTCCGGCGCGCCGCATTCGTCGGTTTCGACGTGGGCGGTTTCCGAGCAGATGACGCTGTGGTAACTCTGGCACAGCGACGACAGGGCCAGGGAGTTGGCGGCGGTGCCGTTGAAGGCGAAGAACACCTCGCAGTCGGTCTCGAACAGCTTGCGGAAATAATCGGCGGCGCGCGCGGTCCACTGGTCGTCGCCATAGGCGCGTTCGTGGCCGCGGTTGGCCTGGTCCATGGCCGCCCAGGCCTCGGGGCAAATGCCGGAATAGTTGTCGCTGGCGAATTGTTGGCTCTTGTCGGTCATGGCCGTCTTCCGTGCTAAGGGTCCGAGAGGGGAGTCCTTCGATAAAGGGCTCCGGATAAGGCGCTCCTGGGTAAGGAGCCCTTGGGTAAAGCGTCCGCAACGAGGTCTGGGCCGGCAGGACAGCGCAGGCCCCGCAGAGATCGGTGGAGCGCCACTTTACCCAAGATTGAGGGGGGAGCACACGCTCTGTTTATGGGTGAAAAATGCACAGGCCATGAGGATATATGCCAGACCCGCTGCTGACCCCGCTGGCCGCCCGGCGCGATGGCGCCCTGGACCTGCTCAAGTGGCTCGCGCTGCTTTGCATGGTGCTCGATCACCTGCGCTACGTCGGCTGGAGCCTCGATCTGCTGTATGTGCCCGGGCGCCTGGCGTTTCCCTGGTTCTGCCTGGCGCTGGCGGCCAATGTGGCGCGGGCCGGCGCGGTGGGTCGCGAGGGCGCGGGGCAATGGCGTTACCTGGGCTGGCTGCTGTTGTTCAGCCTGCTCAGCGAGGTGCCGTACCGGCTGTACATTCCCGACCCCGACACCCTGAATGTGCTGCCGACCCTGGCCCTGGGCCTGTTGGTGGCCCGCGCCTGGCAGCGTCGCGGCGGGCTGGCGCTGTGGCTGGGGATCGGAGCGGCCTTGCTCGGCGGGCTGTTCGACCGGTACCTGATGTTCGGCCTGTTCGGCGTCTTGCTGCCGCTGGCGATGTTGCTGGTGCTGCAGCGCCGCTGGTACTGGGCGCTGCTGCCGGGGTTGCTGTGCCTGGCGGCCAACCAGTGGCAAAGCCTGCTGCCGGCGGCGCGCCTGGGTAATCAGGTGGCCGCCTGGGCGCTGTTCGCCTGCGTGCTGGCGCCGTGGCTGGGGCTGGCGATCCTGCGCCGGATGCGCGGTTTTTCGCCGCCACCGATGCGGCGCTGGGCCTATCTGCTGTATCCCGGGCATTTCCTCCTGCTGCTGATGCTGCGCAACCTGCTGGCCTGACGGTGAGTGTTGTCGCTGCGAACGCCCTGTAGCCGCTGCCGAGCTGGCGAGGCTGCGCTCGGCCGCGAAGCGGTCGTAAAACCAGGCAACCTGTTCTTCCAGGCATATCGCGTGCTGAGGTTTTGCGAGGACTGCGTCCTCGAGCGCAGCCTCGCCAGCTCGGCAGCGGCTACAGAGGCGACACGCCAACCCGAAACCTGTCGCGCCACTGGTCGGTGGCGGGGGCTGGCGGTCGCAGGCAAGCCACCGACATAGAGCCTTCGGCGCGTGGCGCCCGCAAGCATTTGTCTCTCTGCGCCAGGCCATGTCGTAAACGCACCTTTGCGTGGCGTCCATAGGCATTTGGCCGGTCAGCGCCGGTCATACCATCGCATCCAAAGGGCACTACCGCAGGGTACGTGCCTCACCGAGACGAAAGGCGCACCGCCGCCGCTGGGAGAGACGCGATGTTCAGCAAGCAAGACCAAATCCAGGGTTATGACGATGCACTGCTGGCGGCCATGAATGCCGAGGAGCAACGTCAGGAAGATCACATCGAGCTGATCGCGTCGGAGAACTACACCAGCAAGCGCGTAATGCAAGCGCAAGGCAGCGGCCTGACCAACAAGTACGCCGAAGGTTATCCGGGCAAGCGCTACTACGGCGGCTGCGAGCACGTGGACAAGGTCGAGGCCCTGGCCATCGAACGCGCCAAGCAACTGTTCGGCGCCGACTACGCCAACGTCCAGCCGCACTCCGGTTCCTCGGCCAACAGCGCCGTGTACCTGGCCCTGCTGCAAGCCGGCGACACCATCCTGGGCATGAGCCTGGCCCACGGCGGCCATCTGACCCACGGCGCCAAGGTGTCGTCCTCGGGCAAGCTGTACAACGCCGTGCAGTACGGCATCGACACCAACACCGGGCTGATCGACTACGACGAAGTCGAGCGCCTGGCCGTCGAGTGCAAGCCGAAGATGATCGTCGCCGGCTTCTCGGCCTACTCCAAGACCCTCGACTTCCCACGCTTCCGCCAGATCGCCGATAAGGTCGGCGCGCTGCTGTTCGTCGACATGGCCCACGTCGCCGGCCTGGTCGCCGCTGGCCTGTACCCGAACCCGCTGCCTTACGCCGACGTGGTCACCACCACCACCCACAAGACCCTGCGCGGTCCGCGTGGCGGCCTGATCCTGGCCAAGGCCAACGAAGAGATCGAGAAGAAGCTCAACGCCGCGGTCTTCCCGGGCGCCCAGGGCGGCCCGCTGATGCACGTGATCGCCGGCAAGGCGGTGTGCTTCAAGGAAGCGCTGGAGCCTGGCTTCAAGGCCTACCAGCAGCAAGTGATCGACAACGCCCAGGCCATGGCCGGCGTCTTTATCAAACGCGGCTACGATGTAGTGTCCGGCGGCACCGACAACCACCTGTTCCTGGTCAGCCTGATCCGTCAGGGCCTCACCGGCAAGGAGGCGGACGCCGCCCTGGGGCGCGCCCACATCACCGTGAACAAGAACGCCGTGCCGAACGATCCACAGTCGCCGTTCGTGACCTCCGGCCTGCGTATCGGCACCCCGGCGGTGACCACCCGCGGCTTCAAGGTTACCCAGTGCGTGGAGCTGGCCGGCTGGATCTGCGACATCCTCGACCACCTCGGCGATGCCGATGTCGAGGCCAATGTCGCTCGTCAGGTATCGGCCCTGTGCGCGGACTTCCCGGTTTATCGCTGAGTGCGGTTTTGGAGTAAATGACTATGCAACGCTACTCGGGCTTCGGCCTCTTCAAGCACTCCCTCAGCCACCATGAAAACTGGCAGCGCATGTGGCGCACGCCGACCCCGAAAAAGGTCTACGACGTGGTCATCGTCGGCGGTGGCGGGCATGGCCTGGCGACCGCCTACTACCTGGCCAAGGAGCACGGCATCACCAACGTCGCCGTGGTCGAGAAAGGCTGGCTGGGCGGCGGTAACACCGCGCGCAACACTACCATCGTGCGTTCCAACTACCTGTGGGACGAGTCGGCGCACCTGTACGAACACGCGATGAAACTGTGGGAAGGCCTGTCCCAGGACCTCAACTACAACGTGATGTTCTCCCAGCGCGGCGTCTACAACCTGTGCCACACCCTGCAGGACATCCGTGATTCCGAGCGTCGGGTCAGCGCCAACCGCCTCAACGGCGTGGACGGCGAGCTGCTCAACGCCAAGCAGGTGGCGGACGAGATTCCGTACCTGGACTGCTCGAAAAACACCCGCTACCCGGTGCTGGGCGCCACCGTCCAGCGCCGTGGCGGCGTGGCCCGTCACGACGCCGTGGCCTGGGGCTTCGCCCGCGCCGCCGACGCCCTGGGCGTGGACCTGATCCAGCAGACCGAAGTGATCGGCTTCCGCAAGGAAAACGGTGTGTGCATCGGCGTGGAAACCAACAAGGGCTTCATCGGCGCCAAGCGCGTCGGCGTGGTCACCGCCGGTAACTCCGGGCACATGGCCAAGCTCGCCGGCTTTCGCCTGCCGATCGAATCGCACCCGCTGCAAGCACTGGTGTCCGAGCCGATCAAGCCGATCATCGACAGCGTGATCATGTCCAACGCGGTGCACGGTTACATCAGCCAGTCCGACAAGGGCGACCTGGTGATCGGCGCCGGTATCGACGGCTGGGTCGGCTACGGCCAGCGCGGTTCGTACCCGGTGATCGAGCACACCATCCAGGCCATCGTCGAGATGTTCCCGATCCTTTCGCGGGTGCGCATGAACCGCCAGTGGGGCGGCATCGTCGACACCACCCCGGACGCGTGCCCGATCATCTCCAAGACCCCGGTGCCGAACATGTTCTTCAACTGCGGTTGGGGTACCGGTGGCTTCAAGGCAACACCTGGCTCGGGCAACGTATTCGCCGCGAGCCTGGCCAAGGGTGAAATGCACCCGCTGGCCGCACCTTTCTCCATCGACCGTTTCCACAACGGTGCGCTGATCGACGAACACGGCGCTGCTGCCGTCGCCCACTAACAGGAGAAATCCCTATGTTGCACATCTTCTGTCCTCACTGCGGCGAACTGCGCTCCGAAGAGGAATTCCATTCGTCCGGCCAGGCGCATATCCCGCGTCCACTGGACCCGAACAACTGCACCGACGAGGAGTGGGGCGACTACATGTTCTTCCGCGACAACCCTCGCGGCCTGCACCACGAGCTGTGGATCCATGCCGCCGGCTGCCGTCAGTACTTCAACGCCACCCGCGACACCGTGACCTACGAGATTCTCGAAACCTACAAGATCGGTACCAAGCCGCAATTCACCGACAAGACCGATAGCCCGAAAGCGGCCACGCAGGCTCTGGGAGAGAAGGTATGAGCCAGTCCAATCGCCTGTCCAACGGCGGACGCATCGACCGCAACAAAGTCCTCAGCTTCACCTTCAACGGCCAGACCTACAAAGGCTTCGAAGGCGACACCCTGGCCGCCGCCCTGCTGGCCAACGGCGTGGACATCATCGGTCGCAGCTTCAAGTATTCCCGGCCGCGCGGGATCTTCGCCGCCGGTGCCGAAGAGCCGAACGCGGTGCTGCAGATCGGCGCCACCGAAGCCACCCAGATCCCCAACGTGCGCGCCACCCAACAGGCGCTGTACCAGGGCCTGGTCGCCACCAGCACCAACGGCTGGCCAAGCGTCAACAACGACATGATGGGGATTCTCGGCAAGGTCGGTGGCAAGCTGATGCCGCCGGGCTTCTACTACAAAACCTTCATGTACCCGCAATCGTTCTGGATGACCTACGAGAAGTACATCCGCAAGGCCGCGGGCCTGGGTCGCTCGCCGACCGAGAACGATCCGGACACCTACGACTACATGAACCAGCACTGCGACGTACTGATCGTCGGTGCCGGCCCCGCCGGCCTGGCCGCGGCCCTGGCGGCTGCGCGCAGCGGTGCGCGGGTGATCCTCGCCGACGAGCAGGAAGAATTCGGCGGCAGCCTGCTGGACAGCCGCGAAAGCCTGGACGGCAAGCCGGCGGCCGAGTGGATCGCCACCGTGGTCGCCGAGCTGAAGTCGCTGCCAGACGTGACCCTGCTGCCACGGGCTACCGTGAACGGCTACCACGACCATAACTTCCTGACCATTCACGAGCGCCTGACCGACCACCTCGGCGACCGCGCACCAATCGGCCAGGTGCGCCAGCGCATCCACCGGGTGCGCGCCAAGCGCGTGGTACTGGCCACCGGCGCCTGCGAGCGTCCGCTGGTCTACGGCAACAACGACGTGCCGGGCAACATGCTGGCCGGCGCGGTCTCGGTCTACGTGCGCCGCTACGGCGTGGCACCGGGCAAGAAGCTGGTGCTGAGCACCAACAACGACCACGCCTACCGTGTGGCCCTGGACTGGCTCGACGCCAGCCTGCAAGTGGTGGCCATCGCCGATGCCCGTCACAACCCACGCGGTGCGCTGGTGGAAGAAGCCCGCGCCAAGGGCATTCGCATCCTCACTTCCAGTGCGGTGATCGAAGCCCGTGGCAGCAAGCATGTGACCGGCGCCCGCGTCGCGGCGATCGACGTCAAGGCTCACAAGGTCACCAGCCCAGGCGAGTGGCTGGACTGCGACCTGATTGCCAGCTCCGGCGGCTACAGCCCGGTGGTGCACCTGGCTTCGCACTTGGGCGGCAAGCCGATCTGGCGTGAAGACATCCTCGGTTTCGTACCGGGCGAAGCACCGCAGAAACGCGTGTGCGTCGGCGGCATCAATGGCGTCTACAGCCTCGGCGATTCCCTGGCCGACGGTTTCGAAGGGGGCGTGCGCGCCGCCAGCGAAGCGGGTTTCAAGGCCGTGGAAGCGGTACTGCCCAAGGCCCTGAGTCGTCTGGAAGAACCGACCCTGGCGCTGTTCCAGGTGCCCCATGAAAAAGGCACCGCGCGGGCACCCAAGCAATTCGTCGACCTGCAGAACGACGTCACCGCCGCCGCCATCGAACTGGCGACCCGCGAGGGCTTCGAGTCGGTCGAGCACGTCAAGCGCTACACCGCGCTGGGCTTCGGTACCGACCAGGGCAAGCTCGGCAACGTCAACGGCCTGGCCATCGCGGCCCGTTCGCTGAACGTGAGCATCCCGCAGATGGGCACCACCATGTTCCGTCCGAACTACACGCCGGTGACTTTCGGCGCCGTGGCCGGTCGTCACTGCGGGCACATCTTCGAGCCGGTGCGTTTCACCGCGCTGCATGCGTGGCACGTGAAGAACGGCGCCGAGTTCGAGGACGTCGGCCAGTGGAAGCGCCCCTGGTACTTCCCGAAGAATGGCGAAGACCTGCATGCCGCGGTCAAGCGCGAGTGCAAGGCGGTGCGCGACAGCGTCGGCCTGCTCGACGCCTCGACCCTGGGCAAGATCGATATCCAGGGCCCGGACGCCCGTGAGTTCCTCAACCGCATCTACACCAACGCCTGGACCAAGCTCGACGTGGGCAAGGCGCGCTACGGCCTGATGTGCAAGGAAGACGGCATGGTCTTCGACGACGGCGTGACTGCCTGCGTCGGCGAAAACCACTTCATCATGACCACCACCACGGGCGGCGCCGCGCGCGTCCTGCAATGGCTGGAGATCTATCAGCAGACCGAATGGCCGGACCTCAAGGTGTACTTCACCTCGGTCACCGACCACTGGGCCACCATGACCCTGTCCGGGCCGAACAGCCGCAAGCTGCTCAGCGAAGTCACCGACATCGACCTGGACAAGGACGGCTTCCCGTTCATGACCTGGAAAGAAGGCCTGGTGGGCGGCGTGCCGGCGCGGGTGTTCCGCATTTCCTTCACCGGCGAGCTGTCGTACGAAGTCAACGTCCAGGCCGACTACGCCATGGGCGTGCTGGAGCAGATCGTCGAGGCCGGCAAGAAGTACAACCTGACCCCGTACGGCACTGAAACCATGCACGTCCTGCGGGCCGAGAAGGGCTTCATCATCGTCGGCCAGGACACTGACGGCTCGATGACCCCGGATGACTTGAACATGGGCTGGTGTGTCGGTCGCACCAAACCGTTCTCGTGGATCGGCTGGCGTGGCATGAACCGCGAAGACTGCGTGCGCGACCAGCGCAAGCAGCTGGTAGGCCTGAAACCGATCGACCCGAACCAGTGGCTGCCGGAAGGCGCGCAGCTTGTGCTGAATGCGAAGCAGGCGATCCCGATGAGCATGGTCGGTCACGTGACCTCCAGCTATGCCCATAACTCCCTGGGTTATTCGTTTGCCATGGGCGTGGTCAAGGGCGGCCTGAAGCGGATGGGCGAACGGGTGTTCGCGCCATTGGCCGACGGCACGGTGATCGAGGCGGAAATCGTTTCTTCGGTGTTCTTCGATCCGAAAGGCGATCGCCAGAACGTTTAACAAAGGTCCTGTAGGAGCGAGCTTGCTCGCGAAAAGATCAGCGACGACAACCGTTGTTGCGGGATCGACCGCCGCTTTGCGGCTATCGCGAGCAAGCTCGCTCCTACAGGGCAGCGATCGAACAGGCTCTACCTATTTGCGGTTCGCCGCGAAACAGAATTCAAGACAGGTGCTCTATGACCGCAGTCAACGTTTACCAACAGCGCCCGACCACTGGCGCCAAAGCCGAGTCGTCGCTGCACCATGCCGACCTCGCCAGCCTGGTGGGCAAGGGCCGCAAGAACGCAGGCGTGACCCTGCGCGAGAAGAAACTCCTCGGCCACCTGACCCTCCGTGGCGATGCTCATGACCCGGCCTTCGCTGCCGGCGTGCACAAGGCCCTGGGCCTGGAGCTGCCAGTGGCCCTGACCGTGGTCGCCAAGGGCGAAACCAGCCTGCAGTGGATGGGGCCGGACGAGTGGTTGCTGGTGGTGCCGAGCGGCGAAGAATTCGCCGCCGAGAAAAAACTGCGCGAAGCGCTGGGCGACCTGCATATCCAGATCGTCAACGTCAGTGGCGGCCAGCAGATTCTCGAACTGTCCGGACCGAACGTGCGCCAAGTGCTGATGAAGTCCACCAGCTACGACGTGCACCCCAACAACTTCCCGGTGGGCAAGGCCGTCGGCACCGTGTTCGCCAAGTCGCAACTGGTGATCCGCCGCATGGGCGAAGACACCTGGGAACTGGTGATCCGCCGCAGCTTCTCCGATTACTGGTGGTTGTGGCTGCAGGATGCCGCCGCCGAATACGGCCTCAGCGTCCAGGCCTGAGACGCCGTAATTCCCTGTAGGAGCGAGCTTGCTCGCGAAGGACGTCAACGATAACGCGTGCTTGCTGAAAGCACGCGGTGCTTCTGGACTCTTCGCGAGCAAGCTCGCTCCTACAGGACTCGGCTTTGCCTACCGATGTTTTAGGAGTTCCGCACCATGAGCCGCGCACCCGATACCTGGATTCTCACCGCCGACTGCCCCAGCGTGCTCGGCACGGTGGACGCGGTGACCCGCTTTCTGTTCGAGCAGGGCTGCTACGTCACCGAGCACCATTCTTTCGATGACCGGCTTTCGGCGCGTTTTTTCATTCGCGTGGAATTCCGCCAGCCCGAGAATTTCAACGAGCAGGGCCTGCGCGACGGTCTGGCCGAGCGCGCCCGGGCTTTCGACATGAACGTCGAACTGACCCCGCCGCAGCATCGGCCGAAAGTGGTGATCATGGTCTCCAAGGCCGATCACTGCCTCAACGACCTGCTCTACCGCCAGCGCATCGGCCAACTGGCGATGGACGTGGTGGCGGTGGTGTCCAACCACCCGGACCTCAAGCCTCTGGCCGACTGGCACCAGATCCCGTACTACCACTTCCCCCTGGACCCCAACGACAAGCCGTCCCAGGAGCGCCAGGTGTGGCAGGTGATCGAGGACTCCGGCGCCGAACTGGTGATCCTTGCGCGCTACATGCAAGTGCTGTCGCCGGAGCTGTGCCGCAAGCTCGATGGCAAGGCGATCAACATCCACCACTCCCTGCTGCCCGGTTTCAAGGGCGCCAAGCCTTATCACCAGGCCTACAACAAGGGCGTGAAACTGGTGGGCGCCACCGCGCACTACATCAACAACGACCTGGACGAGGGCCCGATCATCGCCCAGGGCGTGGAAGTGGTGGACCACAGTCATTACCCCGAGGACCTGATCGCCAAGGGGCGCGATATCGAAGGCCTGACCCTGGCGCGGGCCGTGGGTTATCACATCGAACGGCGGGTGTTCCTCAACGCCAATCGAACAGTGGTTCTATGACCTGTAGCCGTTGCCGCAGGCTGCGATCGACCCCGTAGGGGGGCGCCGCTCTTGAGGGCCCTGGAAGGCCCTTCGACCAACGTGGCCCGGACTTATCGCAGCCTGCGGCCGCGGCTACAGCGAAGCGATTTTGAAGAACGAAACAGCATCTGTACCCGAGCACTCTACGCGCTGCCTTTTTCCGGCAACGCGGTTTCATAAAAACAACAGCGAGGTGAAAGCATGTCTGGTAATCGTGGTGTCGTGTATCTCGGCAATGGCAAGGTCGAAGTACAGAAAATCGACTATCCCAAAATGCAGGACCCGCGTGGCAGGAAGATTGAGCACGGCGTCATCCTGCGCGTGGTATCCACCAATATCTGCGGTTCGGACCAGCACATGGTGCGCGGCCGTACCACTGCCCAGGTCGGCCTGGTCCTGGGTCACGAAATCACCGGCGAGGTGGTGGAGAAGGGCAGCGACGTCGAGAACCTGAAGCTCGGCGACCTGGTCTCGGTGCCGTTCAACGTGGCTTGCGGGCGCTGCCGTTCCTGCAAGGAGCAACACACCGGGGTCTGCCTGACCGTCAACCCGGCCCGCGCCGGCGGTGCCTACGGCTACGTCGACATGGGCGACTGGACCGGTGGCCAGGCCGAATACGTGCTGGTGCCGTACGCCGACTTCAACCTGCTGAAGCTGCCGGACCGCGACAAGGCCATGGAGAAGATCCGCGACCTGACCTGCCTGTCCGACATCCTGCCGACCGGCTATCACGGCGCGGTGACGGCCGGCGTTGGCCCGGGCAGCAGCGTCTACATCGCCGGTGCCGGCCCGGTAGGCCTGGCCGCGGCTGCGTCCGCCCGTCTGCTGGGCGCGGCGGTGGTGATCGTTGGCGACGTCAACCCGGTGCGCCTGGCCCACGCCAAGGCCCAGGGTTTTGAAATCGCCGACCTGTCCAAGGACACTCCATTGCACGAACAGATCGCCGCGCTGCTCGGCGAGCCGGAAGTGGATTGCGCGGTCGACGCGGTGGGCTTCGAGGCTCGCGGCCATGGCCATGCCGGTGCCCAGCACGAAGCGCCGGCCACGGTGCTCAACTCGTTGATGGGCGTGGTGCGGGTTGCCGGCAAGATCGGTATTCCCGGCCTCTACGTCACCGAAGACCCGGGCGCTGTGGATGCGGCGGCCAAGATGGGCAGCCTGAGCATCCGCTTCGGCCTCGGCTGGGCCAAGTCCCACAGCTTCCACACCGGCCAGACCCCGGTGATGAAGTACAACCGCCAACTGATGCAAGCCATCATGTGGGACCGCATCAACATCGCCGAAGTGGTCGGCGTGCAGGTCATCAGCCTGGACGACGCTCCGCGTGGCTACGGCGAATTCGATGCCGGCGTGCCGAAGAAATTCGTCATCGACCCGCACAAGCTGTTCAGCGCGGCTTAAGGTGTTGGCGCAATAAAAAGGGCGACCCTCGGGTCGCCCTTTTTATTGCCTGGCTCGAGCAAAACCCGACCATGCACCCTGTAGCCGCTGCCGCAGGCTGCGATCGACCGCGAAGCGGGCGTCGCTCTTGGTATCGCAGCCTGCGGCAGCGGCTACAGATATCGGCGTTGGAATAACGGTTGCCCGTCTGCGAGGTTCCGGGTATATCCGGGCCGGCTAAATATGGATGGGCCGATGCGGAACATTGCTCCGGTTTTCCCGGTCAAATCCGCAGTTTTCCCGCCGTTGTCACGGTGTCTTTCTGGTTCAAGAGGTTGTCTCGATGAAAATTTCCCGCAGTGTTGCACTGGCTACGTTGCTGACCCTGGGAGCCAGCCCGGTCTTTGCCGCAGGCTTCAGCCTGAGCGATGCCGCCAATGCGGTGTCCAGCATGCAGGGTGGCGACAAGGCCGCCGCTGCCGCTCCAACCTCGCAGACCGCCAATCTGCTCAGTGCCCTTTCGCAACTGGATGTCACGCCGGAGCAGGCCATCGGCGGTACCGGCGCGATGCTGGGCCTGGCGAAGAACCAGCTGAGCAGCACCGACTACTCGCAACTGAGCAAAAGCGTTCCGGGGCTGGACAAGCTCTCGGGCGGCAACGCGCTGGGCAGCCTGGGTGCCTTGAGTGGCCTGCTGGGGCAGAGCGGTGGCAGCAAGACCGCCGGTCTGGAGAGCGCGCTGGGTAACGTGCAGAACACCAATGACCTGAACAGCGCGTTCAGCGCCCTGGGCATGGACAGCGGCATGATCGGCCAGTTCGCCCCAGTGCTCCTGCAATACCTGGGTCAGCAGGGCGTGGGCGGTTCGCTGCTCAACAGCCTGGGCGGGATCTGGGGCGTCGGCAGCGGTAGCTGATCAACGGCGCTCGGCGCGCAAGGCGTCGATGCGCTGGTCCTTTTCGGTCCAGAGCTGGTTGACCCAGTTCTGGACGGTCTGGCGAAACGCCGGATCGTTTTCGTAATCCCCCTGCCACAACGCCGGGTCCAGCTCACGGGTCTGGATATCGACGATCACCCGCGGCACGTTGCCGCTGATCAGGTCCCAGAAACCGGGAATCTTCTGCTGCGGATAGACCACCGTCACATCGAGGATGGCGTCGAGCTGTTCGCCCATGGCCGCCAGCACGAAGGCCACGCCGCCGGCCTTCGGCTTGAGCAACTGCTTGAAAGGGGATTGCTGTTGCTCACGCTTGGCCGGCGTGAAGCGGGTGCCTTCCAGGTAGTTGACCACGGTGACCGGCTGGCGCTTGAACAGTTCGCAGGCAGCCTTGGTGATTTCCAGGTCCTTGCCTTGCAGTTCCGGATTTTTAGCCAGGAAGGCCTTGCTGTAGCGCTTCATGAAGGGGTAGTCCAGGGCCCACCAGGCGAGGCCGAGGAAGGGCACCCAGATCAGCTCTTTCTTCAGGAAGAACTTGAAGAAGGGGGTACGGCGGTTGAGGGTCTGGATCAGCGCCGGGATGTCGACCCAGGACTGGTGGTTGCTGATCACCAGGTAAGAAGTGTCCCCCCGCAGCTCGTCACCGCCGCGGATATCCCACTGGGTGGGAATGCACAGGGCGAAGATCAGTTTGTCGATTTCGGCCCAGGTTTCGGCAATCCACATCACCGCCTTCGACGCATGGTCGCGCAGGCGCCCTGGCAGGACCAGCTTGAGCAGAGCGAACACCATCAGCGGCCCGAACAGGACCAGGGTGTTGAGCAACAGCAGCAGGGTGACGAAACAGCCGGTGAGCAGGCGGCGCATAAGGAACTCTTGAAAGCCTTTGGGCGCGCCATGATAAGCACCTTCGCCGGGCAGGCCAAATCCTGATGTGCTGACGAATGTTTCACGTATACCGGGATATGCTGGCGGTCAATTTCGCCGATCGTGGCGGCTGCGGGTTTTCTCGCGGGCCGAACCAATTGCCCGGCCACGGTCTAAAATCCTGCTGCCCACTTTCCAAGGAACCTGCTCACGTGAAATCCGTCCTTGCACTCCTGTCCCTGCTAGCGCTGCCGGTCATGGCCGCCGAGCCGACCCTCTACGGGCGCTACGAATACATTCAACTGCCGGAAATCGGCGAAACCCTCAAGGCCAAGATGGACACCGGCGCCCTGACCGCCTCGCTGTCGGCCAAGGACATCGAGACCTTCACCCGCGATGGCGAGGAGTGGGTGCGTTTCCGCCTGGCGACCAAGGACGCCGACGGCAAGGTCTACGAACACAAGGTGGCGCGGATCAGCAAGATCAAGAGCCGCGCCGATGAAGACGAAGACAAGGAAGAGGCCCAGGTGGCCAAGCGTCCGGTGGTCGACCTGGAAATGTGCCTGGGTAACGTCAAGCGCACTGTCGAGGTCAACCTGACCGACCGCAGCAGCTTCAACTACCCGCTGCTGATCGGCGCCAAGGCCCTGCGCGAGTTCGGCGCCGCCGTGAACCCGGCCCGGCGTTACACCGCGGACAAGCCCGACTGCTGATCAGACTTGATTGACGGCGCATGAGGCATCCGGCACCGTTCTGGCACTTACCTCCCGTGCTTGGATGCCATGCCTCATATCCTGATTGTCGAAGACGAAGCGGCGATTGCCGATACGCTGATTTTTGCCCTGCAGGGTGAAGGTTTCAGCACCACCTGGCTGAATCTCGGGCAGGCGGCGCTGGACTATCAGCGCCTTACACCGGCGGACCTGCTGATTCTCGATATCGGCCTGCCGGACATCAGCGGCTTCGAAACCTGCAAGCAGTTGCGGCGCTTCAGCGAGGTGCCGGTGATGTTCCTCAGTGCCCGGGACGGGGAAATCGACCGGGTGGTGGGCCTGGAAATCGGTGCCGACGATTATGTGGTCAAGCCCTTCAGCCCGCGCGAGGTCGCCGCAAGGGTCAAGGCCATCCTCAAGCGCATGGCGCCGCGGGCGGTGGTCGAGGCGCCGGCCTCACCGTTCCAGGTCGATACCGACAAGTTCCAGATCAGCTATCGCGGCCAGTTACTGAGCCTGACCCGCCACGAGTTCCGCCTGCTGCATTGCCTGCTGGAGCAACCCGAGCGCGTGTTCAGCCGCGAGCAGTTGCTCGACGCCCTGGGGGTGGCGGCGGATGCCGGCTACGAGCGCAGCATCGACAGCCATATCAAGAGCCTGCGGGCCAAGCTGCGCCTGGTGGCGGCCGATGCCGAGCCGATCCAGACCCATCGCGGCCTGGGCTACAGCTACAGCCCGGGGCACAGCTGATGCCGTTGGGAATCCGGATTTTCCTGGTCTACGTCCTGTTCGTCGGCCTGACCGGCTATTTCGTCCTCAGCACGGTGATGGAAGAAATCCGCCCGGGCGTGCGCCAGTCCACCGAGGAAACCCTGGTGGACACCGCCAACCTGCTGGCGGAAATCCTGCGCGACGACTTCAAGGCCGGCACCCTCAGCGAGAACCGTTGGCCGCAGTTGCTCAAGGCTTATGGCGAGCGGCAGCCGGCGGCGACCATCTGGGGTCTGCCGAAGAACCAGGTCAACCACCGCATCTACGTCACCGACGCCCAGGGCAAGGTGGTGCTGGACTCCAGCGGCCTGGCGGTCGGCCAGGATTATTCGCGCTGGAACGACGTGTACCTGACCCTGCGCGGCCAATACGGCGCGCGCTCCTCGCGCAGCGTGGCCGATGACCCGAACTCCTCGGTGATGCATGTCGGCGCGCCGATTCGCGACAACGGCCGGATCATCGGCGTGGTCACCGTGGCCAAGCCCAACAGTTCCCTGCAACCCTATGTCGACCGCACCGAGCGCCGCCTGCTGTGGTACGGCGCCGGCCTGATCGGCCTGGGCCTGCTGTTCGGCGCCTTGCTGTCCTGGTGGCTGAGCGCTGCCCTGCGCCGCCTGACCGGTTATGCCCAGGCGGTCAGCGAAGGCCGTCGCGCCGAGCTGCCGCACTACCGCGGCGGCGAGCTGGAACAGCTGGCCACGGCGGTGGAGGACATGCGCACCCAGCTGGAGGGCAAGGCCTATGTCGAGCGTTATGTGCACACCCTGACCCACGAATTGAAAAGCCCGCTGGCGGCGATTCGCGGGGCGGCGGAACTGTTGCAGAGCGAGATGCCCGGCGAACAGCGCGCACGTTTCGTCAGCAACATCGACAGCGAAAGCGCGCGCATGCAGCACTTGATCGAGCGTTTGCTGAACCTGGCGCTGGTCGAGCAGCGTCATGGCCTGGAAGAGCGGGAGGCGGTGCCGCTGGCGGACCTGGCGAACCAGGTGCTGGACAGCCAGAAGGCACGGATCGAGGGCAAGGGCCTGCAGGTCGAGCAGCGTATCGACCCGGGGCTGAAGCTGTCGGGAGAAGCGTTCCTGTTGCGCCAGGCCCTGGGCAATCTGCTGGAAAACGCCCTGGACTTCACCCCCGCCGGTGGCGTGCTGCGCTTGAGCGCCAGCCGGGTGGGCGACCAACTGCGGTTGTGCCTGTTCAACCAGGCCGAGCCGATCCCGGACTACGCCCTGGCGCGCCTGACCGAACGTTTCTACTCCCTGCCACGGCCTGACAGCGGACGCAAAAGCACCGGCCTGGGGCTGAACTTCGTCGAAGAGGTGGTGCAGCTGCATGGCGGCCAGATGCGGATCGGCAATGTGGAAGGCGGCGTTGAAGTGACCTTGCAGTTCCCGGCCTGATTCCCTGCGTGTACCGTTTTGCGGCTGCTTCGCAGACCGATCGCAGCCTTCGGCAGCGGCTACACAGACTCCGTGCATCCTGTAGCCGTTGGCGCAGCCTGCGATCGGTCGCGAAGCAGCCGCCAGATCTGCCAGCCACCCCATCTCTATGGGGCCACCGATAGACGCTCCTGCAAAGGGCGAGGGGCAATCTCCACACAGTCTCCACACAGCCCCCATAAAACCCCCACATGGGCTGCCCAGACTCTCCCTCATTCGAACAGGGAGAGAACCCATGAATCGCAATCTGACCATAAAGCTGGGGGCTATCGCCCTTTTGATCCTGGGGCTGCTGGTCCCGCTGTTGATGATCGACGGGCTGATCCAGGAGCGCCAGGAACTGCGCGACGGTGTGCTGACCGATATCGCCCGCAGCTCCAGCTACAGCCAGCAACTGAGCGGCCCGCTGCTGGTGGTGCCTTATCGCAAGGTGGTGCGCACCTGGAAAACCAACGAGAAGACCAACAAGCGTTACCAGGAGCTGGGAGAAGAGCGCGGGCAGCTGTATTTCCTGCCGGAGCACTTCGAACTCGATGGCCAGGTACGGACCGAATTGCGTGCCCGGGGCATCTACCAGGCCCGGCTGTTCCATGCCAACAACCGCATCAGCGGCCAGTTTGCGCTGCCCGAGCAATTGGGGATCAAGGAAGACTTCGTCGACTACAAATTCGAGCAGCCGTTTCTCGCCGTGGGCATCAGCGACATTCGCGGTATCGAACAAGCGCTGGCCCTCGAACTGAACGGACAGAACCTGCCGTTCGCTCCCGGCAGCCGGATTGACTGGCTCGGGGAGGGCGTACACGTCAACCTGCCGCTGCTGGACGGCAAGCGCAGCACCGACCTGGACTTCGCCTTCGATCTGCAACTGCAAGGCACCGGTCAGTTGCAGGTGCTGCCGGTGGGCAAGACCAGCAAGGTGCGCCTGCGTGCCGACTGGCCTCATCCGAGCTTTATCGGCAACTACCTGCCGGCCCAGCGTGAGATTTCCGACCTGGGCTTCGCCGCCAACTGGCAGACCTCGTTCTTCTCCACCAACCTGGAAAGCGCGTTGATCAATTGCCTGGCCAGCGGGCAGTGCAAGGAGTTCAAGAACCGCTCCTTCGGCGTGAGTTTCATCGACCCGGTGGACCAGTACCTCAAGAGCGACCGGGCGATCAAATACGCGCTGCTGTTCATCGCCCTGACCTTTGCCGGCTTCTTCCTCTTCGAGGTGCTCAAGAGCCTGGCGGTGCACCCGGTGCAATACGCCCTGGTGGGCGTGGCCCTGGCGTTCTTCTATCTGTTGCTGCTGTCGCTGTCGGAGCACATCGGCTTCGCCCTGGCCTACCTGCTGTCGGCCGGGGCCTGTGTGGCGCTGATCGGCTTCTACGTCAGCCATGTGTTGCGCAGCCTGGGCCACGGCCTGAGTTTCGCCGCCGGCCTGGCCGCTTTGTATGGCCTGTTGTACGGCTTGCTCAGCGCCGAGGATTACGCGCTGCTGATGGGCTCGCTGCTGCTGTTCGGCCTGCTGGGTGTGTTCATGGTGCTGACCCGCAAACTCGACTGGTACGGCGTAGGCCAGGCCAAACCGGCCCAGCCGCTGACGTTCGAGGCGCAGGTGGCCCATGAGTAGGTCGTTGGGGTTGCGCGAGGACCAGCAGGCAGCGGAAGCCTTGCTGGCATGGATAGTCGGGTTGCTGCCTGAAGCACCGTGGGGCGGCCATCGCGAGCAAGCTCGCGCCTACAGGTACTGCGCTGTTCCATGTAGGAGCGAGCTTGCTCGCGATAGGGCCGGACCGGCCGCCACCATGCTTCAGGTGATGACCGCGTCCGGGGCCTTCAAACCGGCGGCTGGGTCGCCAGCATCGAAGGGCGTCGACTGACCTCGGCGTACCAGGCCGCCAGTTGGGGCTGGGCGTCGCGCCACCGCAGGTCGGGGTGGCGGAAATCGAGGTAACCCAGGGCACAGGCGACGCCGATGGAAGCGACGTCGAAGTGGCTGGCCAGTTCGGCGATCGCATCGGCCTCGAGCACGGCCAGGGCGCGGCGGATCTTGTCGCGCTGGCCGTCGAGCCACTGCTCCCAGTGTTTCTCGGGGGCGCGCAGGGCCAGTTCGTAACGGATCAGCACCGAGGCATCGAGGATCCCGTCGGCCAGCGCCGCCAGGGTCAGGCGCCGCCAGCGGGCCGAGCCTTCACGGGGGATCAGCGGGTTGCCGACATGCTGCTGGTCGAGGTAGTCGAGGATCACCCGGCTGTCGTACAGCACGTTGCCGTCGGCCAGGCGCAGGGCGGGAATCTTGCCCAGCGGGTTGTCGTGGTTGAGGGCGGTGTCCGGGTTCACCGGGGTCAACTGGCTGGCTTGCAGGGCCACGCGGTCCAGCTGGCCGGTCTCGTGCAGCAGCACCATGACTTTGCGCACATAAGGTGATGCCGGGTTGTGGAACAGCGTCATGCTGGGGGTGGACATGAATATTCCTCGAAGGTGGAAGTGGAGCGCAGGCTCGCCGCCCCGGGGATCTTAACGCAGCCTCTGGCCCCGGCCACAGGGGCGGCATGCAGGACAGACAAGGAGTGATAAATGCGCAGGTGTTATTTTCGGCACGGGTTGTACAGCCTGGTCCTGACGCTGTCGGGCGCGCTGGCGGTGTACCTGGCCTTGCAGTATGAGTTTCGCCGCCACGGCGAGGGTGAGCCGGAACTGATCATGGCGTTCGCCTACATGGCCTGGTACTGGGCGCTGCCGGCGCTGGCCTTGCCGGCTTTGGGCTGTGCCCTGCTGAGCCTGCGGGGCCCCGGCCCGGTGACCCGGCCCTGGCGCTGGGGCCTGGCGGCGAGCTATGTACCGCTGCTGGGGCTGGCGCTGTTCTGCGTACTGGTGGCCGCCGAGGCGCAGCAGGAAAACCGCGTATTCATCCCGGTGCTGCCGATCGGCCTGGGGCTGGCGCTGTACCTGTGGCGCGGTTTCCCCGCCGCCGGGGTCAGGCCGGTGGCGGGCGGTTGAACAGACCCCGCAGGGCGATCAGGGCCGGGGCGCCCAGGCCGAGCCAGCTCAGGGCGTCCCAGATGCCGTCGCCGAGCAGCGCGGAGAACAGCCCCGCGGCACAGAGCACGGCAATGAACAGCGGCGCGCCGAAGACCTTCCAGAAATTCGATTGCCGTGGCCTCATGGCGCCACCGCGGCGGGTTCGCCCAATGCCGGCCGGGCCGCGCGGCGCCGCACCAGCCACAGGTAAACCCCGCTACCCAGGACAATGATGGTCAGCACATCCAGGGTCGCCCAGAGGATCTTCATCGGCATGCCGCCGTAGTCGCCGAAGTGCAGCGGTTGCGACATGCCCATGGCGTCCATGTACCAGGGACGTTCGGCCACCGCGGTGACCTCCAGGGTGCTGGCGTCGATCAGCACCGGGGTCAGCAGGTGCGAGGTCAGGTGGGTGCTGCCTTTCATGAACACCGCGTAGTGATGCTCGCTGGAAAAACGTGTGCCGGGGAAGGCGATGAAGTCCGGCTGCATGCCCGGCGCCACCTCCTTGGCGATCTCCAGCAGGCGGCTGGCCGGGGCCAGTCGGGTCAGTGGCGGGGCCTCGCGGTAAGGCTCGATCATTGCGCTGAGGCTGTCGTTGCGCCAGGCCGCGATCAGCAGGTCGGCGCAGGCGCTGATCACCCCGGTGACGCCGACCACCAGGGCCCAGGTCAGGGTCACCACGCCGATCAGGTTATGCAGGTCCAGCCAGCGCAGGCGGGTGGACTTGTCCTGGCGCACCGTGGCGAATTCCAGCCGGCGCATGAACGGCAGGTACAGCACCACGCCGGAGACGATCGCCAGCACGAACAGCAGCCCCATGAACGCCAGCAGCAGCTTGCCCGGCAGGCCGGCGAACAGGTCCACGTGCAGGCGCAGCATGAACATCATCAGCCCGCCATTGGCCGAGGGCGTTTCCACGGCTTCGCCGGTGCGCGCGTCGAGCATGAAGGTGTGGGACGAGTTGGGCTCGGTGCCGGCGGTCCTGGCCATGATGGTGAGCACGCCGTTGGGGTCTTCCTCGTCCCAGCCGAAGTACTGCATGACCTCGCCCGGCCGATGGGCCTCGGCGGCGCGCACCAGCTGCTGCAGGTCCAGCTGCGGGGTGTCGGCAGGCATTTCCCGCAGCTGCGGCGCGTCGCCCAGCAGGTGATCGATCTCGTGGTGAAAGATCAGCGGCAGGCCGGTCAGGGCCAGCATCAGCAGGAATACCGTGCAGATCAGGCTGGTCCAGGTGTGGATAAAGGACCAGCGGCGGATGGTTTTGCTTTTCATTTCTTAGCCTTCAGACACAGCAAAGCCGTCCTTGCAGGACGGCCTGGTTGTTAACTCAGCCGATTACCACTGATAGGTGGCACTGGCGACCACGCTACGCTGATCGCCGAAATAGCAGTAGGAACCATCGCAGGTGGACAGGTAGTCCTTGTCGAACAGGTTGGTGGCGTTGAGTTTCAGCGACGCGCCTTTGAGGCTGCTGTCCAGGCGGCCCAGGTCGTAATGCACGGCGGCATCGAACACCGTGTAGGCATTGGCCTTGCCCAGCCAGGTATTGGCCTGGTCGCCGTAGGTGTTGCCGGTATAGCGGGCACCGGCGCCAATGCCGAAACCGTCGAGCACGCCGCTGTGCCAGGTGTAGTCGGTCCACAGGGAGGCTTGCTGGTTGGGCATCAGTTGCAGGCGGTTGCCTTTGTAGATGCCTTTTTGCACCTCGGACTTGGCCAGGGTGTAGGCGGCGATGACCTTGAGGTTGTCGGTCACGTCGGACACGGCTTCCAGTTCCAGGCCTTTGACCTTCACTTCGCCGGTCTGGTTGGTGACCGACTCGCCACCGGCACCGATGCTGGTTACCAGAACGTTTTTCTGGGTCAGGTCGTAGACCGCCGCACTCAGCAGGGTGTTGGAGCCCGGCGGCTGGTACTTGATGCCCAGCTCCCATTGCTTGCCCTCGGTGGGTTTATACGACTCGGTCGGGGAGACGCTGGCGTTGCTGGCGGGCTGGAAGGATTCGGCGTAGGACAGGTACGGCACCAGGCCCGAGTCGAACACATAGCTCAGTGCCGCGTTGCCACTGAAGTTCTTGCTGCGGTCGGTATTGGTCACGTCGTTCTTGTTGAAGTACGTGGTGCCCTGGTGCACCCAGTCTTCACGACCGCCCAGGGTCAGGCGCCATTTGTCCAGGGCCATCTGGTCCTGCACGTAGAGGCCGGTCTGCACGGTTTTCTGGTTGTAGTCGTAGTAAGCGCTGGAGCGTGCCGGGCGCACGATCGGCTGGCCATAAACCGGATTGAAGATGTTGGTGGTCCCGCCGTCGCCGTAAATCGACAGGTAGGAAGTGTCGGTCCGTTGGTGATCCAGGCCGATCAGCACGGTGTGGGTGATGTCGCCGGTGGCGAAGTCGGCCTGGAAGTTGTTGTCGACCGCGAACTGGCTGATGTCCTCGTCCACGTTGGTCGAGGTACGGCTGATATTGCCTGCCGCGTCAGCCGGGGAGTAGGCGTAGGAACCCACGGTCAGTTGCTGGAAGGACAGCTCCGATTTGGTGTAGCGCAGGTTCTGGCGGAACTGCCAGACATCGTTGAAACGGTGCTCGAAGGCATAGCCCAGGGCGTAGTAGGTACGGTCGTAGAACTCGTAGTCCGGGTCGCCGAGGTTCTTGTGATGGGAGACGTCGCCCAGTGGCGACTTGATCTTGGTGCCCTGGATCGGCATGAACTGGCTGGTTGCCCCGGTGTCGTCGCGGGTGAACTGCGAGAGCAGGGTCAGCCTGGTATCGGTGTCGATGTTCCAGGTCAGGCTGGGGGCGATGTTGTAGCGCTTGTTGTCGATGTGATCGACCTGTGTACCGGCGTCCCGCACCACGCCGCTGAGGCCGTAGAGGAACTGTCCTTCATCGTCGATCTTGCCGGTGCTGGCGAAGTTGATCTGGCGGTAGTTGTCGCTGCCGTACTGCAGCTGAATGGCATTGCTCGATTCCGCGCTGGGGCGCCGGCTGACCATGTCCAGCAGGCCGCCCGGCGGGGTCTGGCCGTAGACGGAGGAAGCCGGGCCGCGCAGCAGGGCAAGGCGGTCGAGGTTCCAGGTCTCCGCTTTCGGGTTGGCATACACACCGCGGGGCAGCGGCAGGCCGTCGAGGAATTGGGTGGGCTCGAAGCCGCGCACGCGCATCCAGTCATAACGGGTGTCGCTGCCGTAGCTGGCGGAAACGATGCCGGGCATGTAACGCACGGCATCGTCCAGATTCTGCACGTTGCGGTCTTCCATCTGCTGGCGGGTCGCGACGGAAATCGAACGCGGTGCTTCGACCAGCGAGGTGTCGGTCTTGGTGCCGGCGGCGGTGCGCGTAGCGAGGTAACCGTCCACCGGCCCCCAGGCACTCTCATAAGCCTGCTGGCCGGTGATGCTGGTTTCCGGCAGGGCCACCACACCGTCGGGAATCGCCACCAGGCTGTAGGTGCCGGCACTGCTTTGTTCCAGTTGCAGGCCGGTGCCGCGCAGGGCCTCGCGCAGGGCGCCGGCGGCGTCGAACTGGCCCTTGACCGGGGCCGAAGTCTTGCCGGCGGCCAGGCTCGGGTTGAGGCTCAGGGCCAGGCCCGCCTGGCTGGCGATCTGGTTCAGGGTGCTGGCCAGGGGCGCGGCCGGCAGGTTGTAGGCGCGCACGCTGGACGCCTGTTCGGCGGCGATCAGCGGGGTGCTGGCCAGCGGGGCGCAAAGGGCAATCGCCACGGCCAACAGGCTGGGGCGCAACAGGGTGTCTAGCGAGCGGGACATACGGCGGCTCCTGGATGGAAACATTTCTCAATTGCCTATGTGCCGGACGAGATTCCAAAAGTGATAGGGCGGACTGAAAATAATTTCGATTTGCGAAAACAAGAGGGATATTTCAGGCTGGGGCAGGCGGCGTCAGTTGGAATTTTCGCGAGCAAGCTTGCGCCTACAGGGCACCGCCGTTCCTGTAGGCGCGAGTTTGCTTGCGATAAAAATCGTGCCGCCTAGGGCTTGGCCTTGCTCTCGGCCCGCGCCACCAACGTCACCCACCAGGGCGTATGCCGCTCGATGGCCACGGGCAGCGTCGGCAGCAGCGCGCTCAGGGCCAGGTCGGTGTCGTGCAGCGGGAAGCTGCCGGTGATGCGCAGGTCGGCCACCTCGTCGGCCACCCCCAGATGGCCGCGGCGGTAGCGCCCCAGTTCGCTGACCAGATCCGCCAGGCGCGCGTTGTCCACCACCAGCATGCCGCGGGTCCAGGCGTCGGCGCCGGAGTTCAGGGCCAGCAGCGGGCCGAGGCCGTCGCGGCGTATCAGCACCTGCTGGCCTTCCTTGAGGATCTGCTCGTCCTGGCTGGATTCCGGCCGCGCGGCCACGGCCGATTGCAGCACGCTCAGGCGCGTGCCCTGTTCCTCGCGCTTGACCAGGAAGCGCGTGCCCAGCGCACGCATATGGCCTTCGCGGGTTTCGACGATAAAGGGGCGGGCGTCGTTGTGGCCGGTCTCGACCAGGATCTCGCCTTCCTGCAACACGATGCGTCGCTGTTTTTCGTCGAAACGCACATCCACGGCGCTGTGGGTATTGAGGTTGATCACGGTGCCGTCGGCCAGGCGCAGGGTGCGCTGCTCGCCGGTGGCGGTGCGCTGGTCGGCGAGCCAGTAATCCAGCTGGCCGTAACGGTCGCCGGCGAACAAGGCCAGGCCCAGCAGCAGGGCGACGCTGGCCAGCCCGCTGCCGAGCTTGCGCACGCGCCGCCGGATGCCGTCCCGCGATTGCAGCAGGGCGCTGCGGGCCGGGCCGCTGGCGACGCTGAAACGCTGGTCGAGCATGCCCAGCTGGCGCCAGGCGCGGGCGTGTTCTTCATCGGCGGCGTGCCATTTGGCGAATTCTTCGCGGGCCATCGGGTTGCCTTCGCCGGAATCCAGCGACAACTGCCAGGCAATCGCCGCGTCCAGCACCCGGGCAGACACCGGCTTGGCGTTGAGCGAACTCATGCCGGCTCACCGTACAGGGCGACGTAGCACTGGCGAATGCCCTGGGCCAGGTACTGCCTGACCCGCGGCACGGACACCCCGAGGCGTTCGGCGATTTCGGCGTGGCCGAGGCCGTCGAGGCGGTTATAGAGGAAGGCGGCGCGGGCCTTGCTCGACAGCTTGCCCAGCAGGCGGTCGATGGCCTTGAGGTCTTCAAGGATCGATTGCTGTTCTTCCGGGGAGGGGTGTTCCTCTTCCGGGATCAGCATCAGTTCGGTGAGGTAGGCCTGCTCCAGCGCGGCGCGGCGGAAGTAGTCGAACAGCAGGCCCTTGGCGATGGCCACCAGGAACGCCCGCGGCTCGCTCGGGGCTTTCAGTTCGTCGCGGCCCAGCAGGCGGACGAAGGTGTCCTGGCTCAGGTCCTCGGCCCGTTGCGGGCAGGCCACGTTGCGCCGCAGCCAGGCCAGCAGCCAGCCGCGATGGTCGCGATACAACGCACCAACGAGGTCACTGTGGGGGCTTTGGGCTGATGGCACCTGGGTATCCCAATCGAGAAGTTGAAACTAACGAGAATTATTCGCGATTGTGGCAGGGCGCAAAGAGCCGCGCAATGGGCGCCGGTCGGCGGGGTGGATAGCCAATGTTTCGGGCCGATACCTGTAGCCGCTGCCGAGCAACGCGAGGCTGCGACCGGCAACGCAGTTGCCGCAAAGCCTCGGCTTGCAGTGTGTCTGGCAGAGAGCGTCGGCGACCGCCATGCGCTCGATCGCAGCCTCGCAGGGCTCGGCAGCGGCTGCAGGGTCAGAAGGAGTGGCTCTGCTGCCGGCGTTTCCATTGGCTGAGCCGCTGTTGCAGGTTCAGCGGGCTGTGGATCTGCTGCTGGCGGGCGCGGCTGAACAGGATCAGCGCCAGCTCGGCGGTGGCCAGGGCATCGGCGGCGGCATGGTGGCGTTCGCCGGCGTGCAGCTTGAAGTAGCCCATCCAGTCATCCAGCCCGGCTTCGCGGATATGCGCCTGGGGGCAGAGCAGCGGGGCCATTTCGGCGACGTCGAGGAACGGATGCTGCAGGCGATAACCCAGGCTGTCCTTCAGCGCCCGGCCGAGCATGTGCTGGTCGAATGGCGCATGGAAGGCCAGCAGCGGGCTGTCGCCGACGAACGCCATGAAATCCAGCAAGGCTTCCACCGGGTCGCTGCCGGCGGCGATCGCGCTAGGGCCAAGGCCGTGAATCAGCACGCTGGGGCTGAGCTTGTGATCGGTACGCTGCAAGGTGCGCTCGAACTGCTGGCTGAAGTCGATGGCGCCGTCTTCTATCACCACCGCGCCAATGGACAGCACCTGGTCGCGGTTGAGGTTGAGCCCGCTGGTTTCCAGGTCCAGCACCACCCAGCGCTGTTCGCGCAGGCTGCATTCGCCCAGCGCCGGGGCGACGGGCAGGCGCTCGCGGCGTTGTTGCTGCTCGGCGCTGAGTGCCGTGCTGGCCGGGCGCAACCAGGCGAACAGGCTCATAGCTGATACCTCAGCGCCAGGCTGCTTTGCAGGCGCTGGGCCTGGCGCAGCGACTCGCGCAGGATCCGCCGGTCCAGGTGATTGAGGCTGTCCGGGTCGACGCGGTTGGAGTAGGGCAGGTTCTGCCGGGTCTGCAATTGGTGCTGTTGCATACGGGTCTGCTGGATGAAGTGATAAGCCTCTTCATACGCGGCGCCGTCGAGGGTTTCGATGACTTCCCTGGCCACCAGCTGGCGCAGGCGCTCCAGGGTGTTGTTGGCATCGATGCCATTGGCCAGGGCCAGCAGGCGCGCACCGTCGACGAAGGGGGTGAGGCCCTGGACCTTGAGGTCGAGGGTGGCTTTTTCGCCATTTTTCCTGGCCAGGACGAACTCGCGAAAACGCCCCACCGGCGGGCGCTGGCGCAGCGCGTTCTCGGCCATCATGCGCTGGAACAGGCGGTTGTCGCCGACCTGGTCGAGGATGCCGCGGCGCAGTTGCGCGCAGCCCTGCTCGTCGCCCCAGACCACCCGCAGGTCGAAATAGATGCTCGAACCCAGCAGGTTCTCCGGCGTGGCCTCGCGAATGAAGGCGGCGAAGCGCCGTGCCCACTCGGCGCGGGACAGGCACAGCTCGGGGTTGCCGGCCATGATGTTGCCCTTGCACAGGGTGAAGCCGCACAGCGCCAGGCTCTGGTTGATCTGCTGCGCCAGGGGCAGCAGCTTGCCGCGAATCTCTGCCGCATGGGCTGCGTCGCGCGCTTCGAACAGGATGCCGTTGTCCTGGTCGGTGTGCAGGGTCTGCTCGCGCCGGCCTTCGCTGCCGAAACACAGCCAGCTGAACGGCACGCCCGGGTCGCCCTTGTCGGCCAGGGTCAGTTCGATGACCCGGCACACGGTGTGGTCGTTGAGCAGGGTGATGATGTGGGTGATCTGGGTCGAGGACGCGCCGTGGGCCAGCATGCGCTCCACCAGCTGGCCGATCTCGCCGCGAATCGCCACCAGGTTGTCGATCCGTGGCGCGTTGCGGATGGTCCGCGCCAGGTGCACCAGGTCGACCCGTTGCAGGGAAAACAGGTCGCGCTCGGAAACCACGCCGCACAGGCGCTGCTCTTTGACCAGGCAGACGTGGGCGATGTGCCGTTCGGTCATGGCGATGGCGGCGTCGAAGGCGCTGTGGTCCGGCGACAGGGCGAACGGCGCTTGGGTCATGTGCCGTTCGATGCCCTGGTTGAAGTCGCTGGTGCCGTCGGCCACCACCTGGCGCAGGTCGCGCAGGGTAAAGATGCCGAGCGGCGCCTTGTGTTCATCCACCACCACTATGCTGCCGACCTGCTGTTCGTGCATCAGGCTCACGGCTTCGCGCAGAGGGGTGGACGGGCTGCAGGTCACTGGGTGGCGCATCGCCAGTTCGCCCAGCCGGGTGTTGAGGGAGTATTGGGTGCCGAGGGTTTCCACGGCTTTTTGCTGGACCTGCTGGTTGACCTGGTCCAGCAGGCTGCTGACGCCGCGCAGGGCGAAATCGCGAAACACCGCGCAAAGGGCGAACAGCTTGATGAAGGCCGGCTTGTTCAGTTGCAGGCAGAAGGTGTCCTCGGCCGCCAGGTGTTCGGTGCGGGTGGCGCGCTCGCCCAGCAGCGCGGCGAGGGGGAAACACTCGCCGGCGGTGATCTCGAAGGTGGTTTCGGTGCCGCCCTTGAGGGCGTGCTGGCGCTCGCCGACCACCCGGCCCTGCTTGACGATATAGAAGTGTTCGACCGGTCCGTCGGCGGGTTTGATGATGCTTTCGCCGGGGCCGTAGAAACGCAGTTGGCATTGCTCGACCAGGTACGCCAGGTGAGCGTTTTCCATCTGATTGAAGGGGGGGAACCGCTGGAGAAACTGCATCGTGCCGTGGATGTTCTGCAACACCGCGGTTTTCCCTGCCTGGGTGAAGGCATCCGCTTTACTCATAACCATTACCGCAGTCTTTTTGGATTTGTCGTGGTCGGGTCTTGGGTCATGGTCGGTCCCACGCTGCCAGGTGCCCATTGGACGTAAGTCTAGGTAGCGGCTCTGCACCTGTTAATTCGCTTCAAGCAGGTGTCAAAACTGTGAAAAAAGTACTTATCCGGCCTCTTGGAAAAAAACCCGACGAAGTGCACATTGGAGGCCTGCTTAGCGATGTCTGACCACTGTGCTAGGGGATCGATTTGAATATGTAGAGAAAGCCATGTCCGACCACGATATTTTGAGTGATGCCGAGCGCGAGGCGTTGAACGCCGTGATGCTCGAGCCCGATCTGCCGCCCCAGCGCGTGTTGATCGCCGATGATGACAAGGATGCCCGTGAGTTGCTGTCGGAGATTCTCGGACTGGATGGCATTCGCTGCATGACCGCAGCCAGTGGCAAGGCAGCACTGGAACTGTTGAACTCGAACAAATCGATCGGACTGCTGATCACCGACCTGCGCATGGCCCCCTGCAACGGCCTGGATCTGATACGCCAGGTGCGCGAATCGGAGCGGGCGGCCCTTCCGATCATTATCATTTCCGGCGATGCCGATGTGCGCGACGCCATCGCGGCCATGCACCTGAGCGTGGTGGACTTCCTGCTCAAGCCGATCGACACCGGCACGCTGCTGGCGCTGGTCAAGCATGAGCTGGGAGTGGTGCGCTAGGAGCAGGGTGTCCCCCTAGGAGCGAGCTTGCTCGCGATAAGATTCCCCGGCAGAAACACAAAAGCCCTGGTCTCGCGACCAGGGCTTTTTCTTTACCGCGTCAACGCAGGATCACAGGCCGTTGCGGGCCTTGAACTCGCGACGACGACGGTGCAGCACCGGCTCGGTGTAGCCGTTGGGCTGCTTGGTGCCTTCGATCACCAGTTCGACCGCCGCCTGGAAGGCGATGTTGCTGTCGAAGTTCGGTGCCAGAGGACGGTACAGGGTGTCGCCGGCGTTCTGCCGGTCCACCACGGGCGCCATGCGCTTGAGGCTTTCCATGACCTGGGCTTGGGTGACGACGCCATGGCGCAGCCAGTTGGCGATGTGCTGGCTGGAAATACGCAGGGTGGCGCGGTCTTCCATCAGGCCGACATCGTTGATGTCCGGCACCTTGGAACAGCCGACGCCCTGGTCGATCCAGCGCACCACATAACCGAGAATGCCCTGGGCGTTGTTGTCCAGTTCGTTCTTGATCTCTTCGGCCGACCAGTTGGTGTTGCTGGCCAGCGGGATGGTCAGGATGTCGTCCACCGAGGCGCGGGCGCGCTTGGCCAACTCGGCCTGGCGGGCGAACACGTCGACCTTGTGATAGTGCAGGGCGTGCAGGGCCGCGGCGGTGGGCGAGGGTACCCAGGCAGTGTTGGCGCCGGCCAGCGGGTGGGCGATTTTCTGTTCGAGCATGGCGGCCATCAGGTCCGGCATGGCCCACATGCCTTTACCGATCTGCGCGCGGCCTTGCAGGCCGGTGCTCAGGCCGATATCGACGTTCCAGTTCTCGTAGGCGCCGATCCACTTGGCGGCCTTCATCTCGGCCTTGCGCACCACGGCGCCGGCTTCCATGGAGGTGTGGATTTCGTCGCCGGTACGGTCGAGGAAGCCGGTGTTGATGAACACTACGCGCTCGCTGGCGGCCTTGATGCAGGCCTTGAGGTTGACCGTGGTGCGGCGCTCCTCGTCCATGATCCCGACTTTCAGGGTGTTGCGCGGCAGTTCCAGCACGTCTTCGATGCGCCCGAACAACTCGTTGGTGAAAGCGGCTTCTTCCGGGCCGTGCATCTTCGGCTTCACGATGTACACCGAGCCGGTGCGGCTGTTGGTGCGCGAGGTGTTGCCGTTGAGGTTGTGGATCGCCGCGAGGCTGGTGACCAGGCCATCGAGGATGCCTTCCGGCACTTCGTTGCCTTGGCTGTCGAGGATCGCGTCGATGGTCATCAGGTGACCCACGTTACGCACGAACAGTAGCGAACGGCCGTGCAGCTTCACACTGCCGCCGTTGGGCGCGGTGTATTCGCGGTCGGCGTTCATGGTGCGGGTGAAGGTCTTGCCGCCCTTGGCCACTTCTTCGGCCAGGTCGCCCTTCATCAGGCCGAGCCAGTTGCGGTAGATCACCACCTTGTCGTCGGCGTCGACGGCGGCGACCGAGTCTTCGCAGTCCATGATGGTGGTCAGGGCGGCTTCCATCAGCACGTCTTTTACGCCGGCGGCGTCGGTCTGGCCGACCGGGCTGCTGGCGTCGATCTGGATCTCGAAATGCAGGCCGTTGTGTTTCAGCAGGACCGCGGTCGGGGCCGCGGCATCGCCGTGGTAGCCGATCAGTTGGGCGTCGTCGCGCAGGCCGCTGTTGCTGCCACCCTTGAGGGCGACCACTAGCTTGCCGTCGACGATCTTGTAGCCGGTGGAGTCGACATGGGAGCCGGCGGCCAATGGCGCGGCCTCGTCGAGGAAGGCGCGGGCGAAGGCGATGACTTTGTCGCCGCGCACCTTGTTGTAGCCTTTGCCTTTTTCCGCGCCGTCGGCTTCGCTGATGGCGTCGGTGCCATAGAGCGCGTCGTACAGCGAGCCCCAGCGGGCGTTGGAGGCGTTGAGGGCGAAGCGGGCATTCATCACCGGGACCACCAACTGCGGACCGGCCATGCGGGCGATCTCGTCATCGACGTTTTGCGTCGTGGCCTGGAAGTCCGCCGCTTCTGGCAGCAGGTAACCGATGTCTTGCAGGAAGGCTTTGTAGGCCACGGCGTCGTGGGCCTGGCCGGCACGGGCTTGGTGCCAGGCATCGATACGCGCCTGGAAATCGTCGCGTTTGGCGAGTAGGGCTTTGTTCTTCGGTGCCAGGTCGTGGATGACCTTGTCGGCGCCGGCCCAGAACGTGTCGGCGGTGAGGCCGGTACCGGGAATGGCTTCGTTGTTCACGAAGTCGAACAGGACTTTGGCGACCTGCAGGCCACCGACTTGAACGTGTTCAGTCATTGCTTGCCTCACTCTGCTCAGCTATTTCGCTTTTCAGCTCTTCAAATTGACAATGAAGCCTCTGGCCATTTAAACCACAAACCCCTCTACCAGTACATGCCATCGCGGGCGGCTGGGATGGTTCCAATCAACGGCTCGGAGCCTTGCTGACAGGGCTTTCAGGGTTGCGACTGCGCCTTGGCAGACATCGATCCAACGTTATGTAGTGCGCGCTGCGGCATACTACATGATGAATTGCGGTTGTGAAAATTAGACTAAATACGTCGTTCCGCGACTCAAGTTCACGGCACGGTCACGCTGGGGAACAGGATGTTCTCAAAAAACTTGCAGATTGTTCCATAGAATTCTAAAAACATGTACACGATTTGTCTCAAGCCCCTTTTTTCCTTGTAGGCGCGAAGCTTGCTCGCGATGGCATCCTGACAGTCCCAACGATGCCGGCCGGGTGATTCTTGTCGCAAGCAGGCGTCGCTCCTGCCGGGCCGCGGCGACCCTGTGGCTTGCCTATACTTGACCTTCTACAACAAAAGTCCTGACAGAGGGTTGCGCCATGGACCACCTCGTACTCACCGTATTCGCCCCGGACAAGCCCGGACAGGTCGAGCGCATCGCCCAATGCATCGCCGCGCACGGCGGCAACTGGCTGGAGAGCCGCATGTCGCGGATGGCCGGGCAGTTCGCCGGCATCCTGCGGGTCGGCGTGCCGGCCGAAGCCTATGACGAGCTGGTGGACGCGCTGCAAGGCTTGGCGGCCCAGGGCATTCGGGTGCTGATCGCCGAAAGCGGTATCGAACAGTCCTGCACCTGGAAGCCGATCGCCATGGAACTGGTGGGCAACGACCGGCCGGGCATTGTGCGCGACATCACCCGCCTGTTGAGCGAGCAGGGGGTGAACCTGGAGCGGCTGGTGACCGAAGTGCGCCCGGCCCCCATGAGCAGCGAGCCGCTGTTCCACGCCGAAGCGATCCTGGCGGTGCCGCTGACTTTGTCCCTCGACGTTTTGCAGTCGCGCCTGGAAACCCTGGCGGATGATTTGATGGTGGAGTTGGTGCTGCGCAGCGAGGTGTGAACCTGAAAGGGCGGGTTATCCAGTTTTAGCGTGCATGCGCCTGTGGATAACCTGTAGAGACCTGGCGCCAGCCCAAGCCGGCCAAGGCTTTGCTGAATCTGATCAAAAAACCAGCAGTTTCAAGGGCTTGTGCACAAACGGCGGGGATCACGCTGTGGATAACCTTGGGAAGGATAGATGCAGGCCACGCCAACCGTGGCCTGCAGAGCTTTGTACGTTTATTGATCAGCTGCGTTTGCGCAGGCTCAACCAGGCATCCACGCTGTACACCGCCAGGCCGGCCCAGATAAACATGAACGCCACCAGGGTGCTCGACGACAGGTGTTCGCCGAACAGCAGTACCGCCTGCAGCAGCACCAGGGTCGGCGCCAGGTACTGCAAGAAGCCCAGGGTGGTGTAGGGCAGGTGACGGGCGGCGGCGTTGAAGCACACCAGCGGCACCAGGGTGACGGGACCGGCCGCCACCAGCCACCAGGCCTCGGAGCTGGTCCAGAAGGCCGCCTGGGCACTGGAGGCGGTGGGGTTGAGCAAGAGCCAGGCGAGGGCGATCGGTACCAGCATCCAGGTTTCCACCACCAGCCCCGGTAGCGCCTTGACCGGTGCCTGCTTGCGGATCAGCCCGTAGAAACCGAAGGTCAGCGCCAGCACCAGGGAAACCCAGGGCAGGCTGCCGACCTGCCACACCTGCTGCGCCACGCCCACCGCCGCCAGGCCCACCGCGAGCCACTGCAGGCGCCGCAGCCGCTCACCGAGGATCAGCATGCCCAGCAGCACGTTCACCAGCGGGTTGATGTAGTAGCCCAGGCTGGCTTCGAGCATGCGCCCGTTGTTCACCGACCAGACATAGGTCAGCCAGTTGGCCGCGATCAGGGTGCCGCTCAGGGCCAGGATCGCCAGGCGCCTGGGGTTGTCCCGCAGCTCGCGCCACCAGCCGGGATGCTTCCAGACCATCAGCAGCAGCGCGCCGAACAGCGCGGACCAGAGCACCCGGTGGATGATGATTTCCACGGCGGGCACGTTGGCGATGGCTTTGAAGTAGATCGGGAACAGGCCCCAGATGATGTAGGCACTCAGGCCCAGGATGTACCCGCGGCGCGGGTTGGCGGCTTGCATGCAGAATCCTTGCTTAGGCAGCTAACAAAGAGGGGGATTGTAAGGAGGTTTGTCAGGCCGTGTCTTTGTCGGCGTCATCCTGGTTGCCGGCTTTTGTGATCAATCCGGCTTCTGCAGGAGCGAGGCTTGCCCGCGATCAATACACCACGGTGCATCAGAACTACCGCGGCGAGGCTATCGCGGGCCAGCCTCGCTTCTACAGGTCGGATCAGGGCTTGGGGTCAGAACAGCTTCAGCGGTTCTTCGTTGAGCGCCGAGAGTTGCTCGCGCAACGCCAGCACCTGATCGCCCCAATAACGCTCGCTGCCGAACCAGGGGAAGCTGCGTGGGAAGGCCGGGTCGTCCCAGCGCCGGGCCAGCCAGGCGCTGTAGTGCATCAGGCGCAGGGCGCGCAGCGGTTCGATCAATGCCAGTTCGCGCGGGTCGAAGTCGTGGAACTCGCTGTAGCCATCCATCAGTTCCGACAGCTGCCCCAGGCATTCCTGGCGATCGCCGGCGAGCATCATCCACAGGTCCTGCACCGCCGGGCCCATGCGGCAGTCGTCGAGGTCGACGATATGGAACACCTCGTCGCGGCACATCATGTTGCCGGGGTGGCAGTCGCCGTGCATGCGGATGTTCTGGTGCGGCGTGGCCTGGTAGACCTCTTCCACCCGCTTGAGCAGGTCGCGGGCCACTGACTCGTAGGCCGGCAGCAGGCTCTTGGGCACGAAGTCGCCTTCCAGCAGGGTGGTCAGCGAATCGTGGCCGAAGTTCTTCACCCCCAGCGCTTCGCGATGCTCGAACGGGCGTGTGGCGCCGACCGCATGCAGGCGGCCGAGCAATTGCCCCAGGCGATACAGTTGGTCGAGGTTGCCGGGTTCCGGCGCCCGGCCGCCACGGCGTGGGAACAGGGTAAAGCGGAAGCCTTCATGCTCGAACAGGCTTTCGCCTTGGTGAATCAGCGGCGCCACCACCGGCACTTCGCACTCGGCGAGTTCGAAGGTGAAGCGGTGCTCTTCGAGGATCGCCTCGTTGGTCCAGCGCTGCGGGCGGTAGAACTTGGCGATCAGCGGCTCGCTGTCTTCGATGCCGACCTGGTAGACACGGTTTTCGTAACTGTTGAGTGCCAGGACACGGGCGTCGCTGAGAAAACCGATGCTTTCGACGGCATCGAGGACTAGATCAGGGGTAAGGGTTTCGAACGGGTGAGACATGCTGACTCCTGCGCGCAGCAGGCTGCTGCGTCCGGCCAAGCATGGTAGCGCACGAAGGATGACAGGTGGTGACTGTGAGGGCGCTATCGCGGGCAAGCTCGCCCCTACACGGATCTGTAGGAGCGAGGCTTGCCCGCGAAGCGGTCTATCAGGCGCCGACGATACCGCCGTCTTCCCGGGTGATCACCATCACCGAGGAACGCGGCTTGCCGTTGGGCAGGTGCTCGGGGAAGGTTGAACCGCCGTTCTCGCCCGGGTGCTGGATGCCCACGAACAGGCTCCGCTGATCCGGCGAGAAGGTGATGCCAGTGACTTCGCAGCCCACCGGCCCGACCATGAAGCGACGGATTTCACCGGTGTCCGGGTCGGCGCAGAGCATCTGGTTGTTGCCCATGCCGGCGAAGTCGCCGGTGTTGCTGGAGTCGCCGTCGGTGAGGATCCACAACCGGCCGGCCTTGTCGAAACCCAGGCCGTCGGGGCTGTTGAACATGTTCTGCGGCGTGATGTTCGACGAACCGCCTTTGGGCTGGCCGGCATGCACGGCCGGGTTGCCGGCGACCACGAACAGGTCCCAGGTGAAGTCCATCGAGCCGTGGTCGCCACGGGCGGTCTGCCAGCGCAGGATCTGCCCGTAGACGTTTTTCTCCCGCGGGTTCGGGCCGCCCACTGGCTGGCCGTCTTCGCCACGTTTGGAGTTGTTGGTCAGGGTGCAGTAGACCTGGCCGTCCTTCGGGCTGACCACGATCCATTCCGGGCGGTCCATGCGGGTGGCCTTGACCACGCTGGCCGCGAGGCGAGCGTGGATCAGCACTTCGGCCTGGTCGGCGAAACCGCTGCTGGCGTCGATGCCGTTCTTGCCATGGCTCAGCTCGACCCATTTGCCCTTGCCTTTCGGGTGGTCCGGGTTGCCGTCGCCATTGTCGAAGATCGCCACGTACAGGGTACCGTGGTCCAGCAGGTCGCGGTTGGCCTTGGGGTTGCGGTGGTTGATGCGGTCGCGGCTGACGAACTTGTAGATGAACTCGCCACGCTCGTCGTCGCCCATGTAGACCACGGCGCGTCCGTCGCGGGTTTCGGCCAGGGCGGCGTTTTCATGTTTGAAGCGGCCCAGGGCGGTGCGCTTGATCGGCTTGGACTGCGGGTCGAATGGGTCGATCTCCACGACCCAGCCGTGACGGTTGAGTTCGTTGGGGTTTTTCGCCAGGTCGAAGCGCGGGTCGAACTGATGCCAGTTGATGTCGCGGCTGCTCGCCGAGGCGCCATAGCGTTTCTGCGCGGCATCGAAGGTCTGCTGGGCGTTGCTGCTGCCGAAGCAGTCGGTGAAGTTCTCTTCACAAGTCAGGTAGGTGCCCCATGGCGTCTTGCCGTTGGCGCAGTTCTGGAAGGTGCCGAGGACTTTGCGGCCGCTCTTGTCGGCGCTGGTTTTCATCAGCGCGTGGCCGGCGGCCGGGCCGCTCAGGCGAATCGGCGCGTTGCCGTGGATGCGTCGGTTGTAGCGCGAGCCCTGGACGAACTGCCATTGGCCGCTGCGGCGCTGCACTTCGATCACCGACACGCCTTCGCTGGCCAGGGCCTTGCGCACGTCTTCCGCCGACTGCGGCATGCCGCCGTGGGGATAGAGGTAGCGGTAGTTGGTGTATTCGTTGTTGATCGCCATCAGTGCGCGATTCTTGTCGTCCGGGAAGGCGAACAGGCTCATGCCGTCGTTGTTGTCACCGAACTGGACCTCCTGGGCCGCGGCGGTGCCATTGCCACTCGGGTCGAACGCCGGGCCGTTCTTCTGCAGGGGCTGGCCCCAGCTGATCAGCACCGAAGACTTGTAGCCCGGCGGCAGGGTGATGGTGTCGCTGGTGGCGGCGGCAATGCCTTCAAAGCCCAGCAGCTTGCTGGAACCGGCGCTGACGCTGGCGGCCAGCACGCTGCGGCTCAGCAGGTTGCCACCGAGGAACATGGCCGCGCCGCACAGGGCACCGGCGCTGATGAAACCACGGCGGCTGAGGCCGACCATCTTTTCGAGGTCGGTAGGTTGGTCTTCTTCTAATAGGCTCATCACAGGCTTCCTGCAGGGTTTTGCAGCCACCTTAATCAGCGTCGATGACGAACATGTTGCAGCGCCGCAAGCATTGCGCGGCGATAGAAACCTAGAGCGGCGTGCCGAGCAGCACGTTGGACGGCGAGAACTGCACCCGTACCGGCTGGCCGGCGCTCAAGCCAAGGTGTCGCAGGTGCAGCGGTTCGGCCAGGGCGCACAGCGTCTGGCCGCTGGGCAGGGCGATTCTGATTTCGCTGGGGCCGTCTTCGGCGTCGAGGATCGCTTCCAGGGTGCCCTGCAGACAATTGTGTCCGGGTGTTGCGGGTTGATCGATGGCCAGCAATTCCAGCCAGCCGGCCTTGATCAACGCTACGACGCCTGTGCCGGGCTCCAGTTCCAGGTGCAGGGTGCTGTCATGGGTGATCTGCGCCTGGATCGCCAGGTCTTCTGCGAGCGCCAGTCGTATCAGATCGTTGCGCCCCTGCGCTTCGATCGCCAGCACCGTGCCATGCAGCTGGTTGCGGGCGCTGGTGCGGAGCATCAGGCGCCCCAGCAGATCGAGGTCGGCGGCGTCTTCGGCAGCTTCCAGCACCTGGGCTTGCAAGGCCTGCAAGCGCTGGTAGAGGCGCAGCACCCGTTCGCCTTCGACGGAGAGCCTGGCGCCACCGCCGCCTTTGCCGCCGACACTGCGTTCGACCAGGGGCTTTTGCGCCAGGTTGTTCAACTCGTCGATGGCGTCCCAGGCCGCCTTGTAACTCAGGCCGGCGCTTTTCGCGGCACGGGTGATCGAACCCTGTTCGGCGATGTGCTGCAGCAGGGCAATGCGCTGCGGGCGACGGGCGATGTGCTGGGTCAACAAGGTGGGCAAGGGCATGGCTGGACGCTTTGAACGCTGGGAATGGAAAGGGAGTTTGCGGCTTGAGGGGCGAGAGTCAAGTTCAGTCGGGCTCACCGGGTTTTGGCGTGCGTGCCAGGCAATAGACGTCTACCCGTCGCGCCCCGGCCTTGAGCAGCAGCCGCGCCAGGGCGTGGGCGGTCGCGCCGGTGGTGAGCACATCGTCCACCAGCGCCAGGTGCCGGCCATGGACCACCGCCTCGGGCAGCAGGGCGAAGGCGTGGTGCAGGTTGCGGTGCCGCGCCCTGGCATCCAGGCCCTGCTGCGATGGCGTGTCCTGGGTGCGCTGCAACGAGGTTTCGTCACAGGGGATTTGCAGGATCTCGCCCAGCCAGCGCGCGAGCATCGCCGCCTGGTTATAGCCGCGTTGGCGCAGGCGCTTGCGGGCCAGGGGCACCGGCAGCAGGGCGTCGGGTTGCGCCAGGTCCTCGGCAAAGCGATGTTGCAGCGATTGCGCGAGAAGTTCGGCCAAAAGACGGCCAAAGGGCCATTTGCCGTTGTGCTTGAAACGGCTGACCAGGCTGTCGACCGGAAAGCCATAACGCCAGGGCGCCACCACCTGGGCGAAGGCGGGCGGTCGCTTGAGGCACTGGCCGCAGGTCAGGCCGGCCGCGGGCAGGGGCAGGGCGCACACCTGGCAATGATCGCCGAGCCACGGCAGTTCGGTTTCGCAGGCGGTGCAAATGGCTTGGGGCGTGTCGGTCGGCTCGTCGCAGAGCAAACAGGTTTGTTTGTTTTTTAACCAGATGTAAACCGGTCCTTGGTAATGTGGTTGACACTGCATGGCGCTTCCTTAAATATGCCCAACATCCGTGTCGCGGCTGTGGGTATTGCCTTCCCGCAGCCGCTTGCCAAGCATAATCAAGGAATCGCCCATGAGCGCCAGCACCACCGCCAATCTGCGTCATGACTGGACTTTGGCTGAAGTCAAAGCCCTCTTCGTCCAGCCATTCAATGACTTGCTGTTCCAGGCGCAGACGGTGCACCGCGCGCATTTCGACGCCAACCGCGTCCAGGTTTCCACCCTGTTGTCGATCAAGACCGGCGCCTGCCCGGAAGATTGCAAATATTGTCCGCAGTCCGGTCACTACAACACCGGCCTGGAAAAAGAAAAGCTGATGGAAGTGCAGAAGGTCCTCGAAGAGGCCGCGCGCGCCAAGGCCATAGGTTCGACCCGTTTCTGCATGGGCGCGGCCTGGAAACACCCGTCGGCCAAAGACATGCCGTACGTGCTGGAAATGGTCAAGGGCGTGAAGGCCATGGGCCTGGAAACCTGCATGACCCTCGGTCGCCTGGACCAGGACCAGACCGAAGCGCTGGCCAAGGCCGGCCTGGACTACTACAACCACAACCTCGATACCTCGCCGGAGTTCTACGGCAGCATCATCACCACCCGCACCTACAGCGAGCGCCTGCAGACCCTGGCCTACGTGCGCGATGCCGGGATGAAGATCTGCTCCGGCGGCATCCTCGGCATGGGCGAATCCCTCGATGACCGCGCCGGCCTGCTGATCCAACTGGCCAACCTGCCGGAGCACCCGGAGTCGGTGCCGATCAACATGCTGGTAAAAGTGGCCGGCACGCCTCTGGAAAACTCCGAGGACGTCGACCCGTTCGACTTCATCCGCATGCTCGCCGTAGCTCGTATCCTGATGCCGAAATCCCATGTGCGCCTGTCCGCCGGCCGCGAAGCGATGAACGAGCAGATGCAGGCCCTGGCGTTCTTCGCCGGTGCCAACTCGATTTTCTACGGCGAGAAACTGCTGACCACCGCCAACCCGCAGGCCGACAAGGACATGCAACTGTTCGCGCGCCTGGGCATTCAGCCGGAAGCCCGCGAAGAGCACGCCGACGAGGTGCACCAGGCCGCCATCGAGCAGGCGCTGGTGGAGCAGAAGAGCAGCGAGCAGTTCTACAACGCCGCGGTTTAAGCATCTCTGCTGTGTAGCCGCTGCCGCAGGCTGCGATAGTCCGGGCCACGCTGGTCGCAGGACCTCGACGGACTCAAGGTCCTCGCGCCCCTTCGGGTCGATCGCAGCCTGCGGCAGCGGCTACGGCAATCATCGTCCGATCAGATCATCGAGGCCTGCATGTCTTTCGATCTCCGCGCGCGTCTCGCTGCCCGTCGTGCCGAAAACCTCTATCGTCAGCGCCCATTGCTGGAAAGCCCGCAAGGGCCGCAAGTGGTGGTCGACGGCCAGCCGTTGCTGGCGTTCTGCAACAACGATTACCTGGGCCTGGCCAATCACCCGCAAGTGATCGAAGCCTGGCGCGCCGGTGCGTCCCGCTGGGGCGTGGGCGGTGGCGCCTCGCACCTGGTGATCGGCCACAGCACGCCCCACCACCAGTTGGAAGAAGCCCTGGCCGAGTTCACCGGCCGCCCGCGGGCATTGCTGTTCACCACCGGTTACATGGCCAATCTCGGCGCGGTCACCGCGCTGGTGGGGCAGGGCGACACGGTGCTGGAAGACCGCCTCAACCACGCGTCATTGCTGGATGCCGGCCTGCTCTCCGGCGCGCGCTTCAACCGTTACCTGCACAACGATGCCGAGAGCCTGGCCAAGCGCCTGGAGAAAGCCACCGGCAATACCCTGGTGGTCACCGATGGTGTGTTCAGCATGGACGGCGACCTGGCCGACCTGCCGGCGCTGGCTCGCGAAACCCGGGCCAGGGGCGCCTGGCTGATGGTCGACGACGCCCATGGCTTCGGGCCGCTGGGGGCCAACGGAGGAGGGATCGTCGAGCACTTCGGCTTGAGCCAGGAAGAGGTGCCGATCCTGGTAGGCACCCTCGGCAAGGCGTTCGGCACCGCCGGCGCCTTTGTCGCCGGTAGCGAGGAACTGATCGAAAGCCTGATCCAGTTCGCCCGTCCCTACATCTATACCACCAGCCAGCCGCCGGCCCTGGCCTGCGCCACCCTGAAAAGCCTGGAGTTGCTGCGCAGCGAGCACTGGCGGCGTGAGCACCTGAGCACGCTGATCCGCCAGTTCCGCCAGGGCGCCGAGCAGATCGGGCTGACCCTGATGGACAGCTTTACGCCGATCCAGCCGATCCTGATCGGCGACAGCGCGCGGGCGATTCGCCTGTCGCAGATGCTGCGCGAGCGCGGCCTGATGGTCACCGCGATTCGTCCGCCTACCGTGCCCGCGGGGAGCGCCCGCTTGCGGGTGACCCTGTCCGCCGCCCATAGTGAGGCTCAGGTCCAGCTATTGTTGAATGCACTGGCGGATTGTTTTAGCGAACTGGGACCGGAGCCAAGCCATGCGTGATCGACTGATTCTGCTGCCCGGTTGGGGGCTCGGTGTATCGCCGCTCGAACCCTTGGCGGCGGCTCTGCAGGGGCTGGACGAACACCTGCGGGTCGAGATCGAGCCATTGCCGGAGCTGGAGTCCAGCGACCTGAATGAGTGGCTCGACGAACTGGACGCCAGCGTGCCGGACAACGCCTGGCTCGGTGGCTGGTCGCTGGGCGGCATGCTGGCTTCCGAGCTGGCGGCGCGTCGTGGCGAGCGCTGCTGCGGTCTGCTGACGTTGGCCAGCAACCCCAGTTTCGTGGCGCATGCCGAGTGGGCAAGCGCAATGCCGGGGGAGACCTTCGACGGGTTTCTGGCCGGCTGTAACGCCGATCCACGCACCACCCTCAAGCGCTTCAGCCTGTTGTGTGCCCAGGGCGCCGAAGATCCGCGCGGCCTGTCGCGCCTGCTGTCGGGCGGCGCGCCGCATACTTCGGGTGCTGTGTTGATGGCCGGCCTGGAGTTGCTGGCGCAGCTGGATACCCGCCATGCCTTGCAGGCGTTTCGTGGACCGCAGTTGCATCTGTTCGCCGGGCTCGACGGCCTGGTGCCGGCCGAAGCCGCAGGTGAATTGCTGGCGTTGTTGCCCGATGTTGAAGTTGGCCTGATTGAACAGGCCAGCCACGCGTTTCTTCTGGAGGATCCCCACGGTGTGGCGGGGGCGATCCAGGCTTTTTTGCATGAGTCCGGTGATGACTGATCTGTCCCTTCCCAAGCCCCCCGGCAGCTTGCCCGACAAGCGCCAGGTGGCGGCTTCCTTTTCTCGCGCGGCGTCCAGTTACGACAGCGTGGCGCAACTGCAGCGCGACGTCGGTAACGAGTTGCTGGGCCGCCTGCCGCAAGACCGCGAGCCCGGCCGTTGGCTGGACATGGGCTGTGGTACGGGTTATTTCAGCCGTCTGTTGGGCGAGCGTTTCCAGGCCAGCGAAGGGCTGGCGCTGGACATCGCCGAAGGCATGCTCGAGCACGCCCGGCCGTTGGGCGGGGCGCGGTATTTCATTGCCGGCGATGCCGAGCGTTTGCCGTTGCAGGGGCAGAGTTGCGAACTGATTTTCTCCAGCCTGGCGGTGCAGTGGTGCGCGGATTTCCGTTCGGTTCTCAGTGAGGCGCATCGGGTGCTGAAGCCGGGCGGCGTGCTGGCCTTTGCCAGCCTGTGCGTCGGTACGCTGTACGAATTGCGCGACAGTTGGCGTCAGGTCGACGGCATGGTGCATGTCAATCGCTTTCGTGAGTTCAGCACGTATCAACAGCTGTGTGCGGCGAGCGGCTTGCAGGTGCTGAGCCTGGAAACCCGTCCTCATGTGCTGCACTACCCGGATGTGCGCAGTCTGACCCATGAGTTGAAGGCCCTGGGGGCGCACAACCTCAACCCTGGACGGCCCGGCGGGCTGACAGGGCGGGCGCGGATCAAGGGTCTGATCGACGCCTACGAACAGTTCCGTCAAGCGCAGGGATTGCCCGCGACCTACCAGGTGGTCTACGCCGTATTGGAGAAGCCGCTATGAGCCGAGCCTATTTCGTTACCGGAACAGACACTGATGTTGGCAAGACCACCGTCGCCGCTGGCTTGCTGCATGCCGCGCGGCTCTCGGGGCTGAGCACCGCGGCCGGGAAACCGGTGGCTTCGGGCTGCGAGCTGACCCCCAAGGGGCTGCGTAACGCCGATGCCTTGGCTCTGTTGGCTGAATGCTCGTTGCCGCTGACCTACGACGAGGTCAATCCACTGGCCTTTGAACCAGCCATCGCTCCCCATCTGGCGGCCCGCGAGGCTGGCGTGGCGTTGACTGTTCAGGCCTTGCTGGCACCCATGCGCCAGGTGCTGGCCAAGGGTGCCGATTTCACCCTGATCGAAGGGGCCGGCGGCTGGCGTGTGCCGCTGGCCGATCAGGACAACCTGTCCGACCTGGCCATGGCCCTGGATCTGCCGGTGATCCTGGTGGTGGGCGTGCGCCTGGGCTGTATCAACCATGCGCTGCTGACGGCCGAGGCAATTGCCCAGGACGGATTACAGCTGGCCGGTTGGGTGGCCAATATTATCGAGCCGAAGACTTCGCGGCTCGAGGAGAATCTCGCCACGCTGGCGGAGCGCCTGCCCGCACCTTGTCTGGGGCGGGTCCCGAGATTGAAGGCGATCAGCGCCGAAGCGGTGGCCGAGTATCTGCAACTGGACCTGCTTGACTAGATTTTGCCTATGGTAAGGCACTGTGCCATTAGTGTTTTTGACGGGTCTTTTTCTGACGCGTCTGGTTCAATAGCCGCTGTTCATTCCTTGCAGGGTCGAATTCTCCCATGGAAATTTCCGGGAATACCGCTTTCTACGCCGGCCTGAGTACCGTGCAGACCGGGCAGAATCGTGTCGATCAGGCTGCCAGTCAGATCGCCAATACGACCATTGAACGCTCTGTCGCCAGCCAATCCTCTGAGGTACAAGTCGAGCGCCTGCGATCTGTCGATCGCAGCCAGCAATCGGACCTGGCCAGCAACATGGTCGAGATGGCCATGGGCAAGGTTCAGGCGGAGCTAGGTGTGAAAGTCGCCAAGGCCGCCGATGAAGTGCTCGGTACGCTGATCGACACCTACGCTTGACCCTCCTTGGGTAGCCCTGCCCATTTTTGCGGGCAGGGTGACCCGCGCAAGAACTCTCTGCAAAGCCCCATCTTCCGTCTTGCTGGCCTGCCAGCTCCTACACTCTATTCAGCTCCCGAATATTTCACGGCATTCGCTGTGGGCCTTTGCGTGCAAGGCCTGCAGAGGATCGATGACGAACGGTGTTTGCGTGGCGCTTGACAAGGTTTGGGCGTAAACGTATGTTTCAAACAACTGTTTGACCGCCACAATAAATCAACGCGGTCGTTCATTCCCGGTTACATCAGCAGAGGTTTATCGCTATGCCTGACTACAAGGCCCCCTTGCGTGATATTCGCTTCGTTCGTGACGAGCTGCTCGGCTATGAAGCGCACTATCAGAGCCTGCCGGCTTGCCAGGACGCTACTCCAGACATGGTTGACGCCATCCTCGAGGAAGGCGCGAAGTTTTGTGAGCAGGTACTGGCCCCTCTGAACCGTGTGGGTGACCTGGAAGGCTGCACCTGGAGCGAGTCCGGCGTTAAGACCCCGACTGGCTTCAAAGAGGCCTACAAGCAATTTGTCGAAGGCGGCTGGCCAAGCCTGGCTCACGATGTCGAGCATGGTGGTCAAGGCCTGCCGGAGTCCCTGGGCCTGGCTGTCAGCGAAATGGTCGGCGAAGCCAACTGGTCTTGGGGCATGTACCCAGGCCTGTCCCATGGCGCGATGAACACCATCTCCGAACACGGCACGCCTGAGCAGCAAGAGGCTTACCTGACCAAGCTGGTATCCGGTGAGTGGACCGGCACTATGTGCCTGACCGAACCGCACTGCGGCACCGACCTGGGCATGCTGCGCACCAAGGCCGAACCTCAGGCCGACGGTTCCTACAAAGTTACCGGCACCAAGATCTTCATCTCGGCCGGTGAACACGACATGGCCGACAACATCGTCCATATCGTTCTGGCCCGCCTGCCGGATGCACCGGCTGGCACCAAAGGCATCTCGCTGTTCATCGTGCCGAAGTTCCTGCCGAACGCCGATGGCACTGTCGGCCAGCGCAACGCCGTGAGCTGCGGTTCCCTGGAACACAAGATGGGGATCCACGGTAACGCCACCTGCGTGATGAACTTCGACGCGGCCACCGGTTTCCTGATCGGCCCGGCGAACAAAGGCCTGAACTGCATGTTCACCTTCATGAACACCGCTCGCCTGGGCACCGCGCTGCAAGGCCTGGCCCACGCCGAGATCGGTTTCCAGGGCGGCCTGAAATACGCTCGCGATCGTCTGCAAATGCGTTCCCTGACTGGCCCCAAAGCGCCGGACAAGGCCGCCGACCCGATCATCGTGCACCCTGACGTACGCCGCATGCTGTTGACCATGAAGGCTTTCGCCGAAGGCAACCGGGCCATGGTCTACTTCACCGCCAAGCAGGTCGACATCGTCAAGTATGGCGTGGACGAAGAAGAAAAGAAGAAAGCCGACGCACTGCTGGCCTTCATGACTCCGATCGCCAAGGCCTTCATGACCGAAGTCGGTTTCGAATCCGCCAACCACGGAGTGCAGATCTACGGTGGCCACGGTTTCATCGCCGAGTGGGGCATGGAGCAGAACGTTCGCGATAGCCGCATTTCCATGCTGTACGAAGGCACCACCGGCATCCAGGCGCTGGACTTGCTGGGCCGTAAAGTGCTGATGACTCAAGGCGAAGCCCTGAAAGGCTTCACCAAGATCGTCCACAAGTTCTGCCAGAGCAACGAAGGCAACGAGTCGGTCAAAGAGTTCGTCGCACCGCTGGCTGCACTGAACAAGGAATGGGGCGAGCTGACCATGAAGGTCGGTATGGCGGCCATGAAAGATCGTGAAGAAGTCGGTGCCGCGTCCGTGGATTACCTGATGTATTCCGGTTATGCCTGCCTGGCTTACTTCTGGGCCGACATGGCACGCCTGGCTGCCGAGAAGCTGGCTGCCGGCACCACCGAAGAGGCGTTCTACACCGCCAAGCTGCAGACCGCGCGCTTCTACTTCCAGCGTATCCTGCCGCGTACCCGCACTCACGTTGCGGCGATGCTGTCGGGTGCCAACAACCTGATGGACATGAAAGAGGAAGATTTCGGCCTGGCTTACTAAGCCCTACCGGCATCTCTTCAGAGGCCGCTTCTCCTTCGGGAGAAGCGGCTTTTTTGTGCGCGGGATGAATCTGAAAATAATCCGACTAAAACGTTAAGAAGAAGCCGATCCCTGCCGTTACAGAAGTGGCAATGTGACATGCATCACATTTGTGCTGTTTAACCATGCCAGGTGAAGGCATAGTGCCATCTACTGTTTAACCGCGTCGGAGCTTTACCTTGCCGCGTTCTTCTGCTGTACGTTTCAGCCATTTTCTACCGTCATTGTTACTTTTGCTTGCGGGGCTCGCGGCTGCCTACGTCAAGGATCTCAACGTTTTCTTCACCTCGCTGTTCAACGTCTTGCCGACCCTGGTGCTGTTGCTCGGCGGCGCTTATTGCGCGGTGTACCGGCGCCAGCGTGAACTGTTCCTGATGGTCACGGTGTACATCGCCTATTTCCTGCTCGATACCCAGACCGACTATTACCGTGACAACGGCAAGGTCCGCGAGGATGCGGCCGTGGTGTTCCACTTGGTCTGCTTGCTGCTGCCGCTGCTGTTCGGCCTGTTTGCGGCCTGGCAGGAGCGTACCCACCTGTTCCAGGACATGGTGGCGCGCTTTGCCGTATTACTCGCCTTTGGCAGCGTGGCGCTGGGCCTGGAGCAGAGTTATCCCCAGGCGCTGCTGGCCTGGCTGGCGGAAATCCGTTGGCCGGCCCTGCATGGCGCCTGGATGAGCCTGATCCAGTTGTCGTACCCGGTGTTTATCGCCGCCTTCCTGTTGCTGGCGATCCAGTACTGGCGTAATCCACGCCCGCTGCATGCGGCGCAGCTGGTGGGGCTGCTGGGCCTGTTCTGGATGCTGCCCAAGACCTTCATCCTGCCGTTCACCCTGAACATCATGTGCAGCCAGGTGATGCTGATGATCGCCGCGGCCGTTGCCCATGAGGCGTATCAGATGGCTTTCCGCGACGAGCTGACCGGCTTGCCGGGGCGCCGCGCCTTGAACGAGCGCATGCAGCGCCTGGGCCGCAACTATGTGCTGGCGATGAGTGACGTCGATCACTTCAAGAAATTCAACGACACCCACGGCCACGATGTGGGCGACCAGGTGCTGCGCCTGGTGGCCAGCAAACTGTCGAAAGTCAGTGGCGGTGGTCGTGCCTACCGTTATGGCGGCGAGGAGTTTGCGGTGGTGTTCGCCGGCAAGACCCTCGAGGAATGCATGCCGCACCTGGAGGTCATTCGCGAGACCATCGCCAACTACAACATCCAGTTGCGCAATCAGGAGAACCGGCCCCAGGACGACCAGCAGGGTCGTCAGCGCCGGGGTGCGGCCGCGGCGTCCAGCGTATCGGTGACCGTCAGTATCGGCGTCGCCGAGCGGCAGATGGAGCACCGCTCGCCCGAGGAGGTGCTCAAGTCTGCCGACCAGGCGCTGTACAGCGCCAAGGGCGCGGGGCGTAACTGCGTCATGGCCTTCGGTCAGAACCGCCGTGGCGCGGTGCGCATGGACACCGCTGCGGGTTGAGTGATAGCGGCGCATTCAGCGTCTGGACTGTGATTGGCAGGTCGGATGAGCGGCAGTAGGTTGGATTGATCTGCTGCCGGAGAAACGACCATGCCCGAGTACAAAGCTCCCCTGCGCGACATGCGCTTTTTGATCGATCACGTCTTCGACTTTCACACCAGCTATGCCGCCCTGGGGGCCATCGATGCCAGCCCGGACATGGTGGCCGCGATCCTCGAAGAAGGGGCGAAATTCTGTGAAAACGTGCTGGCGCCGTTGAACCGCCCGGGCGATGAAGAGGGCTGCCATTTCGACAATGGCGTGGTTACTACGCCAAAAGGCTTCAAGCAGGCTTTCGCCCAGTATGTAGAAGGCGGCTGGCACGGCCTGGCGGCGGACCCGAACTACGGAGGCCAGGGCCTGCCGCATTCGCTGGGGCTGGTGATCAGCGAAATGGTTGGCTCCAGCAACACTTCCTGGGGCATGTACCCGGGCCTGACCCACGGCGCCATGTCGGCGATTCACGCCCATGGCAGCGAAGAGCAGAAGCTGACCTACCTGAGCAAGCTCACCGCCGGCCAATGGACCGGCACCATGTGCCTGACCGAAGCCCATTGCGGCACCGACCTGGGCATCATCAAGACCCGCGCCGTGCCCCAGGCCGACGGCAGCTATGCGGTCTCCGGCAGCAAGATCTTCATTTCTGCCGGCGAGCACGACATGAGTGAAAACATCATCCACCTGGTGCTGGCCAAGCTGCCGGATGCGCCGGCCGGTACCAAGGGCATTTCGCTGTTTATCGTGCCCAAGTTTTTGCCCAACGCCGATGGCGAGGCGGGTGAGCGCAATGGTGTGAGCTGCGGTTCCATCGAACACAAGATGGGCATCAAGGCTTCGGCCACCTGCGTGCTCAACTTCGATGGCGCCAAGGGATTCCTGATCGGTGAGGCCAACAAGGGCCTGAATTGCATGTTCACCATGATGAACCACGCGCGCCTCGGTACCGGGATGCAGGGGCTGTGCCTGGGCGAGGCAAGCTTCCAGGGCGCAATCAAGTACGCCAACGACCGTCTGCAGATGCGCTCCCTTACCGGGCCGAAGGCGCCGGACAAGGCCGCCGACCCGATCATTGTCCACCCCGATGTGCGGCGCATGCTGCTGACCATGAAGGCCTTCAACGAAGGTAATCGCGCCCTGGCCTATTTCACCGCGCAGTTGCTGGATGTGGCGCACCTGGCCGCCGACGAGACCCAGCGCCAGGATGCCGAGAACCTGCTGGCTTTCCTGACACCGATCTGCAAGGCCTTCATGACTGAAACCGGGCTGGAGGTGACCAACCACGGTATGCAGGTGTTTGGCGGGCATGGCTTCATTCGCGAATGGGGCATGGAGCAACTGGTGCGCGACTGCCGCATCGCCCCGATCTATGAAGGCACCAACGGCATCCAGGCCCTGGACCTGCTGGGACGCAAGGTGCTTGGCAGCCAGGGCAAGTTGCTGACGGGTTTCACCAAGATCGTCCACAAATTCTGCGCGGCCAATGCCGAGCATCCACAACTCAAGAGTTATGTGACGCAACTCGACGGGCTCAACCGGCAGTGGGGCGTGCTGACCACCAAGGTCGGGATGGCGGCGATGAAGAACCCCGACGAAGTCGGCGCCGCGGCGCTGGATTACCTGATGTACAGCGGTTACATCATCCTCGCCTACCTGTGGCTGCGCATGGCGCTGGTGGCCCAGGCCCGGCTCGACGCCGGTGAAGAGGATGCCGATTATTGCCAGGCCAAGCTGGCGACCTGCGAGTTCTACTTCAAGCGCTTGCTGCCGCGTACCGCGGCCCATCTGGCGGCGATCGAGGCGGGCAGTGACTGCCTGATGAAGTTGCCGGCGGAGCTGTTTGCGCTCTAGGTTTTCATGTAATCGTCCATTGCGGGCAAGCCTGCTCCTGCAGATATTTGCGGGAGTGAGTTTGCTCGTGATTTTTGGTGACTAAAAATTACATTAAAGTCATGAGTTGACCCTATGTGTCGCAAAAGTTGTTCGGGTACACTCGAGCTTTCGTAACTGGGGCCGTTCGGGTCCACTTGTTTAGATCTTGCGAGGTTTGCCATGGCTGACTACAAAGCGCCCCTGCGCGATATGCGCTTCGTCCTCAATGAAGTTTTCGAGGTCGCCAAACTCTGGGCCGAACTGCCTGCTCTGGCCGACACCGTCGACGCTGAAACCGTCGAAGCGATTCTTGAGGAAGCCGGCAAAGTCACCGGCAAAAGTATCGCCCCGCTGAGCCGCGGCGCTGACGAAGAGGGTTGTCACTGGAGCGACGGCGCGGTGACCACGCCAGCAGGTTTTCCACAGGCCTATCAGACTTACGCCGAAGGCGGCTGGGTTGGCGTCGGCGGCGATCCAGCCTACGGCGGCATGGGCATGCCCAAGGCGGTATCGGCCCAGGTCGAGGAAATGGTCAACTCGGCCAGCCTGTCGTTTGGTCTGTACCCGATGCTGACCGCGGGCGCCTGCCTGTCGATCAATGCCCACGCCAGCGAAGAATTGAAGGCGGCCTACCTGCCGAACATGTATGCAGGCGTCTGGGCCGGCTCCATGTGCCTCACCGAGCCGCATGCCGGTACCGACCTGGGCATCATTCGCACCAAGGCCGAGCCGCAGGCCGACGGCTCCTACAAGGTCAGCGGCACCAAGATCTTCATTACCGGCGGTGAGCACGACCTGACCGAGAACATCATCCACCTGGTGCTGGCCAAGCTACCGGACGCACCGGCGGGGCCGAAGGGCATTTCGTTGTTCCTGGTGCCGAAGTTCCTGGTCAACACCGACGGCAGCCTGGGCGCGCGCAACCCGGCCAACTGTGGTTCGATCGAACACAAGATGGGTATCCAGGCCTCGGCGACCTGCGTGATGAACTTTGACGAAGCCGTCGGTTACATCGTCGGTGAGCCGAACAAGGGCCTGGCGGCAATGTTCACCATGATGAACTACGAGCGTCTGGGCGTCGGTATCCAAGGCCTGGCCTCGGGCGAGCGTTCCTATCAGAACGCCGTGGAATACGCCCGCGATCGCCTGCAAAGCCGTTCGCCGACCGGCCCGCAAGCCAAGGACAAGGTCGCTGACCCGATCATCGTGCACCCCGACGTGCGCCGCATGCTGCTGACCATGAAAGCCGCGAACGAAGGCGGCCGCGCGTTCTCCACCTATGTGGCGATGCAACTGGATACCGCCAAGTTCAGCGAAGATGCGCTGGTGCGTAAGCGCGCGGAAGATCTGGTGGCCCTGCTGACGCCGGTGGCCAAGGCCTTCCTCACCGACCTGGGGTTGGAAACCACGATTCACGGCCAGCAGGTTTTCGGCGGCCACGGCTACATCCGTGAATGGGGCCAGGAGCAGCTGGTGCGCGATGTGCGCATTACGCAGATCTATGAAGGCACCAACGGCATCCAGGCGCTGGACCTGGTCGGGCGCAAGATCGTTGGCAGCGGCGGGGCGTTCTACAAGCTGTTCGCTGACGAGATTCGCCATTTCACCGCGACCGCCAGCGCCGATCTGGCCGAGTTCACCAAGCCGTTGAACGACGCACTGGATAACCTGGACGAACTGACTGCCTGGCTGCTGGATCGGGCCAAGACCAATCCGAACGAAATCGGCGCGGCCTCGGTCGAATACCTGCAAGCATTCGGATACACGGCGTACGCCTACATGTGGGCGTTGATGGCAAAAGCCGCCCTGGGCAAGGAGTCGCAAGACGATTTCTACGCCAGCAAGCTGGGTACCGCGCGCTTCTACTTCGCCCGTCTGTTGCCGCGTATTCACTCGCTGAGCGCATCGGTGAAGGCGGGTAGTGAGTCACTGTTCCTGTTGGATGCGGCGCAGTTCTGAGCATGGCTACGTCATGTAAGCATTCTCTTACATGACGTGCTGCTAATCACCCATATCGGCAGATTGGATCCAGAGCTAATCTACTTCACATGGACGTCGCGCAGGAAGCGCAAAGCAATAACACGGACACGTAGGATTCCGCCAGGATGGTGGAGTGAAAAGGATGTCAGGGAAACAGTCTGCAAAGCCCCGCTTCGGCGGGGTTTTCTTTTGCCCGCGTTTTTTATCTGCGCTGCTTCAACCCAGCCCTTCCAGCGTCACCGGGCCTGTCATCCGCCCATCTGGACCGCTCATCTCTTCTTCCAGCAAGGTTCGCAGCAATTCCAGGGTTGCCTGCTGACGCTGCACATCACGACATACCAGCCCCACTTTCAACGGCACCCTCGGTTCGCTCAGCGGTTTCCATAACAGGTCCGTATGGCTGTGGGTCTGCCGCGAGCGCCCCGGCAGGACCGTCGCCAGGCGGGTGTTGGGCAAGCTGTCGAGAATCCCCGCCATATTGTTCAGTTCCGCCTGTACCTGCGGCCGGCGTCCGAGGTTGGCCAGTTGCGCCTGCCAGATCTGGCGTATCTGGAACTCCTCGCCCAACAACAGCATGGGCAGCTCCGCGGCCTGGCTCATGGAGACCTTCTTGAATTCGCGCAGGGGATGTTCGGCAGGAATCACCAGGGTCAACTCGTCTTCGTAGAGCTGCACGCCATGCAACCCTGGCTGGCGCGGCGGCAGATAACTGATGCCGATATCCAATGAGCCATTGAGCAGGCGCCGTTCGATTTCCAGGCCGGTCAGTTCGTAGATCTGCACCACCAGATGCGGCTGGGCCTTGCGCACCCGCTCAAGCATTTGCGGCACCAGGCTGCTGTGCACGGTTTGCAGTACGCCGATCGCCAGCGTGCGCAGGGCCTGGCCCTTGAAGTTGCCCAGGGCTTCACGAGCCCGTTGCATGCCGTCGAGCAAGGGCAGGGCATGGTTGTACAGGGTATGGGCCGCCAGGGTCGGCAACAGGCGCTTGCTGCTGCGCTCGAACAGGCTGACATCGAGGTTCTGTTCCAGCTGACGGATCTGTTGCGAGAGCGCCGGTTGAGAGATCGACAGGCGTTCGGCGGCTCGTCCCACGTGACCTTCTTCATACACCGCGACGAAATAACGCAGTTGTTTAAAATCCATAAGTTCTGCTTATCGAAAAAGCTGGAAAATCGAAATGGCCCGATAGGCTGCAGAGGCCTAGTCTAACCCCTATTCACAGGGCTTACAGGGCCAGAAGGCGAGATGAATACCGTTTACGTGGATGGTGTTTACATAGGCAAGGCAAAAAACCTCGGACAGGGTTTGATCAGTGATACGGACAAACGTCCGGTTGCAAACCGACTCTGGTTATGGCCGCAGGGCCTGGGCAGCGACGAACACGGCGACCCGCGCTTTCATACCGGCCCGGAGCGGGCGCTGCACCATTACCCCGCCGAACACTACAGCTACTGGCGCAAACGTTATCCACAGGTCGACTGGTGTGCCCCGGCCTTTGGCGAAAACCTGTCTACCCACGGCCTGACCGAGGAACAGGTCTGCCTCGGCGATATGTTCCGCTGGGGCGGCGCGCTGCTGCAGGTCAGCCAGCCGCGTTCGCCCTGTTATCGCCTGAGCCACCGCTGGGGCATCCCCGACCTGCCGCAACAGGCGCAAAACAATGGTCGCTGCGGCTGGTTCTACCGGGTGCTCAAACCCGGTTTCGTCAGTGCCGATCAGCCCTTCGAGCTGATCCAGCGCAGTTACCCGGGGTTGACCGTGGCCTGGGCCTTGCGCTGTTTTTATCGAGAACCTCTGGAGCATGCGGGCTTGAAGAAACTGGTGGACTGTCCGGCACTGGCGTCGCGTTGGCGCGACATCGCGATCAAGCGCATGCGCACCGGCCTGATCGAGGATTGGTCCGCGCGCCTGCTGGGCCTGCCGCTGCAGGGGTTGAGCGCATGAACCTGTTTAGCCTGCGCCGCCCTCAGCCGAGCCTTGATGATCTGGCGGCCGAGCCCTGCCTGTCGCCGATGAGCGACAACCTTTCCAGTGAGTGCCTGATGCCCAGCGTCCAGCGACCCCACCCAGTGTTTGTACGTGGCCAGGGCTCATGGCTGTGGGACAGCGATGACCGCGCCTATCTCGACTTCGTCCAGGGCAACGCCGCCAACAGCCTTGGCCATAGCCCGTCGGCGCTGGTCAAGGCGCTGACGGCCCAAGCCCAGTCGTTGATCAACCCCGGCCCGGGCTTTTACAACCGCGGCATGCTCAACCTCAGCGAGCGCTTGTGCCGCAGCACCGGCAGCGACCAGGCCTATCTGCTGAGCAGTGGCAGCGAAGCCTGCGAGGCGGCGATCAAGCTGGCCCGTAAATGGGGTCAGCTGTATCGCGGTGGGGCCGCGAAGATCATCACTGCCAGCGGCAGCTGTCATGGTCGCGGCTTCGCGGCAATGTCGGCGTCGGCAAGCCCCCATATCGCCAATCGTTTCGAGCCACAGCTGTCGGGTTTCAGTCATGTTCCCTTCAATGACCTGCCAGCCTTGCATGCCGCGGTGGACGCGCAGACCGTGGCGATCATGCTCGAGCCGATCCAGGGCGAGGCCGGGGTGATTCCGGCGACCGAGCATTACCTCAAGGGGGTCGAGCGCCTGTGCCGCGAGCTGGGCATCCTGCTGATCCTGGATGAAGTGCAAACCGGCATCGGCCGCTGCGGCACCTTGCTGGCCGAACAACTCTATGGCGTGCGCGCCGACATCGTGGCCCTGGGCAAAGGCCTCGGTGGTGGCGTGCCCTTGGCGGCCTTGCTGGCGCGTGGCAAGGCCTGTTGCTTCGAGGTGGGTGAGCTGAATGGCACCCATCATGGCAATGCGCTGATGACCGCCGCGGGCCTGGCGGTGCTCGATAGCGTACTGGACAGCAGCTTTCTCGAGCATGTGCGGGACAACGGCCAGTACTTGCGCGAAGGGTTGGCCCGCCTGGCGAATCGTTATGCCCAGGGAGAACTGCGTGGGCAGGGATTGTTCTGGGGGCTGAGCCTGGCCGACGACTCGGCCGAGGCCGTGGTCAAGGCGGCCCGCTACGAAGGTCTGTTGCTGGCCGCAACCCAACCGGATTGCCTGCGTTTTACCCCGGCGTTGACGGTGAGCAAGGCCAACATCGACGAAATGCTGCTGCGTCTGGCGAGGGCCTTTTCGCGAGTACGCACCGCGCAGTTGCAATGCCGCAAGGGGCTGGTGGTTTGAGGCCTGGCCTGGTCCCGCCACACCCGATCTTGCACTGACAGAAATTCCCGAACCGTCTCGCGGTATAACGCATCGCCCCGTGTCCGATCTTTCGCACGGGGCGTTTTTTTGTCTCGGGCTTTTGCAAAACCGCCATCGGGCCTTGAAGGCCATCATCCAGGCAAGGTTCCTTAGGCTCATCCACCAGGACGGTGGGGGCTGCTGCTGGGGCGCAAGACCACCGGGCAGCTTGGGTTGATTATATATACCACTGAGTGGTATGTTTTTGGGAAGGGAAGCCATGACCATCAGGTTGTTCAAAACCAAAGGTTTTGCTGTCGCGGCTAAAAAAGCCTTGATCCATGATGACCAGTTGCTGGCCGCATTCAGCGAGTTATGCAAAGGCCAGGCTGATGACCTGGGTGGCGGGGTCTGGAAAAAACGCCTGAACGCCAACCGCCATCGTTCGATCGTCCTGGCCAGGGGCCGGCGTTACTGGGTGTTCCAGTTCCTGTTCGCCAAGCAGGACCAGAGCAATATCAGCCACCAGGAACTGCAGGCATTCCGCGCGCTGGCCAAGGCCTACGAAGGACTGGATGGCTGGCAGGTCCAGCAGCTACTCGAGATGAAAGCGTTTGTGGAGATCAGACATGAGCAAGCCGTTCAAGACTGAAGCCCTTGAATCGATACACGAGTCGGCCAGTGCCCTGCACGCCATCGGCGCCATCGGCAAAACCACCATGCGCCAGTTCGATGAGGCGTGTATCGCGCCAGTACCGGCGAATATTCCGGCGGAGCAGATCAAGCTGCTGCGCGAGCGTAGTAACGTCAGCCAGCCGGTCTTTGCCCGCTACCTGAACACCAGCGCGTCCACGGTGAAGCAGTGGGAATCCGGCGAGAAGCACCCGAGCGGCATGGCGTTGAAACTGCTGAGCATCGTGCAGAAGCACGGCCTTGAAATACTGGCGTGAGCCGGCACTGAAACACCGCCCGGCCTGGGGATAAAAACTGGCCCTTGGCCAGAATCGATTGAACCCTGCCGAACGCCATGGGTCGATTAGCGGTGAGGCTCGTACGAGTCGATTGCTATCAGGAGCTGCCCCATGGACTTTATCCGCATCATCATCGCCATTCTGTTACCGCCATTGGGTGTGTTCCTGCAAGTGGGGTTCGGCGGCGCGTTCTGGCTGAATATCCTGCTGACCCTGTGCGGCTACATTCCGGGCATCGTGCATGCGGTGTACATCATCGCCAAGCGCTGAGCCTGGCGCCCGCTCCGCAGAGGAGCGGGCTTGTCCCCCCTTGGACGGCGATTATTCCGGTGCGTCCGTCTGTTCCATTACCTGCCGATAAAACAGCCATTCCTGTTCCAGGGCGTGAGCCTGATTGGCGGCCTTGCGAAAACCGTGGCGTTCGTCCGGGTAATAGTGCGCTTCGGCCGCAATGCCGTCGTCTTGTAACGCCTTGAGCATGTCCCGGGTCTGCTGGGGCACTACCACGGCATCGAGTTCACCCTGGAAGAAAACCACCGGCACGCGGATATTGCCGGCATGCAACAGCGGGGTGCGGGCCTTGTAGCGTTCGGCATCCTGTTCGGGGTCGCCGATCAGCCAGTCCAGGTAATCGCCTTCGAACTTGTGGGTGTCTCGCGCCAAGGCCACGGGGTCGCTGACGCCATACAGGCTGGCGCCGGCACGGAACACATCGGCGAAGGCCAGGGCGCAAAGGGTGGTGTAGCCGCCGGCGCTGCCACCGCGGATGAACGCCCGGCCGCCATCGATCAGGCCTTGTCGGGCCAGATACGCGACCACCGCACAGGCGTCCTCCACATCCACTTCGCCCCAGCTCAGGTGCAGGGCTTGCCGGTACTCGCGGCCATAGCCGGTGCTGCCGCGATAGTTCAGGTCGGCCACGGCGAACCCCCGTTGCGCCCAGTACTGGATACGCGGGTCGAGTATCGGATAACAGGCGGAGGTGGGGCCGCCGTGGATGAACACCACCAGCGGCGGCCGGTCGTCATCGCTCATGGCCGGGTAGAAAAAGCCGTGGGCCTCGCCCTGGCCGCTGGGGTAGCGCAGGGTTTGCGGACGGCTGATCTGCTCGGGCAGCAGGGGCGCCACGCCGCCAGCCAGGACCTTGACCTGCTGCGATTGGCGGTCAATGGCGATCACCGCGGACGGACTCACAGGTGACGCCGCGATGCAGTAGATAAACCGTTCATCCAGCGCCAGGTTGCGGAAGCGGCTGTAGTCGCCGCTGAAGTCCTGTTGCTCACCCTCGGCCAGGCGCAGCCCCAAGCGGCCAAAGCCGGCTTGCGTCCAGGTACCCAGCCAGCTGTCGCCGCCCAGCGGCAGCCAGGTGCAGCAGCCCAATTGCCAGGGCGCCGGGGCGTGATCGGCGGCGGCGCAGGGCAGCGCCTGCAGGCCGTTAGGGGTTTCACCCCAGGGTTGCCAGAACCCGGCGCGGTCGGTCAGGCAATACAGGCGGCCGTTGTCATCGAAGCGCGGCTGTTGCAGCGACTCTTCCGCGCGGTCACCAGCCAGGCACCGAGGGTCATCCCAGCGGCCGTTGGCCAGGCGCTCGGCGACCATCAGGCGGGTCGAGGTCCAGGGCTGATGCGGTCGATCCCATTCGATCCATGCCAGGCGCTGGCCGTCCGGGCTCAAGGTGGGAGCCGCGTAGAAGTCCGCCCCTTCGGCTAGCAGTTGGCGTTTCCTGTTACCCAGGTCGATGGCCACCAGGCAATGCCGGTTGTTGTGCTCTTCCACTGCCAGCACCTGGCCGGCGGCGAACTGCAGGTCGCCATAACGGCACTCGCCGCAGGTCAGGGCTACCGGCGCTTCGCCTTGCAGGGACTGTCGGTAGAGCTGCTGGTCCGCCTCGTTGACGAATACCAGCCCGTCATCGCTCAGGCAAAATGCGCCGCCGCCGTATTCATAGACCCGGCTGCGCACGCTGAAGCCTTGTGGCGTCAGGCAGCGGGCCTGGTTGTCGCGCCAGTGCCAGATCCGGCAAGCGGCATCTTCGGGGCGGTATTCGTTCCAGAACAGGCCATTGGCACCGAGCCGCAGCTCGGTGAAATCGATGCCGGCGGCGACGGCTTGGGCGGCGCTGAAGGATTCAGCTCTTGGCGATGAGGCGCGAGTTTCGTTCATTACGGAAGGCCAGTTGTTCGATGGTCTGAGTGGCGTGCTCGGCTTCTTCGCGGGCCTTGAGGATCACGCCGTGATGGTGCGACTTGCTGCATACCGGGTCGGCATTGCTGGCATCGCCCGTGAGCATGAAGGCCTGGCAGCGGCAGCCGCCGAAGTCCTTTTCCTTTTCATCGCAGGAGCGGCACGGCTCGGGCATCCAGTCGTAGCCGCGGAAGCGGTTGAAGCCGAAGGAGTCGTACCAGATGTGCTGCATGCTGTGGTCGCGTACATTGGGGAATTGCACGGGCAGTTGCCGGGCGCCGTGGCAGGGCAGGGCGGTGCCGTCCGGCGTGACCGTGAGGAAGATGCTGCCCCAGCCGTTCATGCAGGCTTTCGGGCGTTCCTCGTAGTAATCCGGGGTGACGAAAATCAGTTTGCACGGATGCCCTTCGGCTTCCAGCCTGGCGCGGTATTCGTTGGTGATGCGTTCGGCGCGTACCAGTTGTTCCTTGGTCGGCAGCAGGCCGACGCGGTTGAGCTGGGCCCAGCCGTAGAACTGGCAGGTGGCGAGCTCGACAAAGTCGGCTTCCAGGGCGATGCACAGTTCGATGATGCGGTCGATTCGATCGATGTTGTGCCGATGGGTGACGAAGTTCAGCACCATCGGGTAGCCGTGGGCTTTCACCGCCCGGGCCATTTCCAGCTTCTGGGCGAAGGCTTTCTTCGAGCCGGCCAACAGGTTGTTCACCTGCTCGTCGCTGGCCTGGAAACTGATCTGGATATGGTCGAGCCCGGCCTTCTTGAAGTCGCTGATCTTCTGCTCGGTCAGGCCGATGCCGGAGGTGATCAGGTTGGTGTAGAAACCCAACTTGCGCGCCTCGCCGATCAGCTCGGCGAGGTCCTGGCGCACCAGCGGTTCGCCACCGGAAAAGCCCAGCTGCGCGGCGCCCATCTCCCGGGCTTCGCGAAACACCTTGAGCCACTGCTCGGTGCTCAGCTCCTTGCCCTGCTCGGCGAAATCCAGCGGGTTGGAGCAGTACGGGCATTGCAGCGGGCAGCGGTAGGTCAGCTCGGCCAGCAGCCACAGCGGCAGGCCGACTTCCGGCTTGGGCGGTATCGGCGCTGGCGAATCAGCCAAGTTCGATCCAGTGCTGTGCACGGGCGACCTCCATGAATTGCTCGATGTCGTCACCGAGTTCGGGCACGTCGGGGAACTGGACTTGCAGCGTCTGGATGATCGCCGCGACATCCCGTTCGCCGTCGATCAACCCGCTGATCAGCGCGGCGCTCTCGTTGAGCTTGATCATGCCTTCAGGGTAGAGCAGTACATGGCCCTTCTGCGCCGGTTCGTACTGGAAGCGGTAGCCGGGACGCCAGGTCGGGGTCTTGCTGCGATCGAAGCTCATAGGGTGATTCCTTTATGCCAGACCCGTTCTGTGGTGACGCTGTGATACGGCGGACGATTGAGTTCATAGGCCATGCTCATGGCGTCGAGCATGCTCCAAAGGATGTCCAGTTTGAACTGGAGAATTTCCAGCATGCGCTCCTGGCCGGCGCGAGTGGTGTAGTGCTGCAGGGTGATCGCCAGCCCGTGCTCGACATCGCGCCGCGCCTGGCCCAGGCGGGTGCGGAAGTATTCATAGCCGGCCGGGTCGATCCATGGGTAATGCTGGGGCCAGCTGTCGAGACGCGACTGGTGGATCTGCGGCGCGAACAACTCAGTCAGCGAGCTGCTGGCGGCCTCCTGCCAGCTGGCGCGGCGGGCGAAGTTGACGTAGGCGTCGACGGCGAAACGCACGCCCGGCAGCACCAGCTCTTGCGAGCGCAGCTGGTCCGGGTCGAGACCGACCGCTTGCCCCAGGCGCAACCAGGCCTCGATGCCACCGTCTTCGCCGGGGGCGCCATCGTGGTCCAGCAGGCGCTGAATCCACTCGCGACGAATTTCCCGATCCGGGCAGTTGGCGAGAATCGCCGCGTCCTTGAGCGGGATGTTCACCTGGTAGTAGAAGCGGTTGGCAACCCAGCCCTGGATCTGCTCGCGGGTCGCCCGGCCCTGGTACATCGCCACATGATATGGGTGGTGGATGTGGTAATAGGCGCCCTTGGCCCGCAGGGCTTGCTCGAATTCGGCGGGGGACATTGCTGTGTCAGTCATTGCGGTTCTCCGCAGGGAGGTCCTGGATCTGTGGTGTCTATTCTGGACTTATCGCGAGCAAGCTCGCTCCTACAGGACAGCGCAATCTTTTGTAGGAGCGAGCTTGCTCGCGATAGACCGCGAAGCGGTCCCGGCAATTACAGCTCGATACTCATGCCGTCGTAAGCCACTTCAACGTTACGCCGCGCCAGCTCCGCGCGTTCGGCGGAATCCTCGTCGAGGATCGGGTTGGTGTTGTTGATGTGGATAAGAATCTTGCGCTGCTCTGGCAACTGCTCCAGCACTTCCAGCATGCCGCCAGGGCCGTTCTGCGCCAGGTGGCCCATTTCCCGCCCGGTCCGGGTGCCGACGCCGCGACGCTGCATCTCGTCGTCTTCCCACAGGGTGCCGTCCACCAGCAGGCAATCGCTGCCGCTCATGATTTCCAGCAACGCCGCGTCGACCTTGCCCAGCCCCGGGGCGTAGAACAGCTTGCCGCCGGTGCGCAGGTCTTCGACGATCAGGCCGATGTTATCGCCCGGGTGCGGGTCGAAGCGATGGGGCGAATAGGGCGGCGCGGCGCTGCGCAGCGGCAGCGGGCTGAAGCGCAGGTTCGGGCAGGCCGGGATGGTGAAGCTCCGTTCGAGCTCGATGCGGTTCCAGTCCAGCCCGCCGTTCCAGTGGGTGAGCATGGTGAACAGCGGGAAACCGCTGCTGAGGTCTTCGTGGACCATGTCGGTGCACCAGACCTGATGCGGGCAGCCTTCGCGCAGGCTGAGCAGGCCGGTGGTGTGGTCGATCTGGCTGTCCATCAGGATGATTGCGCTGATCCCGGTGTCGCGCAGGGCGCGGCCCGGTTGCATCGGGGCGAAGCCCTGGAGCTGGGCGCGGATGTCCGGCGAGGCGTTGCACAGGACCCAGTTCACGCCGTCATCGGAAATGGCGATCGACGATTGGGTGCGAGCCTTTGCCCGCAGGCTGCCGTCGCGAAAGCCCGCGCAGTTCGCGCAGTTGCAGTTCCACTGCGGAAAACCGCCACCGGCGGCGGAACCTAGAATCTGGACAAACATGGCCGCTCCATCAGGTTAAGGCTGAAAATAAAAACGCCCCGGCGAGCCGAGGCGTTGCACTGCGCGAGCAATCAACGGCTGGCGAAGTACATGGTGACTTCAAAGCCGATACGCAGGTCGGTGTAAGCCGGTTTGGACCAGGACATAGAGGTGCTCCTTCAGGTGGGTGGGACGGTTGAGATCTATACATATAGTCCACCTCCAACCGGAGATGTTCAGATGCTTAGGGGGCTATCTTACTAAATTCCCCCCGGGGAATGACTGCAATTGTTGAAGAAAGCTCGTTGCAGCCAGGGTAACGATCATTTTCCCGCTTGCCAGGGTTAGCCCGGGCAGGCACCGCTGGCCAGGCAGAGCCAGCCGCCTTGCGCCTGCTGCAACTGTTCGGCCGCAAGCAACAGCTGCGCTCGGGACGCCGCCATGATTTCCTGTTGCAATTGCTCCAGGTAATCCGACGGATGGCCGGCCAGTCGGCCCTGCCAGAGCAGCTCGGCCAGTTGTGCCACGGGCAATGCACGGGCATCGAACTGGGCGGCCAGGTTAGCTTTCAAGTCGTCCAGGGAGGCGTCATCCAGTGCCGCGATCAACTCGGGCAACTGCGCCAGGAACGCCCGGATATGCTCGAGGATCTCGCTCAGTGACGCGCTAGGAGACTGCACGCCGAACAGCAGGCCGGTCTGGCCATTGATCTGCCGCACACCGCTGAACACCGCATAGCCCAGTTGCAACTCGACCCGCAGGCGCTGATAGAACGGCATCTGGCCAAGCTGCCCCAGCAGCCGCCAGCTGGCTTCCTGCTGAAGGGTGGTGTCCGCTGCCGGGCAAAACAGCAGCAGGGCCTGCTCGCCGGAGCCGGTTGCGACCTCATGCCAGTGCTGCTGCGCGGCTATAGAGAGTGGCGCTGACAGCTGGCTGTCGGCGGTGCCCGGGGCTTTGCTCAATGCCGCGCCGATCGCGCTTTGGGCATGGCCCAGGCCGATGGCCAGGCCGTCCCAGCGGGCGCCCTCCCACAGCGTTTGCCAGCCTTGTTCGTCCAGTGGATGCGGCTCCTCGCTGGCGGGTATGTCCAGGCAGCGCTCGGGCAGTTCCTGGAGCAATTGGCGGATCGGCAACAGCGGCGCGGGAGCAGTTGGGGGGATTTGCCAGAACGCCGCGCTGGGTTCGCTCAGTTCCAGCAGAGCCTGCTGGAGCATGGCCGGCATCGGTTCGGGAAGTCCCTTCAGTGTCAGCAAACACTGGTTACCCGAGACACCGAAGGACAGCTCGACGCCCGCCTGAAGTCCGTCGTCCCGCAGGTTGCGCAGGTGGTTTTGCAAGCGGCTGCGCAGCTCCTGCGGCAACACGCTTTGCAGGCGCCAGCGCAAGTACAGGGCCGCCTCGCCAGCGTCGTCGGCGATGGCTTGGCTGAAGGTCATCGCCGAGGATTCGCGACGCTGTCGCAAGCGATCCTGGGCGAAGGTGCGCAAGCCGCGGTGGGCGCTGGTTTGCCCGCGAATCAGGCCGGCCCGGGCGGTTGGCGCCGAGCTGCGCAGGAACGGATTGGACGCAGGCAGTTGCCAGCCGATGCCGCTGGCTGCCGACGGGGCTTGAAGTTGCGACAGCAGGGCTTTGAGGGCCGTGACGCCGCGGTCGGACAGCTGCGGTTCCAACTGCTCGTTATTCAGTCTTGCCAACGCCAGTGCGCTGGCGACCTGGCGTTGGCGCTGTTGCAGCAGGGCGTATTCGTCGCGCAATGCCGGCCAGTCGTCCTGGTTGCTGAAAAACGCCAGCCAATCGAAGAACAACTCACTCACTTGCTCCGGCTGTTGGGCGCCTTGCTCGGTCAAGTCGAACTGGATATGCAGCAGCGCCTGGCCGGCAAACTGATACAGCGGCGCGGCCTTCAACCCTTCGACCAGCTTGCGCTCCTTGAGCGTGGCCAGCAGCCCGCCGGATTTGCCGCAGGCCAGCCAGGTGCAGAGAAAATCCAGCGCTTCGCGGGCGGCCGTGGGCAGTTGCTCGCAGGCGAACAGCAGGTTCAGGTGGCGTCCGTCGAGCTGCTGATAATGCTGCTGTGCAGACGTCAGCAAGGGCACCGGGGCTGCTTGCGGTTGCGCTTTACCGACGGCGAGGACGGCGCCAAAACCCTGGGCCAGGGCTTTCAGCTCTTCCAGGGATTGGGGGCCGGCCAGGCTCAGGGACATTTGCCCGCTGTGGTAGTGAGCCTGATAGAAGGCCTGCAACGCCTGTTGAAACGCCGGGCGCGGCACGTTGAGGCTGTAGCGATTGCCGGCGTGGAACGCCCGCAGGGGATGCTCCGCGGACAGGCCGTCGAGCAAGGCCAATTGCCGTTGCGCCGCGGCATCCCGCGACCAGGCGATGAACTCCGCGTGCAGCACCTCGCGCTCGCGCAACTGGTCTTCCTGGCTCATGCGCGGGTGGGTGAGCATGTCGGCCAGGCGCTCCAGCCCGCCGGCGAAATCCGCGGGGGGCAGTTCGAAGAAGAAGTCGGTGTGGCGTTCGCCGGTGCTGGCGTTCACCTGGCCGCCGTGGCGTTGCACATAGGCCATCAGGCCCTGTTGCGCGGGAAAACGCTCGGTGCCGAGAAACAGCAGGTGTTCGAGAAAGTGCGCCAGCCCGGGCCAGGCCAGCGGTACGTCGTGACTGCCGGCCGAGACCCGCAGGGTCGCCGCGCAGCGTTTCAATCGAGGGACGTGGTGCAGTGAAACCCGCAGGCCGTTGGCCAGGGTTTCCCGATGAGGCAGAGGGTGGTTCAGCGCGGGCATGAGCACTTCCAGAACAGTGAAGCGCCCATGCTAGCGGATAACCCCGGATCAGCGCTTGTTCAGGTCGTCGTAAAGCTCCGGGCGACGGTCATGGAAGTAGCGGTTGGCGGCGCGGGAATCGAGCATCAACTGACGGTCCAGCGTGCCGGTTATCAGGGCTTCATCCAGCCCTGCGAGGGCAATCCGCTGGCCGTCGGGGGCGGCGATGCTGCTCTGGCCACAGTAGTGGATCTCGTCTTCGTGGCCGCAGTAGTTGGCGTAAGCCACATAACATTGGTTTTCGAAGGCACGCGAACGCACGGTGACATCGGCGATGAAGTCGTAGGGCAGCATGTTGGCGGTGGGTACCAGAATCAGCTCGGCCCCGGCCAGCGCCAGGCGCCTGGCGTTCTCCGGGAACTCGATGTCGTAGCAGATCAGGAAACCGAGCTTCCAGCCGTTGAGTTCCACCAGGGGGAAATCGTCTGGACCTGCGCTGAACATCGAGCGGTCGAGATCGCCGAACAGGTGGGTCTTGCGGTAATTGCACAGGCGTTGGCCGTTGCGGTCGATCAGTTGCACGGCGTTGTAGATCTGGCCGTCGTCGGCGCGTTCCGGGTAGCCATACAGGATCGCGATGCCCGCCGACTGGGCGACATTGGCGATGTATTGTGCCGATGGGCCATCCTGGGCCTCGGCCAGGGCGCCCACCGCCTCGACACCGATGTTGTAGCCGCTCAAGAACATCTCCGGCAGCACCAGCATGTCGGCGCCGGAAGCTTCCACGGCGACTTTCTGCAGGCGTTGCAGGTTGCCGGCGACATCCAGCGGTTGTGGGGCACATTGATAAAGCGCTACACGCATGGCGATGACTCCTCTGTGCGCTGGACTGTCACTGTAGCCGTTGCCGCGGGCTGCTCAAAGGCCACGAGCGTTGCGCTCGATCGCAGCCTGCGGCAGCGGCTACAGGTTCAGTCGGCCAGGGCGATGGGGCCGATTTCGTGGAACACGTCGCCCGGTCCCGGGTTTTCGGCGTGGGTCTGCCCGCCGAAGTGCTTCATGATGCCCCAGACCGCGTTGAGCGAGGTCTGTACCGCGCCCTCGACCCAGGCCGGAGTCCAGGACACATCGTCGCCGGCAATGAAGATACCGCGCTGCTCGGCGGGCAGGTCGTCCTGCATGAAGTGCGCGTACATGCGCTGGTTATAGCGGTAGTGGCCGGGCAGCGCGCCCTTGAACGCGCCGAGGAAGTGCGGATCGGCCTCCCAGGAGACAGTGATCGGATCGCCGATGATGCGCCCGGCGATATCGACTTTCGGGTAGATCTTCTTCAGCGCATCGAGGGCCAGCTTGACCCGTTTTTCCACTGGGTGCGGCAGCATCTTCAGGGCGTCGCTCATCCACGAATAGGACAGGCAGATGACCCCCGGCTTGTTGTCGCCGTTATCGAACAGGTAGGTGCCGCGAGTCAGGCGGTCGGTGAGGGTCATGCTCATCAGGTCGCGACCGGTTTCCGGATCCTTGTCCTTCCAGAACGGCCGGTCGACCATGACGAAGGTCTTCGACGATTGCATGTAGCGGGTGCGGTCCAGGGCCATCCACATCTTCTGCGAGAACAGCGATTCTTCGCATTCGATCTGGGTGGTCAGCAGCCAGCTCTGGCAGGTGGTCAGCACTGCTGCGTATTCGCGGGTATCGCCCCAGTTGTCGGTGACGCTGAAGCGGCCATCGGCGGCACGGGCGATGCGTTTCACCCCGGGACGCGGCGCGCCATGGTGCAGCGAGCTGAGGCTGGTGCCTTGCGGCCAGTGGGCGCAGCGCTCCGGCACATGGCGCCAGATGCCCAGTGGCACCTGCTCGACACCGCCGACCACCAGGTGCTGGTGATCGTCGCAGTTGGTCATCACCACACGGAAGATTTCTAGCATCGAATTGGGGAAGTCCGAATCCCAGCCGCCGGTGCCGAAACCGACCTGGCCGAACACTTCGCGGTGATGGAACGACAGCTTGGCGAAGGCCTTCGAGGTGGCGACGAAGTCATAGAAGGTGCGGTCGTCCCACAGCGGCACCAGGGTGTTCCACAGTTCCTTGAGGCGCGGCACGTCGCGGTCGCGAATGGCCTGCTGGATTTCGCCGAAGCGCGAACCGTCTTCCAGGGCATCGGCCCAGGCGTCGGCTACTTCCTGGAACAGCGCCGGCAGGTCGGCGAGCTTCTGCGCGTAGTGAGTCTGGCCTTCGAGGTCGATCACCGTGCTGCCGGAAGCCGGGGTCAGCGGGTTGGGAAAGGGCTTGGTCTCCAGACCCAGCTTGTCGACGTAGTGATAGAAGGCCGTGGAGGACACCGGAAAGCGCATGCCGCCCAGTTCGGCAATGATCCCTTCGGCGCCTTCGAACGCCTGGGAACGCAGCCGGCCGCCCATTTTCGAGGCTTCGTACACCACGGGCTTGAGGCCCAGCTTCATCAGCTCGTAGGCCGCCACCAGCCCGGCGATACCGGCCCCGACAATCGCCACTTCGGCGCCATGGTTGGCTTCGGGGATGCTGCCCAGGCCGGCGGGGTGCTCGATCCAGTCGTCGAAGGCGAACGGGAAGTCCGGGCCGAAAATGGTGATGGGTTTCTTACCGTCTGCAGGATGGCGATTGTTCTTGTTCATGGCTGACCTTGCTGGCGACTCGAGCAGAGCGCTGAGTATAGGAAAAGATGGCAGCCATTCTAGGGAGCGTTGCGCACGTTAATAAGACGCAAAGTGTCGTCGTTTTGGATGATCTTATTTCAATCTGACGATGTTTTTTAACTAACTGACGAAAGATTCTCTGTAGCCGTTGCCGAAGGCTGCGATCGAACGCGAAGCGCTCGCAAAACAGCGGGTTACCGTGCCTGGAAAAACCTTCAGACGGGCTGCCCACGGTCGATCTTGCTGCTGAGAATGATCGAGGTGGTGGTCTTTTCCACACCGTCGACGCTGCCGATCTGGTCGAGCAACTGGTCCAGCTGTTCCGGCGAATCGGTGCGCAGCCAGGCGACATAGTCGAATTCCCCACTGACCGCGCAGAGCTGCTGGACCTGGGCCATGGCGCTCAGGCGCCGCAGGACCTCCTTGCCGGAACGCGGCTGCACCTTGATCCCGACGTAGGCCTGCAAGCCGCCATCGATGACCCGCTGACCCAGGCGCACGCCATAACCGGTAATCACCCGCGCCTTTTCCAGCCGCGCCAGGCGCGAGGTCACGGTGGTACGGGCGATCCCCAGTTGCCGGGCGAGCATGGCCACGCTTTCGCGGGCATTGATCTGCAGGGCCGCGATCAGTTGGCGGTCGATTTCGTCGAGGACGGGAGGGCGGCTGTCAGACAAGGTGAACTCCGGCGCGGGCAACGGTGGCCGAGCATGTTACAGGCTCGCTCCAGGCGATGCTTGCGGCATGGCGTCAGTTGTATTGGCTGCCGGCCCTGTTGTGACGGCCAGGCTCAACAGCGCGGATGACATTTTTTGCCACGAATTGCCTGCGACAAGTTGTCATAAGTAACTGGTTAGTACATTCTTGCGCCACGTGAAGAATGGGAGAAATTTCCGACATGAATAATTCTGGGGCTGCCACCGGCAGCAAATGGCTGCTGGGGGCGCTGGGTTTGCTGATCGCATTGATCGGCCTGGGGCTGGCCGGCGGGGGCGGGTACCTGGTCAGTCTGGGCGGCAGCTGGTTCTTCCTGCTGATGGGCCTGGCGATGATCGTTTCCGGGCTGCTGATCGCCCGGCGTAACCCGCTTGGCGCCTGGCTGTATGGGGGGGCGCTGGTGCTCACGGCGATCTGGGCGGTCTGGGATGCCGGGCTGGAGTACTGGCCGCTGGTTTCGCGGGTGCTGACCTTCGCTGTTATCGGCCTGGTGGTGGCGCTGATCTACCCGACCCTGGTGCGTGCTTCGGGCGCGACCGCCGGGCGTGGCGCTTATGGCCTGGCCGGCGTGCTGGGCATTGGTGTCGTGGCGACCCTGGCCTACATGTTTGTGCCGACCCATGTGGTCAAGGCCAGCAGCGAGCCGGCGATCAAGCCTGTGGCTCCAGGTACCGAGCAGAAAGACTGGGCCCATTGGGGCAACACCACCGCCGGCAATCGTTTTGCCGCGCTGGACCAGATCAACAAGGGCAACATCGACCAGTTGCAGGTGGCCTGGACTTTCCGCACCGGCGATATTCCGCAAAGCACCGGCGCGGGCGCCGAAGACCAGAACACACCGCTGCAGATCGGTGACACGGTCTATACCTGCACCGCCTACGGCAAGGTGTTCGCCCTGGACGCCGACACTGGTGCCGAACGCTGGAAGTTCGATCCGCAAGGCTCGGCGCCTAACTGGCAGCGGTGCCGTGGCTTGGGTTATTTCGATGCTTCCGCCGAGCCTGGCGCCGAGGCAACGGCCGCTCCGGCCGCCTGCACCAAGCGTTTGTTCCTGCCGACCGGCGATGCGCGCCTGATCGCGATCAACGCGCAAACCGGCAAGCCGTGCGAAGACTTCGGCGACAAAGGCACGGTCGACCTGAAAACCGACATGGGCGAAGTGAAGCCTGGCTACTACCAGCAGACTTCGACCCCGCTGGTGGCCGGCAATGTGGTCATCGTCGGCGGCCGGGTGGCGGACAACTATTCCATCGGCGAGCCGCCGGGCGTGGTCCGCGCCTTCGACGTGCGCAGCGGCGAACTGGTGTGGGCCTGGGACCCGGGTAACCCGAACACCACCAAGCGTCCACCAGCGGGCGAGACCTACACCCGCGGTACGCCGAACGTCTGGTCGGCCATGTCCTATGACGCCAAGCTCGGTCTGGTCTACCTGCCGACCGGCAACGCCACGCCAGACTTCTTCGCCGGCCAGCGCACGGAGTTCGACGACAAGTGGAGTTCGTCCATCGTCGCCCTGGACGTGAAGACCGGTCAGGTGCGCTGGCACTTCCAGACCACTCACCACGACCTGTGGGACTTCGACCTGCCGGCGCAGCCGCTGCTGTACGACGTGCCGGATGACAAGGGCGGGGTGCAGCCGGCGCTGGCGCAGGTCACCAAGCAGGGTGAGATCTTCCTGCTCAACCGCGAAACCGGCGTGCCTATCGCCCGGGTGGAAGAGCGTCCGGTGCCGCAGGGCAATATGCCGGGCGAACGCTACTCGCCAACCCAGCCGTTCTCGGTGGAGATGCCGTCGATCGGCAACCAGACCCTGAGCGAGTCGGACATGTGGGGCGCCACGCCATTTGACCAGTTGATGTGCCGTATCCAGTTCAAGGGTATGCGCCATGAAGGTGTCTACACTCCGCCGGGCCTGGATCATGCCTTGCAGTTCCCTGGCTCCCTGGGCGGCATGAACTGGGGCAGCGTGTCGGTGGACCCGAACAGCAACTATATGTTCGTCAACGACATGCGCCTGGGCCTGGCCAACTACATGATCCCGCGGGCGCAGATCGCGGCCGGGGCCAGCGGTATCGAAATGGGCGTGGTACCCCAGGACGGCACGCCGTTTGGGGCGATGCGCCAGCGTTTCCTCTCGCCTGCCGGTATTCCGTGCCAGAAGCCACCGTTCGGCACCATGTCGGCCATCGACCTGAAAACCAGGAAGCTGGTGTGGCAGGTGCCGGTGGGTACCGTGCAGGACACCGGTCCCCTGGGCATTCGCATGCACATGCCAATCCCGATCGGCATGCCGACCCTGGGGGCGTCCCTGGCGACCCAGTCCGGCCTGTTGTTCTTCGCCGGCACCCAGGACTTCTACCTGCGCGCCTTCGATACCGGCAACGGCAACGAAATCTGGAAAGCCCGCCTGCCGGTGGGCAGCCAGTCGGGGCCGATGACCTACGTTTCGCCCAAGACCGGCCGGCAGTACATCCTGCTGACCGCGGGCGGCGCGCGTCAGTCGCCGGACCGTGGGGACTATGTGATCGCTTATGCATTGCCCGAATAACGGCTGATCCTGGCCTTACAGAAAAACCGCGCAAGTCGCGGTTTTTTTGTGGGCGAATACAATCTGTCCGAGCATGGAATGCTCAGCGATTAACCAGCTTGTCGAGTTCGTCGAGACTGATCTTGGGAATGATCGAAGTAGGGATGCTCGATGTGGGGGACAGGTTGTAGACGGAGAAATCCTTGCCCATGACCTTGTCCGACATCAGTTTCAAGGATGGCAGGATCCGCGATTGCAGGTGCTGGTCCAGGCCGCAGGGCGACTTGAAGGTATCTGGCGTTTCATAAAAACGCCCTTGGGCAGGATTCAGGTCGACGCCCACCAGGATCGCCGTATTGAAGCCGGCGTGATAGGCGAGTTGCAGTGCCAGATAAGCCACCGTGCGGGCGTCGAAGAAACCCAGTTCGAGATTCTTGCTGAAGCCGATGGTCCGGTTCCTGTTGCCCCAGAGCAGGGGAGGGCGAACCAGATCGCGGTTGCTCCTGAGCAATCGCTGCATCCAGGTCTGTCGTGGCGCCTTCTTCAGCAGAAACAGCTCGCCGCGAGGCTGGATCGGAATCGTGCGGGCATGTTCTTCCCAGAGCGCCACACGCTGACTGACAGCCATTGCCTGGGTGAAGAGCTCGGGTTGCTGGAGGGAGAAGCTGGTGTCGGTGCAGGCATAAAAAAAGGGCTGTATGCCGGTCCCGCGGAACATCGAGATGGCCCCGTTCATGGTGATCATCGGGATGTTCGAGAAGGCTTCGATAGGGAAGTCCTTTGCCGAACTACCGGATGCAATGATGAAAACAGGGCCTTGCTGAATATTTCGGCAACGTGCAAACCCCGTTGCCCGGCCAGGCGAAGGCGCCGTAGATACTACTTCCATGTGTTGTGTCCGAATCATCAGGCCACTCTGATTATTATGGGGTGGCTTAAGTGGTGCATCACGCCGGGGAAAGGACAGGCTCTCCCCCATTGATAGAAGTGCAGTCTAGGACCAAACAAAGGCCATGCACGACTTCCGAACGGTTATGACCGTCGCGGTTTTTAATAGTTGTGCGGTAGGGCTGATTTCTTGGAAAAAACGATCGGGCGTTTTGCCGGCCTGGCGGCCGAATGGAGGGATTTGCAGCGCGTTGAATACGCGAAAGCCGCGCAATGCGCGGCTTTCAAAGATGGTGGGCCCACACGGACTCGAACCGTGGACCAAAGGATTATGAGTCCTCTGCTCTAACCGACTGAGCTATAGGCCCTCAGTAGGCCGCGGATTATAGCGACGGTTTCTCGGCTGTGCTATCCGAAAAATCCGAAACGGGAAGGCGTAGAAAGGTCGCGGCGAATTCGTCGGCGCTCAGCGGCAGGCTGATGACGTAGCCCTGGATCTGTTCGCAGCCTTCGTTCCCGAGGAATACCTGCTGGTCATGGGTTTCCACGCCTTCGGCGATCACGGTGAATTGCATGCTGCGGCCCAGGGCAATGATGGCCCGCACGATCGCCACATCGTGGGGGTCGTCGGGCAGGCCGCGGACGAAAGATTGATCGATTTTCAGGAAATCCAGCGGCAGGCGCTTGAGGTAGCTCAGGGACGAGTAGCCGGTACCGAAATCGTCGATGGCCAGCTGGACGCCCAGGCGCTTGAGCTGGTGCAGGACCGCCAGGGCTTCCTCGGCCTGGCTCATGATGAAGTTCTCGGTAATTTCCAGTTGCAGGAAGCCGGGTTTGAGGCGGTTGTCTTTCAGCAGTTGTTCAATCCGCCCCAGCAGGTTCGGCTGGCGCAACTGGGCGCCGGCGAGGTTGACCGAGAGCGGGCCGAAGCTGTCGTAGCGCTCGTTCCACTTGCGCAACTGTTGGCAGGCGTGTTCCAGCACCCAGTCGCCGATCTGCAGGATCATGCCGTTCTCTTCGGCCAGGGGAATGAAGTGTTCGGGTGGGACATCGCCGAAGGTCGGGTGATGCCAGCGAATCAGGGCTTCGGCGCCCACCAGCTCCTGGTCGCCCAGCCTGATCTTGGGTTGGTAGTAGAGATACAGCTCGTTGCGTTCGATGGCCCGCCGCAGTTCATGTTCCAGGGCCACGCGCTCGCTGGCCTGGGCAGTCAGGTCGCGGGTATAGCTTTCGACCCGGTTGCGGCCCTTGGCCTTGGAGCGGTACATGGCAGCGTCGGCATTCTTGACCAGGGTGGCCACGTCGCAACCGTCCTTGGGGTAGAGGCTGGTACCGATGCTGGCACTGATGAAGAACTCGTGCTCGCCGGCCTGGAACGGCGCGGTGAAGCAGTTCAGCAGCTTGTTGGCGATGTGGTCGGCATCGCTGGGCTGCTGCAGCCCGGGTAGCAGGATGATGAACTCGTCGCCACCCAGGCGGGCCACGGTATCGATATCCCGCAGTTGTTCTTTCAGGCGCACGGCAATGCCCCTGAGCAGCAGGTCGCCGACCGGGTGACCGAGGCTGTCGTTGATGTGCTTGAAGCGGTCCAGGTCGAGAAACAGCACGGCGCCCTGGCCACCATTCTCCTGCTGGTTGTTGAGGGCAGTCAGCAGGCGGCTTTCGAACAGGGTACGGTTCGGCAGGCCGGTCAGCGGATCATGGTGCGCCTGGTAATCGAGCTTGGCCTGGGCGTGCTTGAGGCTGGAAATATCGGCGAATACCGCGACGAAGTGGGTGATGAATCGGTCTTTGTTACGCACCGCGCTGATGGTCAGCCAGCTGGGGTACAGCTCGCCATTTTTGCGCCGATTGCAGATTTCCCCTTGCCAATGACCTTCGGCGGTCAGTTGGTGCCACATGGCGGCGTAAAAGGCGCTGTCATGCAGGCCGGAAGCCAGCAGGCGCGGAGTGTGGCCCAGGGCCTCGGTTTCGCTGTAGCCGGTGATTTCGGTGAATGCCCGATTGACCGCGCTGATGTGCTGCTGGGTATCGGTGATCAGTACGCCTTCAGCGGTGCTCTCGAACACGGTGGCGGCCTGTTGCAGCTTCTCTTGCATCAGGTGGCGCTCGGTGATGTCGCGGGCGATGGTCAGCATGCAATCTTCGTCGCCGATCGGCAGCGGCCGGCTCGAGAGCTCGCAGAGGCGGATCTGACCGTCATTGCGGCGAATATGGCAGCTGAAGTCGCGCACGAAGCCATCCCGCTGCATCAGGTCGAGCATCTGCCGGCGCTCGTTGAGGTTGACCCAGATGCCCAGCTCCAGCGTGGAACGGTCGACGGACATGGCGCTATTGAAGCCGGTGATACGACTGAAACCTTCGTTGACCTCTATCAGCAAGCCGTCGCGCTGGCGGCTTAGCAGCAGGCCGTCCGGCGAGGCGTGAAAAGCCTTGGCGAACTTCTCTTCTGAGGTTTGCAGCTGCTGTTGGGTTTCCTTCAACTGGCTGATGTCGCGAACCACCACGACCAGGGCGGGCGTAGTGTCGAGGTCGAAGGGTTCGGCGGAGATCAGCCCGGTGAACAGCTGGCCGTTGCTGCGCCGAAAGGGCATTTCCAGGTTACGGATACTGCCGGCCTGCAAGCGTTGCAGCAGCCCCGGGCCGACGCCCTGAATACCCCAGATATTCAGCTCGGTGGCCGTCTGGCCCACGACTTGCGAGGCACTCAGGCCGATCTGTTCTTCGAACGCCTCGTTGACCTCCAGCAGGCAGCCATCCGACAGGCGGGCAATGACCAGGATGTCCGGGCACTGTTGGAAGACCGAGGCGAATTTCTGTTCCGAGAGCTGCAGGGCCTCTTCGGTGCGTTTTGTCTCGCTGATGTCGATCATCAGGCCGCGCATGATCGGTTCATGTCCATGCTCGATCAGGCTGACGATGTCGCGAACCCACAGGCAGCGGCCATCGGCGGTGATCACTCGGTAATCCAGGCTGTGATCGCGCCCGGCCAGAACTTCGTGATCGCAGAAGTGCTGGGCGCGCGTCAGGTCGGCGGGGTGGATGATGTTTCTCCAGAACCCGGGAATCAGCCAGTGCGAAAGGGGATAACCCAGCAATTGCTCGGCATGGGGCGACACGTAGCTGTAGGTGAAGTCGCTGATGCGCGCTTCCCAGGCGATTGCCGACAGGCTTTCGACCAGGCCGCGGTAATGGTATTCGCTGCTGCGCAGCTCCTGTTCCAGGGCCACGCGCCTTGCGATCTCGGAGCTCAGCCGGCGATTGATGCGGATCACTGCCGCCAGAATGGCAAACAGCAGGAGCAGCCCTGGCAGACCATAGAACAGCAGGTCCGACCAGAACGAACGGTGGTCGAGCACATTGCCCACCCAGCGCTGCTGGATCTCGTTGACCTCTGCCGGGCTTATGTCAGCCAGCACCTTGTCGAGAATGCCTACCAGTATCTTGCTGTCGCGGGGGACGCCCATGGCCAGCTGATAGCGGTAGGGCGTCTCGCCGCTGACATAGAGCCCGTCGAGCTTCAACTGCCGCAGGCTCCAGACACTGGAAGCCAGGTCGCCGACCACGGCATCGACCTGATTGAGGGCCAGCGCCTGCAAGGCCGAACTCACATTGGGCAGGGCGACCAGGTTCAGGTCGGGATGGTGGGTGCGCAGCAGTTCATGGGGGGCGTAATTCTCCACGACGGCGATCTTCAGGCCGTACAGGTCTTGGAGCTTGCGAGGTTGCGCGCCGCCTTTATGGGCCAGGATCACGATGGGGAAGTCTAGGTACGGACGGGTGAAGGCCAGATAGTTTTGCCGCTCCGGGGTCGACATGATGCCTGGCAACAGGTCCAGCTTGCCCTTCTTCGCGGCTTCGAGCACTTCGCTCCAGCTGGCGGGTTCTATCAGCTTGAGCGTGATCGCCAGGCGATCCTGGATCAGATGGATATAGTCCGCCGCAAGGCCCTGGTAGCGCCCTTCCTCATCGCGATATTCGAAGGGCGGCCACGAAGCGTCGACGCCCAGGCGCAATTCCGGATGGGCGGAAAGCCAGCCACGTTCTTCATCGGTGAGCGTCAGTGCGCCAGCCGTTGCGGTCCAGGCGAGCAGCGACAGCACCAGCACGGTCGGCAGTCTGGGCATAACGGTCTCGTTATGACACGGGGAATGTTTCGAGTGTAGACGGGCAATCCGGAGGGAGTGAGGCGCGGGGAGTTTTAAACTGCACAAAACAAGACCCCCAGCAGGGCTGGGGGTCTTGGTATTACTCGTCGAGGAAGGAGCGCAGGTGCTCGCTTCTCGTCGGGTGGCGCAGCTTGCGCAGCGCCTTGGCTTCGATCTGGCGAATCCGCTCACGGGTAACGTCGAACTGCTTACCGACTTCCTCGAGGGTGTGGTCGGTATTCATGTCGATGCCGAAGCGCATGCGCAGTACCTTGGCTTCACGGGCAGTGAGGCCGGAGAGTACTTCGCGAGTCGCTTCCTTGAGGCTCTCAACGGTGGCGACATCGATTGGCGACTGCATGGTCGAGTCTTCGATGAAGTCACCCAGATGGGAGTCTTCGTCATCACCGATCGGGGTTTCCATGGAGATCGGCTCTTTAGCGATCTTCAATACCTTGCGGATCTTGTCCTCAGGCATTTCCATGCGTTCGCCCAGCTCTTCCGGGGTCGGTTCGCGACCCATTTCCTGCAGCATCTGCCGGGAAATACGGTTGAGCTTGTTGATCGTCTCGATCATGTGCACCGGAATACGGATGGTGCGTGCCTGGTCGGCGATCGAGCGAGTGATCGCCTGACGGATCCACCAGGTGGCATAAGTCGAGAACTTGTAGCCGCGACGGTATTCGAACTTGTCTACCGCTTTCATCAAGCCGATGTTGCCTTCCTGGATCAGGTCGAGGAACTGCAGGCCACGGTTGGTGTACTTCTTGGCGATGGAGATCACCAGACGCAAGTTGGCTTCGACCATCTCTTTCTTCGCGCGACGGGCCTTGGCCTCGCCGATCGACATGCGACGGTTGATGTCCTTGATCTCGGCGATCGTCAGGCCGGTCTCGGTCTCGAGCGCGGTCAGCTTCTGCTGGCAACGGATGATGTCCGGTTGCAGGCGACCGATGGCTTCGGCGTACTTGGCCTTGCCTTTGGCCAGTGCGTCGGACCAGCTTTCGTCCACTTCATTGCCAGGGAACTGGCGCAGGAAGTCGGCGCGTGGCATGCGAGCATCACGAACACAGAGTTGCATGATCGCGCGCTCTTGCTGACGCAGGCGATCCAGGGCGCTACGAACGCGTTCAACCAGGCCTTCGAATTGCTTCGGAACCAGTTTGATCGGCATGAACAGTTCAGCCAGGGCCAGCATTTCAGCCAGGGCTTGCTTATGTTCTCGACCGTGCTTTTTCAGCGCCTTGCGGGTGATTTCCATCTGGTCGGCAACGGCGCCAAAGCGCTGGGCTGCGATGACCGGATCCGGACCGCTTTCGGCTTCTTCTTCGTCGTCACTGGCTTCGGCGTCATCGTCGTCGGTGTCGTCGTCCGCTTTCGCGGCCTTGGCATCGACAGGCGGTGGTACTTCGGCGGCAGGCGGCGCGATGCCGTCGTCCGGGTCGATGTAACCGCTCAGGACGTCGGACAGGCGACCACCTTCGGTGGTGACGCGAGTGTATTCGGAGAGGATGTGCTCAACCGTGCCAGGGAAGTGCGCGATCGCGCCCATCACTTCACGGATGCCCTCTTCGATACGCTTGGCGATTTCGATTTCGCCTTCACGTGTGAGCAGCTCTACCGTACCCATTTCGCGCATGTACATACGCACTGGGTCGGTAGTGCGACCAATGTCGGTTTCCACTGCCGCCAACGCTGCGGCGGCTTCTTCAGCTGCTGCTTCGTCGGTATCGGCTTCGGCCAACAAAAGGGCATCCGCATCCGGAGCACTCTCGAATACGTTGATCCCCATGTCGTTGATCATGCGGATGATGTCTTCCACCTGTTCCGGATCTGAAATATCCTCCGGCAGGTGGTCGTTGACCTCCGCGTAAGTCAGGTAACCCTGCTCACGACCACGGCTGATCAACTCTTTGAGGCGAGACTGCTGTTGCGCTTTTCCGGACATAACACCCTATCCACTGAAGGTCTTGGCGGGCAAAAAACAAGCCGAGGATTATACCCGAGCTATGACCTCACGCGCCAGTTGAGGTCGGGTTTGATGCGGGAACATTGCGTTTTAAAAGCTCAAGTAGCTGAATTTTTTCTTCGCCACTCAATTCGCTTTGACGCGATTTCCTGAGAAGTTGTTCCAAAGCACGCTCACTTTGGCGAGCGGACAAGCTTTTAATGGTGTCGAAAAACTGTTGTTCAAGGTTATCGCCTTCAATCAACCATTCCTTTTCTGCCAGCGCCTTGATCAGGCGGCCCTGTTCGGTACCGTGCCAACGCGCCATCAGTTGATGAATAGAGCGTAGCTTAGGATTTTTCTGCACGGCTTCGATCAGGGCGACCAGCAACTGGGTATTGGTGTTGTCGTCGGCGGCGAAATGCCCGGCGTCTTCAACTTTCTCGGCCAGTTGCGGGTGATGCAGCAATGTTCGAAGGGCTGACAGTGTAGGAGGTTCGACGGCGGCCGGAACGCGCGGGGCACGTGGTTGATCGCGATCGCCATTGCGCTTGCCCTTTTTGTCCCACGGCTTGTTCTCCCACTTCTTGCCGCCGGCACCGCTTTTCTTCGGCGTCCATTCCTGCTGCGGCACATAGGCTTCTTGCGGCTCGTGGTAGTCGGCATAGTCCGGCATGGCGTCGTAATCGATGCCGGCGTCGTACGCCGGCGGCGCTTCTTGTGGGGCGCTGTGCACCAACTGGTTGACGGTCTCGTTGTTGAGGCCGGTAATTTCACTGAGGCGCTGGCGCATCAGGGTCCGCAGGTTGGCTCCGGGGACCTTGTCGATCAACGGTGCAGCCAGGGTGGCCAGGTGGGCCTTGCCCTCGAGCGAGCGTGGATCGGCTTCGTCGGTCAGTTGCTGGAAGAAGTAGTCGGCCAGCGGTTGAGCGTGTTGATTGATGCGTGCGCGAAAGGCGTCGGTACCTTCGGAGCGGACCAGGGTATCCGGGTCTTCCCCTTCGGGAAGAAACAGAAAACGCGCCCGGCGACCGTCCTGCAGGCTGGACAGGGTCGCCTCCAGCGCGCGCCAGGCGGCCTTGCGCCCGGCCTGGTCGCCGTCGAAACAGAACAGGACGCTGGGCACGATACGGAACAGGCGCTTGAGGTGTTCTTCGCTGGTGGCGGTACCCAGGGTCGCAACGGCGTTACGCAGGCCTTGTTGGGCGAGGGCAATCACGTCCATGTAGCCTTCGACGACGATGATTTCGTCGAGGTTGCGGTTGTTCTTGCGGGCTTCGAACAGGCCGTAAAGCTCCTGGCCCTTGTGAAAAACCGGCGTTTCCGGCGAGTTCAGGTACTTCGGTTTGTCGTCGCCCAGTACCCGGCCACCAAAGGCGATGATCCGACCGCGGCTGTCGCGGATCGGGAACATCACCCGGTCGCGAAAGCGATCGTAGCGTTTGCCGGTTTCAGCATTTTCGATCAGCAGGCCGGCGTCGATCATGGCTTTCTGCTGCAGGGTGTCGCTGCTCAGGTGCTTGAACAGGTTGTCCCAGCCGGGCGGTGCAAAACCGAGGCCGAAGTCGCGGGCGATCTCGCCGGTCAGGCCGCGCCCCTTGAGGTAATCGACCGCGGCCTTGCGGGCCGGATGGCTTTTCAGGGCCTGGCGATAGTAATCGGCGGCGGCGGTCAGCAGCGGATAGAGCGGCGAGTCGGTCGGCTGCCGGGGCTTGTGCGAGCGGCCGCTTTCCTCGCGCGGGATCTCCATGCCGGCGGCTTTGGCCAGTTCCTCGACTGCCTGGGGGAAGTCCAGGTTGTCGTGGTCCATGATGAAACCGAGGGCGTTGCCGCCCGCGCCACAGCCGAAGCAGTAGTAGAACTGCTTGTCGGGGCTGACGCTGAAGGAGGGGGTCTTTTCCTTGTGGAACGGGCAGCAGGCGGTGTAGTTCTTGCCGGCCTTTTTCATCTGCAGGCGCGAGCTGACAACATCGACGATGTCGGTGCGGTTCAGAAGGTCGTCAATAAAGCTCTGGGGAATCAGCCCGGCCATGGCGTTCTCGTCATCACTGCGCGAAAGAATTGGACCAATGCGAAGGCTTCGAAAGTGGGCTGTTCGAGACGCAACGGCTGCGCGTTCGACCATCTGTCGTCGGCTTGATCGCTATCGGGAAGTGTATCTGCCGAAAGTCCACTGACGTTAGTTTCAATCAGTCTTCGACTATTTGAAGATATTGCTCTGAGTCCGACAGGTCTCGGATGGCTCATAAGCGGGCGCTGGAGAAGGCGCCTTGGACTGAGTCTGTTGAGGAATCAGAATAAAGTGTGCTCGTCAGTAGCCTTGGAAGGCTCGTCAGAAGAGACGTGCACCGCTGGCAGGAAGCCAGGTCTGACGTGGTGAAGCGGATTGTCTCGGTCGCATGCGCGGCGTTGACGGTGAAGCATCAAGCGTTGTCCGCAAATGCCATTAGCCCGGCTGAGGGCCGGGCTTGGCAGAAGCTTGCAGCGAACGTCTGTGTATTAGTACAGACGTACGGCGCGGCGCTGTTCGCGCTGAACTTTCTTGGCGTGACGCTTAACAGCAGCTGCTGCTTTGCGCTTACGCTCGGAAGTCGGCTTCTCGTAAAATTCGCGGCTACGAACTTCAGCCAGAACACCGGCTTTTTCGCAGGAGCGCTTGAAACGACGCAGAGCTACGTCGAAGGGTTCGTTCTCTTTAACTTTGACGGCTGGCATCCAGAGCTACCTTCATTCATTACCGGGGTCAACGTTCTCGTCGCAAAAATCGCGGCTGAGGTCGTCGGTTTTTAAGGGTTGCGGATGTTAACCCCTCATCGCTCGGAATGCAAAGCCTCTGATCGAAAACCGCTGGTCGGCCGAGGGAGTGGCGACTATTATGCGCGCCTTCGAATTTAGCCTCTACAAGGCGCAAACCCATGCTAGTACTGGGATTAGAAACTTCCTGCGACGAAACCGGCGTCGCGCTTTACGACAGCGAGCGGGGCCTGCTGGCCGATGCGCTGTTCAGTCAGATCGACCTGCATCGGGCTTATGGTGGCGTGGTGCCGGAGCTGGCCTCTCGCGACCATGTCAAGCGCATGCTGCCGCTGATTCGCCAAGTTCTGGCCGAGGCGGACTGTGTGCCGACCGAAATCGACGCCATTGCCTATACCGCTGGCCCGGGCCTGGTCGGAGCCCTTCTGGTGGGCGCTTCCTGTGCCCAGGCGCTGGCCTTCGCCTGGGGTATCCCGGCGCTGGGTGTGCACCACATGGAAGGGCACTTGCTGGCCCCTATGCTGGAAGAACAACCGCCGGAATTTCCGTTCGTCGCTTTGTTGGTTTCCGGTGGTCATACGCAGTTGGTGCGGGTCGATGGCATCGGCCAATACGAACTGATGGGCGAAACCCTGGATGATGCTGCCGGTGAAGCCTTCGACAAGACGGCGAAGATGATCGGCCTGAATTATCCGGGCGGTCCGGAAATCGCTCGCCTGGCCGCCCAAGGCGTGGCCGGGCGCTTTGTTTTCCCGCGGCCGATGACCGATCGTCCAGGGCTGGATTTCAGTTTCAGTGGCTTGAAAACCTTCGCCCTGAATACCTGGCAGCAATGTGTCAGCGCTGGGGACGACGGCGAACAAACCCGTTGCGACATCTCGCTCGCCTTCCAGCAGGCGGTGGTGGAAACTCTGACCATCAAATGCAAGCGAGCCTTGAAGCAGGCCGGACTCAAGCGTCTGGTAATTGCTGGTGGTGTGAGCGCCAACAAGGCGCTGCGCGCGTCGCTGGAAAAAATGCTCGGCGAGATGAAGGGGAATGTGTTTTACGCCCGTCCTGAGTTCTGTACCGATAACGGCGCGATGATCGCGTTTGCCGGTTGCCAGCGTTTGCAGGCCGGTCAGCAGGAGAGCCTGGCGATCAGTGTGCAGGCGCGTTGGCCGATGGAGCAGTTGTCGCCGTTGTGAGTCGGTAATTTCCCGACCTGAGCCCGGTTCATCTTCAGGATTCAGAAATGCCGTTCGCGCCCGGCAAACAGGTCGCGTAGATTGCCGCGGTGGCGCCAGACGATGAGCAGTGTGAGGACGCTCATCGGCAGTAGCGCCGCCGGCGCCTGCCAGGCCAGCAATGGCAGGGTCAGGGGCGTGGCAATCAAGGCCGCCAGCGAGCTGGTGCGGGTCAGGTAGAAGGTCAGGAGCCAGGCGGCAATGGCCAGGAGCGCCGCTGGTGGATAAAGCCCCAGTAGCATCCCGGCGGCGGTGGCGACACCCTTGCCGCCGCGAAAGCGAAAGTACACCGGGAACAGATGGCCCAGTACGGCGTAGAGCCCGATCCAGGCCTGTTGTTGGAGCGAAAGGCCTGCGAGACTGGCGATCAGCACGGGCAACAGCCCTTTGAGCAGATCGCCGAGTAAGGTCAGTACCGCAAGTTTCTTGCCGGCCAGGCGCAACATGTTGGTGGCGCCGGCATTGCCCGAGCCACTCATTCGCGGATCGGGTTTACCGGTCAGGCGGCTGAGCAAGATGGCGAAGGACAGCGAGCCGAGCAGGTAGGCGAAGATCGCCAGTAACCAAAACATGCTAACTATTCCGGGCGAGGACGCCCTGATTCTAACGGCGCATTGCGCCCTTGTCGTGCTGCGGAGAAGAGTGCTTGGACAGAGTGTTTATCGAGGGTCTGGAAGTCGACACGGTGATCGGTGCCTACGACTGGGAGCGAGGTATCCGACAGTGCCTGCGCCTTGACCTGAGCTTCGCCTGGGACAACCGCCCGGCCGCGGCTGGTGACGACCTGACCCTGGCGCTCGACTACGCCAGTGTGTCTTCGCGGATCCAGGCATTTGCTGAACAGGCGCAATTCCAGCTGGTGGAAACCTTTGCCGAGCGTCTGGCTGAAGTCCTGATGAGTGAGTTTCATATTCCCTGGTTGCACCTCAAGCTGACCAAACCCGGTGCTGTTGCGGCCGCCGAAGGTGTGGGCGTGGAGATCGAGCGCGGATGTCGCTAACTCAGGTATTTCTTGGGCTCGGCAGCAATATCGAGCGCGAAACCCATCTGCTGGCCGGGCTCGATGCCCTGGCGGGCTTCCTGCAGGACATGCGCTGCTCGGCAGTGTTCGAAAGCCAGCCGGTCGGGATCAAGAGCGGGCCTTTCTTCAATCTGGTGGTTTCGGCCTTTACCGATCTGCCTCTGATGGAACTGGACCGCCGGTTGAAGTTCATCGAAGCGGATAACGGTCGTTATGCCCCGGACCGCAAGGGCCTGCCGCTGGATATCGATGTGCTGCTGTACGGCGATCTGGTGGGCAATTTCGACGGCTTGATCCTGCCGCGCGCCGAGATTCTGAAGAATGCCTTTGTGCTCTGGCCCTTGTCGCTGATGGCACCGGAAAGGGTTCATCCGCTGGCCGGACAGGACTTCGCCACCCTCTGGCGCGAAGCCCAAATCGACCAGGTGCTGGCGCCCGTGGCCTTTGAGTGGCGGGGCAGGCAGCTGACGCCGCCGGAGTTGGGATAGCTCTGGCTGATTTGCTATCGAGCAAGCTAGCTCCTGCGGTGGAGCTACTCGTGATGTTTCTTACCGCGGGTGCTGTTCCTTGTAGGCTTTCAGCGCCTTCAGTCGCTCCCGTTTCAGCGCCTCTCCCAACTCCGGCCCCTTGAATCCCTGCTCCAGCAGCGGCTGTACCGCTACCGTTCGTGCTGCGGTGGCCGCGCCGCGCAAATAGTCCGCCTGGGGATAGGCGCGCTCCTCCAGTCCGAGACGACCGCGGGCATCCATTTCACAGGCGGCGATAAACTCCTCGAAACGCTGCGGCCGACGGTACACGTCAAAGCTTTGCAGCAGCTGCGCCAATGTCGAAGGTTTCAGTTCGAGGGCGCGATGGCCGTGGGTGTGGTACTGACCCACCAGCAGCGCCAGTTCCTGGCAGTCGCGCGGCGCCTTGAAGCGTTCGTTGACGCACTTGATCAGCTTCAGGCCCTTGTGCTCGTGTGCGATGTGCTGTGGCCATTCACTTTGCGGTGTCAGGCCCTTGCCCAGGTCGTGCAACAGGCACGCCCAGCGCACGCTCAATGGCTGCTTGTGCAGTGCCGCCTGCTCGAGAACGCTTAGGGTGTGCACACCGCTGTCGATCTCCGGGTGATGGGTGGCGGGTTGCGGAACGCCAAACAGCGCCTCCACTTCGGGCAGCAGGATCTTGAGCGCTCCACAGTCGCGCAGCACCCGGATGAACACTTGGGGGTGATCTTCCATCAGTGCGCGGGAAATTTCCTTCCAGCTGCGCTCCGGCGTCAGGGCTTCCAGTTCGCCTGATTCGCTGAGCTGGCGCATCAATTCTAGGGTGTCAGGCGCCACCCGGAAACCGAGCCCAGCGTAGCGAGCAGCAAAGCGGGCAACACGCAGGACACGCAGCGGATCTTCGGCGAATGCGGGGGAAACGTGGCGAAGCAGGCGGTTTTCCAGATCCTGCTGGCCGTGATATGGATCCGTCAGCACGCCATGGTCGTCTTCCGCCATGGCGTTGATTGTCAGGTCGCGGCGGATCAGGTCTTCTTCAAGGGTGACCTCGGGGCTGGCGTGAAAGGTGAAGCCGCCATAACCACGACCGCTTTTACGTTCGGTGCGGGCCAGGGCGTATTCCTCGCCGCTCTTGGGGTGAAGAAAGACCGGAAAGTCCGAGCCTACCGGCCGAAAGCCATTGGCGAGCATTTCTTCGGCTGTGGCACCGACTACCACCCAGTCGATGTCGGTTACCGGTTTGCCCAGCAGGCGATCGCGTACCGCACCGCCGACCTTGTAAATCTGCATAAAAAACCTCCGTTAGCCCGACAGAATAACCCTTGCGCCGCGCTTTCGGAGGTTTGTCATGCGTTCAGAGGTGGATGACAGCCAGGTCCAGGCGGCCGTAGTCCCCTTCGTTGTGATCGCTTCTTGGCGGTACGTGATGGGTTTTCATCACCTGGTCGCCCTGCAGGGTTTCCAGGTGGATGTCGAACCCCCATAGCCGGTGCAGGTGCTTGAGGACTTCGTCGGTGGAGTCACCCAATGGTTTGCGGTCGTGCTGTTGGTGGCGCAGGGTCAGCGAGCGGTCGCCCCGTCTATCGATGCTCCAGATCTGCACGTTTGGCTCGCGGTTACCCAGGTTGTACTGGGCCGCAAGGGTTTCGCGGATGACTCGATAGCCGCTTTCGTCATGAATGGCCGGTACCAGCAAGTCGTCTTTCTGGTCGTCGTCCAGGATGCTGAACAGCTTGAGATCGCGGATCACCTTGGGCGACAGGTACTGCAGGATGAAACTCTCGTCCTTGAAGCTGCTCATGGCGAACTTGATGCTGGAAAGCCAGTCGGTCCCGGCCAGTTCCGGGAACCAGCGACGGTCTTCCTCGGTCGGTTCTTCGCAGATGCGCCGGATATCGCGGTACATGGCGAAACCCAGGGTGTAGGGGTTGATGCCGTTGTAGTAAGGGCTGTCGAAGCCAGGCTGGAAGACCACGCTGGTATGGGAGGCGAGGAATTCCATCATGAAGCCGTCGGTCACCAGGCCTTCGTCATACAGGTCGTTCATCAGGGTGTAGTGCCAGAATGTTGCCCAGCCTTCGTTCATCACCTGGGTCTGGCGTTGCGGGTAGAAATACTGGGCGATCTTGCGCACGATCCGCACGATTTCCCGCTGCCACGGTTCCAGCAGCGGCGCGTGTTTCTCGATGAAGTACAGGATGTTTTCCTGCGGCTCGGCGGGGAAGCGCGCGTTGTCCTTGTCGCTGAACTTGTCCGTGCCTTTGGGAATGGTGCGCCACAGGTCGTTGATCTGTTTCTGCAGGTGTTCTTCCCGGTCCTTTTGCCGACGTCGCTCTTCTTCCGCGGAAATCGGATAAGGACGTTTGTAGCGGTCCACCCCGTAGTTCATCAGGGCATGGCAGGAGTCCAGCAGGTCCTCCACGGCATCGATGCCGTGGCGCTCTTCGCACTGCATGATGTACTGCTTGGCGAACACCAGGTAATCGATGATCGAACTGGCATCCGTCCAGGTGCGGAACAGATAGTTGCCCTTGAAGAAGCTGTTATGGCCATAGCAGGCATGGGCCACCACCAGTGCCTGCATGCAGATGGTGTTTTCTTCCATCAGGTAGGCAATGCATGGGTCCGAGTTGATCACGATCTCGTAGGCCAGCCCCATCTGGCCACGGCTGTAGGACTTTTCGGTGCTAAGGAAGTGCTTGCCATAGGACCAATGGTGATAACCCAGGGGCATGCCGACAGAGGCGTAGGCGTCCATCATCTGTTCGGCGGTGATTACTTCGATCTGGTTGGGATAGGTATCCAGGGCGTAACGCGCCGCGATACGGCTGATTTCGCGGTCGTAGGCCTGGATCAGCTCGAACGTCCATTCCGAACCGGTGGAAATAGGCTGGCGTTTCTGCTCTCTGGCGGTCATGTCACTAACCTGCGCTGGAAGAGTTCACGGAAGACCGGATAGATATCTCCGGCCGAGACCAGTTGTTGCTGGGCGAAAGTATCGGAAAAGGCTTCGGCGATGCGCTCGTATTCGAACCACAGGGCCTGATGTTCGCGCGGGGTAATCTCCACGTAAGTGTAGTACTGCACGAAGGGCATGATCTGGTTGATCAGGATGTCACGGCAGATCGGCGAGTCGTCGTTCCAGTTATCGCCGTCGGAAGCCTGGGCGGCATAGATGTTCCATTCGTTGCTCGGATAACGCTCGGCCATGATTTCCTGCATCAGTTTCAAGGCGCTGGAGACGATGGTGCCGCCGGTTTCCCGGGAGTAGAAGAACTCCTCCTCATCCACTTCACGCGCACTGGTGTGGTGGCGGATGAACACTACGTCGATCTTGTCGTAGTTACGCTTGAGAAACAGGTACAGGAGGATGAAGAAGCGCTTGGCGATATCCTTGGTGGCCTGGGTCATGGAGCCGGAAACGTCCATCAGGCAAAACATCACGGCCTTGGAGCTGGGGTTGGGCTGTTTGACCAGCAGGTTGTACTTGAGGTCGAAGGTGTCGAGGAATGGCACCCGATGGATACGGGCGCTGAGACGCTCGATTTCCGCTTCCATTTCCTGAATATCGCCGAAGTTGTCCGGTTCTTCGCGTTTCAGGCGTTCAAGTTCCTCTTTGACTTCGCGCAGTTTTGCCCGGCTGCTGCCGGACAGGGCAATGCGCCGGGCATGGGCCGAGCGCAGGGTCCGAATGATGTTGATGCGCGAGGGATTGCCTTCGTTGCTGATCCCGGCCCGGACGGTCTTGAAGGTGTCTGTCCCGCTCAGGTTGCGTTTGACCAGGTTCGGCAACTCCAGGTCTTCGAACATGAACTCGAGGAATTCTTCCTGGGTAATTTGGAAAACGAACTCGTCCATGCCTTCGCCGGAATTGCCGGCCTTGCCCCGACCACCTCCGCCACCACCGCCTTGAGGGCGTGCGATGTGCTCGCCGGCCGTGAACTCCTTGTTTCCCGGGTGCACCACGGTCTGTTTGCCGCCGCGCCCATGATGGAGCACCGGTTCATCGATATCCCGGCCTGGAATGCTGATTTGTTCGCCATGCTCCATGTCAGTGATGGAACGGCGGCTGACCGCCTCTTCGACGGCCTTCTTGATGTGGTCACGATAGCGCCGCAGAAACCGCTGACGGTTTACCGTGCTCTTGTTCTTGCCATTGAGACGTCGGTCGATCACATAACTCATGACTGCTCCTTAGAAGCGGTCTTGAAGCTCGCAAGCGGCCCGGGCGGGGGGAGGGGGCGACAAGGTGTCGTGCCGCCGGTCCTCTGCCCGAGCCTCGCTGCGAACGTTCAAACGCGCTTCCTGAAGCCTGTGTAGCAGAAATCGCTAAGACAGGCTCCTGGCTAACGACAACCGGTGCAACCGGCGGGTTACTGCGATTTTCTGACCCGCAGATACCACTCGGACAGCAGTCGTACCTGTTTGTCGGTGTAGCCGCGCTCGACCATTCGGGTAACAAAGTCGTTGTGTTTCTGTTGATCCTCTTTGCTGGCCTTGGCATTGAAGCTGATGACCGGGAGCAGGTCCTCGGTGTTGGAGAACATTTTCTTCTCGATGACCACCCGCAGTTTTTCGTAGCTGAGCCAGGTCGGGTTCTTGCCGTTGTTGTTGGCTCGGGCCCGCAATACGAAATTGACGATTTCGTTGCGGAAGTCCTTTGGATTGCTGATGCCGGCCGGTTTCTCGATTTTCTCCAGCTCTTCGTTGAGCGCGACCCGATTGAGGATCTCGCCGGTTTCCGGATCGCGGTATTCCTGATCCTGAATCCAGAAGTCCGCATACAGCACATAGCGGTCGAAGATGTTCTGGCCGTATTCGCTGTAGGACTCCAGGTATGCCGTCTGGATTTCCTTGCCGATGAACTCGATGTACCGCGGAGCCAGGTATTCCTTCAGGAAGCGCAGGTAGCGTTCGCGGGTTTCCGCCTGGAACTGTTCCTGTTCGATCTGTTGTTCGAGCACATAGAGCAGGTGTACCGGGTTGGCCGCGATCTCGTGGGGATCGAAGTTGAAGACTTTCGACAGGATCTTGAAGGCGAAGCGGGTCGACAGACCGTTCATGCCTTCATCCACGCCGGCGGCGTCGCGGTATTCCTGGATCGACTTGGCTTTTGGATCGGTGTCCTTGAGGTTCTCGCCGTCGTAGACGCGCATTTTCGAGTAGATGTTCGAGTTCTCCGGCTCCTTGAGGCGCGAGAGCACGGTGAACTGAGCGAGCATTTTCAGGGTGTCGGGAGCGCAATGCGCCTTGGACAGGGAGCTGTTGAACAGCAGCTTGTCGTAGATTTTGACTTCGTCGCTGACCCGCAGGCAGTACGGGACTTTGACGATATAGATCCGGTCGATGAAGGCTTCGTTGTTCTTGTTGTTACGGAAGGTGTGCCATTCCGATTCGTTGGAGTGAGCCAGCAGGATGCCGGTGAAGGGGATCGCGCCCAGACCCTCGGTACTGTTGTAGTTGCCTTCCTGGGTGGCCGTCAGCAATGGGTGCAGCACCTTGATCGGTGCCTTGAACATTTCGACGAACTCCATCAGGCCCTGGTTGGCCCGGCACAGTGCGCCCGAATAGCTGTAGGCGTCGGCGTCGTTCTGCGGGAACTCTTCCAGCTTGCGAATATCGACCTTGCCCACCAGTGCGGAAATGTCCTGGTTGTTCTCGTCCCCCGGTTCGGTCTTGGCGACGGCGATCTGGTTGAGGATCGAAGGATAGAGCTTGACCACCCGGAACTGGCTGATGTCGCCACCGAACTCGGACAGGCGCTTGGTAGCCCAGGGCGACATGATGGTGTTCAGGTAGCGCCGTGGGATACCGAAGTCTTCTTCGAGGATCGCGCCATCTTCCGTGGCGTTGAACAACCCAAGAGGCGACTCGAATACCGGAGAGCCCTTGATGGCGTAGAAGGGCACCTTCTCGATCAGTTGTTTGAGTTTCTCGGCCAGGGATGATTTGCCGCCACCGACGGGGCCGAGGAGGTAGAGGATCTGTTTCTTCTCTTCCAAGCCCTGAGCGGCATGACGGAAGTAGGAGACGATCTGGTCGATGCATTCTTCCATTCCATGGAAGTCTTCAAAGGCCGGATAGCGACGGATCACTTTGTTGGAGAAGATCCGTGACAGTCTCGAATTGGTCGACGTGTCCAGCAGCTCCGGTTCGCCGATAGCCAGAAGCAGGCGTTCAGCGGCCGACGCGTAGGCGCTACGGTCCTTTTTGCAGAGCTCCAGGTACTCCTGTAGCGAGAACTCTTCCTGGCGTGTGGATTCGAAGCGTTGTTGGAAGTGGCTAAAAATACTCATGACGTCACCTCGCTCGATACGTGGAGCCGACGCCGGATCAGTCAGTCAAGTGCTGGCATGCAGCCGGGAATCCGGCTGATGTTTACCCCCCAGAACACTTTCAAAGCTATCGACCTTGAAAGCTAGTACCGATGACCCGCACGCCGGTGTACCGGCTCTCCCCTGATTGGATGGCCTGAGGCTAAGGATAGTTCGGAATCGGGGAGATAAAGGTGGAATACGTAATTTGTTCAAGTGACCGTTCGTCGGTCGCGGCGCCAGCCCGCGAATGACGCGGGCTGGCGCACAGAAAAAATTATTCGCTACCACCCTGGGCAATTTCCGCAGGGTAGGTGGTCCGCCACAGTTCGAAGCCACCGTCCAGGCTGTAGACGTCGGAGAACCCCTGGCTGATCAGGTAGGCCGCCGCGCTTTGGCTGGAGTTGCCGTGATAGCAGACGACCACCAGTGGGGCGTCGAGATCGGCGTTGCGGATGAAGTCGGAGATGGAGTGGTTATCCAGGTGCAGGGAGCCGCTGATGTGGTTCAGGGCAAAGGTCTGCGGGTCGCGGATATCGACCACCACGGCGCCTTGCTCGCGCAGTGCCTGGGCCTGTTCTGGGGGGATGCGTTTGAATTCGCTCATGGCGGGCTCCTGGGCCTGGTGGCAAGCGCCGTCTAGCGCTTGGCCGTGATTGGCATGGGTTCAGGGGAAGGTTGATTGGCCTGGGGCTTGATGTGGCCGTGGGCGCCGCACTCGCACTCGAGGCGTTGGCCGGTGTCGACGTTCAGCAAGGTCAGGGCGCCGCCCCAGACGCAGCCAGTGTCCAGGGCGACGACGCCGGGCTGGTTGCAGTTGCCTTCGAGGGCGGCCCAGTGACCGAAGATGATTTTCACGTCCCGGGTCTTGCGTTCCTTGTGCTCGAACCATGGGGCGTACCCCGGTGGGGCGGTGTCCGGCCCTTCCTTACCCTTGAGGTCGAGCTTGCCATCGCTGGTGCAGAAACGCATGCGGGTGAAATAGTTGGTGATCACCCGCAGGCGGGTCACGCCTTTGAGTTCGCTGTCCCATTTTGTCGGGTCGTTGCCGTACATACCGTCCAGATAGGGCTCGAAGCGGTTGTCGTCCCGCAGCGCCTCTTCGACTTCAGTGGCGCACTTGAGGGCTTTTTTCAGCGACCATTGTGGCGGTATCCCTGCGTGCACCAGGGCGACGTTACGCTGTTCGTCATAGTGCATCAGCTTTTGCTGGCGCAGCCACTGGAGCAACTCCTCGCAATCCGGCGCGTTGAGGATCTCGCGCAGGGTGTCGGCTTTCTTCAGGCGCTCGATATTGCGCCAGACGGCCAGCAGGTGCAGGTCGTGATTGCCCAGTACGCACACCAGGGAATCGCGCATGGCATAAAGAAAGCGCAGGGTTTCCAGCGACTGCGGGCCGCGGTTGACCAGATCGCCGACCAGCCACAGGCGATCCTTGGTCGGGTCGAAAGCGACCTTTTCAAGCAGGCACTGCAAAGGTCCCAGGCAGCCTTGCAGGTCACCGACGGCGTAAGTCGTCATCAGTGCAGGGCTCCGGGCACGGCCAGGCGGAAGGGGGCGATGATGGCGTCGAAGTGTTTGCCGTCTTCGGCGAGCATCTGATAGCTGCCCTGCATATTGCCGACCCGTGTGGTCATGACCGTGCCGCTGCTGTAGGTGTGGCTTTTGCCCACGGCGATCAGCGGTTGCTGGCCGACGACGCCGGCGCCGCGAACTTCCTCGACGTGCCCGTCGCCATCGGTGATCACCCAGTGCCGCGAGAGTAGTTTGGCGGGCAGCAGGCCATTGTTCTGTACGGTGATGGTGTAGGCGAAGGCAAAGCGGTTCTGCTCGGGTTGCGACTGTTCTGCGAGAAAGCGGGTGACGACGCTGACGTCGATCTGATAACGGGGATCGGACATGCAAGGGGCCTTAAAACGAAGCGGGACGCGGGACAAAGCTGATGGGGGTCAGTCTAGGCCAAGTATCGGGTAGTAAACCAGACATGGAGCCTGGCGTCTTACCCGATAACGCTGGTGGCGTGTCAGCTCGCGCTGGCGGTGTCCGCGGCTTGTTCACTGAGCTTGTCAGCCAGGCGAACGAAGGCTGCCAGGTCCAGTTGCTCCGGACGCAGGCTGCCATCGACGCCCGCGGCTTCGATCTCGGCGCTTGTGAGCAGGGCCTTGAGGGTATTGCGCAGGGTCTTGCGGCGCTGGTTGAAGGCTTCGCGGACGATGCGCTCCAACAGGCGATGATCCTTGGCCGGATGCGGCAGCACGGTGTGTGGCACCAGGCGGACGATTGCCGAGTCGACTTTCGGTGGCGGATTGAATGCGCCAGGACCGACGTTGAACAGATGCTCCACGCGGCAGTGGTACTGGACCATGATCGACAGGCGGCCCCAGTCACCACCGCCAGGGCCCGCAGCGAGGCGCTCGACCACTTCTTTCTGCAGCATGAAGTGCATGTCGCGAATCAGTCCGGCGTTCTGCAGCAGGTGAAAGATCAGCGGGGTGGAGATGTTGTAGGGCAGGTTGCCAACCACCCGCAGGCTGCCGGGCGCGGCATTCAGGCTGTTGAAGTCGAACTTCAGGGCATCGCCCTGGTGCAGGCTGAAATTATCCCGGCCAGCAAACTGCTGGTTGAGGATCGGCACCAGGTCCTTGTCCAGCTCGACCACATCCAGCTGGGCGCCGCTGTTGAGCAGGCCCTCGGTCAGGGCGCCCTGGCCCGGGCCGATTTCCAGCATGCGGTCGCCGGATTTGGCATTGATGGAGCGCAGGATGCGGTCGATCACGCCGGCGTCATGCAGGAAGTTCTGGCCGAAGCGCTTGCGCGCCCGGTGTTGGTATTGCTCGGTCATAAACGGGTCTCGGCCATCTGGTAGGCGGTTTCCAGGGCGACTTTCAGGCTGCCGGTATCGATCTTGCCGCTGCCGGCCAGATCCAGGGCGGTGCCGTGGTCGACCGAGGTGCGGATGATCGGCAAGCCCAGCGTCACGTTGACCGCGGCGCCGAAGCCTTTGTATTTCAGCACGGGCAGCCCCTGGTCATGGTACATCGCCAGCACTGCGTCGCAGTGCTCCAGATATTTGGGGGTAAACAGAGTGTCGGCGGGCAGGGGGCCGCGCAGGTCCATGCCTTCGTTGCGCAGACGCTCCAGGGTGGGTTCGATGATATCGATTTCTTCATGGCCCAGATGTCCGCCTTCGCCGGCATGCGGGTTGAGCCCGCAGACCAGGATGCGTGGCTGGGCGATGCCGAATTTGTTGCGCAGGTCCGCATGCAGAATGCGCGTAACCCGCTCCAGGCGCTCCGGGGTAATGGCGTCGGCGATGTCCCGCAGTGGCAGGTGAGTGGTCACCAGTGCCACGCGCAGGCCATGGGTAGCCAGCATCATCACCACTTGTTCGGTGTGCGTCAGGTCGGCGAGAAACTCGGTATGGCCGGAAAAGGCAATGCCGGATTCGTTGATCACACCCTTGTGCACCGGGGCGGTAATCATGCCGTCGAAATGTCCGTCCAGGCAGCCTTGGCCGGCCCGGGTCAGGGTTTCCAGAACGAATGCGGCGTTAGCCTTGTCGAGCTGGCCGGTGACGACCTTGGCCGCCAGCGGGGTATCCCAGACGTAGAGGCTACCGGCGGCGGCCGGCTGGCTTGGCCAATTGTCGGGACCGACCGTAATCAGGCTGACGGCCACACCCAGCTGCGCGGCCCGCTCGGTAAGCAGGTCGCGGCTGGTGATGGCGATCAGGGGGTATGGCTGTTGTTGCGAAGCGAGCAACAGGCACAGGTCGGGACCTATGCCGGCTGGCTCGCCAGGGGTGAGCGCGAAACGCTTGGGTTTCACTGTGCCGCCTGGTCAGCGCCAGGAAGTTTGATCTCGACGTAGGCTTCGTCGCGAATCTGGCGCAGCCAGGTTTGCAGCTCTTCGTCGTATTTGCGGTTGCGCAGTACGGTCATCGCTTGCTGTTCGCGGGCCTGGCTGGTGCTGTCGGTGGCGCGGCGGCCAAGGACTTCCAGTACGTGCCAGCCATATGGGCTCTGGAACGGCTTGGACAGCTGACCTTGCGGGGTCTTGGCCATCACGTCGCGGAACTCGGGAACCAGGGCGTTCGGGTCGATCCAGCTGAGGTCGCCACCGTTGAGGGCGGAACCCGGATCTTCCGAGTAGCTTTTCGCCAGTTCGGCAAAGTCTTCGCCAGCTTCGATGCGCTCGTAGAGCTTCTGGGCCAGGCGTTTGGTTTCTTCTTCGCTGCGAATTTCACTTGGCTTGATCAGGATATGACGGACATGCACTTCGTCACGCATCTGATTGCCGCCGCCGCGTTTTTCCAACAGCTTCAGGATGATGAAGCCGCCTGGGGTACGAGCTGGCTGGGTGATATCGCCCACTGCCATGGCGCTCAGTTCGCGGTCGAACGGAGGGGGCAGTTGAGCGGCTTTACGCCAGCCCATGTCACCACCTTCCAGGGCGTTGTCGCTGCCGGAACGGGCGATGGCCAGCTGAGCGAAGTCGGCGCCTTGCTTGAGCTGCTGGTAGATGTCCATGGCCTGGCGCGCGGCGCTCTGAATCGCTTCGGAGTTGGCGCTTTCCGGGGTTGGAATCAGGATATTGGCCAGGTGCAACTCTTCGGACAGTTGCATCTTGCCCAGGTCGGAGGCGAGGAAGTTCTTCACTTCCTGCTCGGAGACCTGAATGCGTTCGGCGACACGGCGCTGACGCACACGGCTGATGATCATCTCGCGGCGAATCTGCTCACGGGCGTCTTGATAGGACAGGCCATCACGAGCCAGGGCGGCGCGGAACTGATCGGGCGTCATGTTGTTGCGTTGGGCGATGGTGCCGACGGCCTGGTTCAGCTCTTCATCGGTAATGCGGATGCCGGAGCGCTCGCCGATCTGCAGTTGCAGGTTTTCGACGATCAGGCGTTCCAGTACCTGCTGGTTCAGGACCTCGGCGGGTGGCATGCCGCCGCCGCGCTTGGCGATGGTTTGCTGAACTTCGTGAACCCGTTGGTCCAGCTGGCTCTGCATGACCACGTCGTTATCGACGATGGCCACCACTTTGTCGATGGGTTGTACCGCGGCGCTCGCCGCGGTACCCAGGAACAGCGCGCCCAACATCAGCGGGCGCAGACAATCAGAAAGCTTGGTCTTCACGTTCACGGTAACCTTGAATGCCTTTGTCGAGGAAGCTCTCTACCTTGGAGCCGGTGAGGCCGCCGAGTCCCTTCAGAACAATTTGGAGGAAGATGCCATGGTCGCCTTTCTCATTCTGCGGGGCTTCTTGACTGAACTCGTCATACTTGACCCAGTAACGGTTGATCAGGCGCAGTTTCCAGCAGCAGTTGTCGTATTCGAAACCACCGAAGGCGTCGAGGGTACGGTTACGGTTGTAGTCGTACTGCCAACGGCTGATCAGGTTCCATTGCGGCACGATCGGCCAAATCACCGAAAAGTCGTGCTGCTTGATCTTGTAGTAGTCCTTTACGTAGCCAGGTTGTCCTGGAGTGCCATAGTCACCACCACCCACAGACCATTTGCCCGTGGTTTCGTCGTAACGAACCAGGTCGTTGCGATAACGATAACCGGCGTTGATGACCTTGTTCGGGTTGTCTTCCGGCTGGTAATGGAACATTGCGCTACCGGAGCGAGGGCTACGGCTGTCGGGATCCCAGTTGTACTCGGCAGTGGTGCGCCAGTCGCGATTCCAGCGGTATTCGTATTCCAGCGCATAAGGAGAGACGTTGGAATGTGCGTCGTCACGAGTTTTTGCGTCGATACCTGGCAACTGAACTTCGCGGTCCTTGAAGTACAAGGCCTGGCCGACGCTGATGCGCTGACGTTCGAAGCCGTTTTCTTCGATCCAGCGGTTAGTGACACCGAGGGACAGTTTGTTCTCATCACCTACGCGATCGGAGCCAGTGAATCGATTGTCACGGAATAGCGACGAGTAGTTGAAGGTGGTTTCGCTGGTGTCGAAGACCGGGATGTCGCTTTGGTCTTTCTCCGGCACATAGAGATAGTAGAGGCGTGGCTCCAGGGTCTGACGATAGTTCTTGCCGAACCATTGGGTGTTGCGGTCGAAGTACAGGCCGCTATCGACACTGGCAATTGGTACGCCACGGTTCTGGTTGCTGCTGTAAGTACCGTTGAGACGGTCCTGTTCCGCGGTTTGGGCTGCCACTTGGCTCTTGCCGATGCTGTCTAGATCCAGATCGTACTGGGTGTACTGATACTTGAGGGACGGTTTCAGGAAGCCATAAGTCCAGTTAAGAGGAAGGCTGACGGCTGGTGCGAGATTCAGGCGATTACCATTGGCGCGTGCCAGCCCCTGAATGTTGCGGTCGAGACGAGGTGAGCCAACGCCATTTTCATCAAAGAATGTGCCGTTTTGCAGATCCCGATCAAACCGAACGATTTCAGTGTTGTATGTGAAGTCCAACCCACCTGGATGTTGTGGCAAGAAACCATTCAAGGTGATTTGTGGCAAGCGGTTATAAGGTGTGATGTCGGAAACCGTGGCCAGTTCATAAGCCTGAACATTGAGTCGCGCGGTGTAAGTATCACCGCGGTAACTTACTGCACCCTGCTGGTTAATGTAATCACGACTTTCCACGCCGATCTGGTCAGTCTGCAGATCCTGGAAGTAGTACGGATCACTGATCTTGGTGTAGTCGACCTCAGTCATTACCCGCGAATCGAGCCCGCCCTTGTGCTGCCAGTTGTACATGTAGCGGGTTTTTTCGTAGTCCGACTGCAGTTTGCGGTCATCGTTGTCGTCATTGAGGTACGCCGCGCCGAACTGACCTTCGCTGGACTTGGTCAGGTAGCGGAATTCGCCTTCCATCAACAGGCCACGCTTGCTCATGTAGCGCGGGTACAGCGTGGCGTCATAGTTCGGCGCCAGGTTGAAGTAGTACGGGGTGACCAGCATGAAGCCGGTATCGCTGCCGCTGCCGATGGTCGGCGGCAGGAAGCCGGACTGGCGACGGTCGTCGATCGGGAAATAGATGTACGGCGTGTACAGGACCGGAATGTCCTTGACGCGCAATGTCACGTTGGTCGCTGTGCCGAAGCCGGTCGCCGGGTTCAGGGTGATGTTGTTGCCCTTGAGCTGCCAGGCGTTGCTGCTCGGTTCGCACGTGGTGTAGGTACCATCCTTGAGGCGGATGATCGCGTTCTCGGCACGCTTGGCGTACAGCGCGTTACCGCGGATGCGTGATTTGTGCATCACGTATTCGGCGTTGTCGACCTTGGCCTCGCCGGTGTCCAACTGCACGTCGGCGTGATCGCCGACCAGCAGGGCGCCGTTGTCGCGCAGGCGGACGTTGCCGCTCAGCTCGCCACGGTTCTCGGCCTGGTACAGGTTGGCCTCGTCGGCCTCGACCTGCATGCTGCCCTGGCGCATGACCACATCACCGGCCAGGGTAGCGATCTGCTGCTCCTGCTGGTAACGCGAAGCCTTGGCACCAATAAAGGTCGGCGCGTCACTTTTATTCGTCTTGTCATTCATGCCAGGACGAATCGGTTCGATATAAGCACCAGCACAATAAGGACCGGTCTCGGCCAATTGGGCGGCGGTGAGCTTCTCGCGCGGAACCCAGTCGAGGTGACTGTAGTCTTCGCTGCGGGACTTCAGGCCGCGGCCCTTGGACTCGGTAACCAGCATCGGCTTGGCGCCGGTGTCTTCGCTGGTTTCGCCGCCTTCGGCCGACGCCGCGGTGCTCGAGCTGACCGCACTCGCGTCATGCACGGGGCGCGGAGGCAGTTGAGCGGCGCTGGTTTTCGGCGCGCAGTCCCAGCCACCCGAAGCAGAGACTGAGCAGTCATACTGTTCTGCGGCGACCACGAACGAAGTGGCTAGGGGTTGCAGGGCCAGCAGACTGCCAGTAACCAACAACGGAAATTTTTTACGAAACGCGGGGGATTTCAATGCCATCTTATTAGTCCGGGCTTCCTGCGTGCCATCTGCCCGCGGTGTGGGCCGCACGCCTCTCGATGGTCTGAAAAAGATGCTGGATAATAAAGCATGACCCGCTTGACGGCTAGCGCCGTCGGAGACCCTTGCAATGCCTGACCAAGATGTACGCTTGCAACACCTGAAAGTTTGGCTCGATAAGCAGTTGTCGATTGTTTATGCCTCCAACGGATGGGGCCCCGTGCCCCCGGCCACATTGACCGCGGCCAGCAGCGACGCGAGTTTCCGGCGGTATTTCCGCTGGGAAGGCGAAGGCCGCAGCTTTGTTGTGATGGATGCTCCACCGCCGCAGGAAAACTGCAAACCCTTCGTGGATATCGCCCATCTGTTGGCAAAATCCGCAACCAATGTGCCGAAAATTTATGCAGAAGATTTGCCGCGCGGCTTTCTTTTGCTCAATGACCTGGGCAACAAAACCTATCTGGACGTGATCGACGGCGAAAATGCCGACGCCCTGTTCAAGGATGCACTGCAAACCTTGCTGGCTTTCCAGCAATTGCCGATGGATGCGCCGTTGCCCAGTTATGACGTCGCTTTGCTGCGCCGTGAGCTGGAACTGTTCCCTGAGTGGTACGTGGGGCGCGAACTGGGCGTCGAGCTGAATGAGCGCCAGCGCGGCCAATGGCAGCGGGTCAGCGAGCTGTTGATCGAAAGCGCCCTGGCCCAGCCCAAGGTGCTGGTGCATCGTGACTATATGCCGCGCAACCTGATGCTCAGCGAACCCAATCCGGGCGTGCTGGACTTCCAGGACGCGGTCTATGGCCCGGTGACCTATGACGTTACCTGCCTGTTCAAGGATGCTTTTCTCAGCTGGCCCGAAGCGCGAGTGCGCGGCTGGCTGGAGGACTACTGGCAGCAAGCGTCCCGGCTTGGTATCGCGGTACAACCCGATTTCGAGGATTTCCTGCGCGCCAGCGACCTGATGGGCGTGCAACGCCATCTCAAGGTGATCGGGATCTTCGCCCGGATCTGCCACCGCGACGGCAAGCCCCGTTACCTGGGCGACGTGCCGCGTTTCTTCGCTTATATAGAGGCCGTCCTGGCTCGTCGGCCTGAGCTGGCGGAGTTGGGTGAACTGTTGGCCAGCCTGCGTCAACCGGTCGGAGCCTGTGTATGAAGGCAATGATTCTGGCCGCGGGCAAGGGCGAACGGATGCGCCCCTTGACCCTGACCACGCCCAAGCCATTGATCCGCGCCGCTGGTGTGCCGCTGATCGAGTACCACCTGCGAGCACTGGCCCGGGCGGGCTTTACCGAAGTCGTCATCAACCATGCCTGGCTGGGGCAGCAGATCGAAGATCATCTGGGCGATGGTTCGCGCTTCGGCCTGAGTATCCGCTATTCGCCGGAGGGCGAGCCGCTGGAAACCGGCGGCGGTATTTTCCGCGCCTTGCCCTTGCTGGGCGACGAGCCCTTTGTGGTGGTCAATGGCGATGTCTGGACCGATTACGATTTCCGCTCGTTGAACCGTCCGCTGGATGCGTTGGCGCACCTGGTGCTGGTGGATAACCCGGCTCACCATACCGCCGGGGATTTCATCCTCAGCGATGCCCGGGTGCGGGACGCCGAGCCGGGCGCGCAGACCCTGACCTACAGCGGCATCGCGGTGTTGCACCCGGACCTGTTCCAAGGCTGCACACCGGGCGCGTTCAAGCTGGCGCCCCTGTTGCGCAAGGCCATGGCCGATGGACAGGTCAGTGGCGAGCGTTTGCAGGGACACTGGGTCGATGTCGGCACCCATGAGCGTCTGGCGGAAGTCGAAATCTTGTTAGAAGCGAGTCGTTGATATGTTGTGGCCAGGGACTCTGATCGGAGCCGGGGCTGGCTTTGCCATAGCCAGTATCCCGGGGGCCATGCTGGGAGCGTTGCTGGGACAGGCGCTGGACCGGCGTTTGCAGTTGCATAGCTGGGCCCAGGTGCGTGAGCGTCTGGGCGGTCGACCGGCGCTGCGCAACGATGAACTGCTGTTCGTGCTCTTGGGGCGGCTGGCGAAAAGCGATGGCCGGGTGGTCGATGGGCATATCCAGCAGGCGCGTCTGGAAATGCGTTCGCTGGACATGAGCGAAGCCGCACAGCGCCGCGCCATTGCCGCGTTCAATCGGGGCAAGTCGGGTAACGATCGGCTACGGGGCTACCTGCGACGCCTGGCGACGCAGCCTCATGCTGCCGAGGGTGTGTTGCGCGCTTGCTGGCGGATGGTCTGGGCCGATGGCCGGGCCAGCCCCTCCGAGCGCGAGCTGATCCAGCTTTGGGGCAAGTGGCTGGGCTGGACTGTGCAGCAGGTGCAGGCGTTGGCGGCGGACTACGAGCCGAGCAAAAAGCCGTTGGCCAACAGCAGTGGCACCTATCAGGACGCGTTGCGCCTGCTCGGTGTCTCGGCGACCAGCGAGCCGTCGCAGATCAAGCGCGCCTACCGGCGCCTGCTCAGTCGCCATCACCCAGACAAGATTGCCGGCAGCGGCGCAAGCCCCTTGCAGGTGCGTGAAGCCACGGAGAAAACCCGCGAGCTGCACAGCGCTTACGCACTGATCCGTGAGCGTCGGGACTTTCGTTAGAGAGGCTCGTTAGAGAGATTCGCTAGAGGGAAATGCCCCACGCCCGGCCCCGCACCTTGCCAAAAACAGGAGCGGGACCGGGCGCGGCGGGATTCAGTCTTGCGTGGGTTGCGGGCTCAGCCAGCCGCGTACGCGTCTGAACAGCTGCTCGTTTTCAGCCGTGCTGTTGCCTGGCAGGGCGTTGAGCGAGACCTGGGTGAAGTTGGCGTTCTTCAGGCGCTTGCTCGCCTGCAGGCGTTCCAGGGCGCTCTTGCGAGCCTGCGCGTTGTCCTTGTAGAAAAAATCGGCGGTCGCCAGCTTCAGGGTCGGCGTCAGTTCCGTCAGTCCGGGTTTGCCGATGGACGGGGTCTGGGCAGCCACCAGCACCAGTTTTTGAATCTCCGGCGGCTGTTTTTCGCTCAGGTAGCGCGTGGCCCAGTAGGCGCCGCTGCCATGACCCAGCAACACAATGCTGCGGGCGTTCTGTTGCTGGGCGTAGGTCACCGCGGCGTCGATACGGGCAAAAATCCGCTCGGCGTCGGCCTTGGCCTGTTCTTCGCTACTCTCCACCACCGCGCGATCGGCGATCTCGGCTTCGCCACCGGCGGCCTGTTCGATCGGTTTGGGCGCTGCCGTGGCGGCATCTTTGCTGCTAGTGTCGGCGGTCGCGAGCGCAGGTTCGGCCTCGACGATGCGTGGTTGCGCCGCATCGCTCTGCAGGTCGGGCAGGGTCAGGCTCAGGCTGCTCCAGTCGGCATCCGGCAATCTGTTGCGCAAAGGGCCGATTGCCTGAGGCCAGTCAGCGGTTTCGCCAGCGCCCGGGATGATGATCACTGCGCCTTTGGGATCGCTGGTGTTGGCGGGTTTCCACAGGGCCAGAAAGCTCTCGCTGCCGGCTTGCAGTGACTGTTGTTCGCTGGATGGCAGGACCCGTTCGAGGGCCGCTGCATCTTCCTGGCTACGCTCAAGGAGCGGCTGGCGTTCGGCCGGTTTTTCCGCGGCAGCCTGTTCTGCCGGGGCGGCTTGCGGATCGGCGGCCTCGACCGAAAAGGCACAAGGCAGGATCAGCGACAGGCACAATGCGGGCAGTGCCGTGCGGTGGACAAGGGACATCGGTTATTCCAGGCCAGAAGTAATCCCGGCAGCCTAATGGGTTGGTCAGTATTTGTCAGTGTGTGAGACTTCAGATGATGCGTTTTCGCTGCCTGTTGGTTATCGGCTGTATCTGCCTTCCCTTGATGGCCCGGGCGGTGCCTGCGCCACATATCGCCCAGGCGCAGTGGAGCCCCGCACAACAGCAGTGGCTGGAGCAGCACCGGGAATTGCGGGTCGGCGTGGTGCTCCAGGCTCCCTATGCCCAGTACGACCGACGGCTGCAACGCTTGTCCGGCGCCAATATCGAATTGATGCAGTGGCTGGCCCAGGCGATGAAGGTCGAGCTGAGCTGGCGCAACTTTGCCGATCAGACGCAACTGGAGGCGGCGGTGCGTGCCGGTGAAGTGGATATGGCCCCGGGCCTGAGCCAGACCCCGGCCGGCCTGCGGCTCTGGCAGTTTTCCGATCCCTATATGCGCGTGCCGCAACTGGTGGTCGGCGAGCAGAAGGGCGCCGGCGCGGTGGAGCTGGAAAAGCTCGACAGCCAGACCCGCGTGGCGGTGCGCATGCCCAGTGCGGTGGCGGACTACCTGCGGGCGACCTATTCCAACCTCAATCTGCAGGGTGTGCCCCTGGAGCGCCAGGCCCTGCAATTGCTGCTCAGCCAGCAGGCGCGTTATGCGGTGATCGATGAAGCACAGCTCAGTCGTTTGTCGGCGGAGCCGGAGTTCGCCGGCCTGGCGGTGGTGGGCGATATCGGCCTGCCGCAACTGTTGCGGGTGGCGACCCGGCGCGATTGGCCCGAGCTGGCGGACATCGTGCAACGCGCCTTGCACGGTATCGCCGCCAAGGACCTGGAGCAGCTGCACAATCGCTGGCTGCAGCCCAAGTATCCGCGACTGAGCGAGTCCCGCGGTTTCTGGCAGAACCTCAGCCTGCTGCTGGCCGTGCTGCTGTTGGCGAGCATGGCCATCGTTATCTGGCAGCGCCGCCAGCAACAGACACTCGAACAGCGGCTGTTGACCACCCGCGAGGACCTGGCCCGGCGCGAGGCCAGTGAAGAAGCCTTGCGCCTGACCCAGTTTTCCATCGACCAGAGCACGGTGGGCATTCTGTGGGTCAACTGGGACAGCCATGTGCGCTACGCCAACCGCGCGGCCGAAAGCATGCTGGGCTATGCGCCGGGGGCGGTGGTCGACCGGCCGTTGAGCGACTTCGAACCCAACCTGCACATGGACCGCTGGCTTGGCCTGTGGAAGCGCGCCCGGGCCAGCGAGGACGCGCCGCCCAGCTTCGAGACCCAGTGTGTCCGCGCCGATGGCAGCATCCTGCCGGCCGATGTGTCGCTGAGCTTTCTGCGTTTTCGCGATGGCGAGTACCTGGTGGTTTATCTCACAGACGTCACCGAGCGTCGTCGCGCCCTGGCCGCCCTGCAGGAAAGCGAGGCGCGGTTGCAGGGGATCGCCGCCAATGTGCCGGGGCTGGTGTTCCGCTTGGAACGGGCACCGGTGACCGGGCAGATCGATTTCGCCTACATCAGCGAAGGCAGCGAGAGCCTGGTGGGTTACTCCCCGGCGACCCTCAGCCACCGCGACATAGGGCTGCGCAGCCTGGTGCATCCTGAAGACCGGGCCAGTTATCACCAGACCCAGGACCATGCCCTGGACACCGACAGCGACTGGTCCTGGCAGGGGCGGATCCTGACCCGCCAGGGCGAACAGCGCTGGGCGGAAATCAAGGCCATCACCCGCCAGCTTGAGGACGGCACCTATGTCTGGGACGGCATCGTCTGGGACATCAGTGAAAGCAAACGCATCGAACTGGAGCTGGCCAGTTCGCGCGAACAACTGCGCGAGCTGTCGGCGCACCTGGAAAGCGTGCGCGAAGAGGAAAAGGCCCGCATCGCCCGGGAAGTGCACGACGAGTTGGGGCAGATGCTCACCGTGCTCAAGCTGGAGACCTCGATGTGCGAGCTGGCCTACGCGCAGCTCGACCCGGGGCTGCACGAACGCCTGAACAGCATGAAGCGCCTGATCGCCCAGCTGTTCCAGCTGGTGCGGGATGTGGCCACGGCCTTGCGCCCGCCGATTCTCGATGCCGGGATCGCGTCGGCCATCGAGTGGCAGGCGCGGCGTTTCGAGGCGCGCACACAGATTCCTTGCCTGGTGCAGGTGCCCGACAATCTGCCGGTGCTCAGCGACGCCAAGGCCATCGGTCTGTTCCGCATCCTCCAGGAGGCGCTGACCAACGTGATGCGCCATGCACAGGCGCATACTGTCGAACTGACCCTGAGCCTCGAACACAACCAGCTGTGCATGACCATCAGCGACGACGGCCAGGGTTTCGTGGTCGAGACCGGGCGGCCGACGTCCTTCGGCCTGGTGGGCATGCGCGAGCGGGTGCTGATCATGGGCGGTAGCCTGACCCTGGACAGTCAGCTGGGCGAGGGCACCACCCTGAGCGTGACTGTGCCGCTGGACCTGTAGGCGCGAGCAGACTCACTGCTGCAGAGATCATTACCAATAAGAAGAGGTACGAGCTGTGATCCGTGTACTGGTAGCCGAAGACCACACCATCGTTCGCGAAGGCATCAAGCAGTTGATTGGTCTGGCCAAGGACCTGACGGTGGTGGGGGAGGCGAGCAATGGCGAGCAGCTATTGGAAACCCTGCGCCATGTGCCTTGCGAGGTGGTGCTGTTGGATATTTCCATGCCTGGCGTCAACGGCCTGGAGGCGATCCCGCGGATCCGCGCGCTGAACAATCCGCCGGCGATCCTGGTGCTGTCGATGCACGACGAGGCGCAGATGGCGGCCCGGGCGCTGAAGGTGGGGGCGGCCGGTTATGCCACCAAGGACAGCGACCCGGCGCTGCTGCTGACGGCGATCCGCAAGGTGGCGGCGGGCGGGCGTTATATCGACCCGGAGCTGGCCGACCGGATGGTCTTCGAAGTCGGCCTGACGGACACCCGGCCCCTGCATTCCCTGCTGTCGGAGCGCGAGTTTTCCGTGTTCGAACGGCTGGCCCAGGGTGCCAACGTCAACGATATCGCCCAACAGCTGGCCTTGAGCAGCAAGACCATCAGTACCCACAAGGCGCGGCTGATGCAGAAACTCAACATCACCTCCCTGGCCGAGCTGGTGAAGTACGCGATGGAGCACAAGCTGCTCTGAATGGATCTGTAGCCGCAGCCTGCGGCAGCGGCTACACGTACCCATTTGCGACACGAAAACCGGCTTATGGCCATGATCCTCGCCGGGCTTGTGCCGGGACTTGTCCAATCGCGCCATCCTTGTAGGGGGATTCCTACAAGGAACCTTCCATCAGGCTGAGGCCAATCTCTCATACCCCCCGATTTGCGCGGCTTGTGGCCTCCACTAGGCTTAGTCCACAGCCGTCAAAAAACAAAAGGTGTGGGTATGAGCGAGGTCGATTCAAGCGCTGGGACGAGTGATGTACTGGTCAGTTTCCGTGGTGTGCAAAAGAGCTACGACGGCGAAAACCTGATCGTCAAAGACCTCAACCTGGAAATTCGCAAAGGCGAGTTCCTTACCCTGCTCGGGCCATCCGGCTCCGGCAAGACCACCAGCCTGATGATGCTGGCCGGCTTCGAGACCCCGACCGCCGGGGAGATCCAGCTGGCCGGGCGGGCGATCAACAACGTGCCGCCGCACAAGCGCGATATCGGCATGGTGTTTCAGAACTATGCGTTGTTCCCGCACATGACCGTGGCCGAGAACCTGGCGTTCCCGCTGTCGGTGCGCGGCCTGAGCAAGACCGATATCAGCGAGCGGGTCAAACGCGTGCTGAGCATGGTCCAGCTCGAGTCCTTCGCCCAGCGTTATCCGGCGCAACTGTCCGGTGGCCAGCAGCAGCGGGTGGCCCTGGCCCGGGCGCTGGTGTTCGAGCCGCAGCTGGTGCTGATGGACGAACCCCTCGGCGCGCTGGATAAACAGCTGCGCGAACACATGCAGATGGAAATCAAGCACCTGCACCAACGCCTCGGCGTGACCGTGGTCTACGTGACCCACGACCAGGGCGAAGCCCTGACCATGTCCGACCGGGTCGCGGTGTTCCACCAGGGCGAAATCCAGCAGATCGCCCCGCCTCGGACCCTTTACGAAGAGCCGAAGAACACCTTCGTCGCCAACTTCATCGGCGAGAACAACCGCCTCAACGGCCGTTTGCACAGCCACAGCGGTGACCGCTGCGTGGTCGAGCTGGGGCGCGGCGAGAAGGTCGAGGCGCTGGCGGTCAACGTCGGCAAGACCGGCGAGCCGGTGACCCTGTCGATTCGTCCGGAGCGCGTGAGTCTCAACGGCTCCAGCGAAAGCTGTGTCAACCGCTTCTCAGGGAGGGTGGCGGAATTCATCTATCTGGGCGACCACGTCCGGGTTCGCCTGGAAGTCTGTGGCAAGACCGACTTCTTCGTGAAACAGCCGATTGCCGAGCTTGATCCGGAGCTGGCGGTGGGCGATGTGGTTCCGCTTGGCTGGCAGGTCGAGCACGTTCGCGCGCTCGACCCACTTCTAGAGGCGCATTGATCGCCCCCTTGCTTCACCAACCCTGCACGTGGAGAGAACAATAAATGTTGAGATCCCTGAAATTCACCGCTTTGACATTGGGCCTGATGGGCGCATCGCACGCGATGGCGGCGGGCCCGGACCTGACCGTGGTGTCCTTTGGTGGGGCGAACAAGGCGGCCCAGGTCAAGGCCTTCTATGCCCCGTGGGAAGCCGCGGGCAACGGCAAGATCGTCGCTGGCGAATACAACGGCGAGATGGCCAAGGTCAAAGCCATGGTCGACACCAAGAGCGTGTCCTGGGACCTGGTGGAAGTCGAATCGCCGGAGCTGTCCCGCGGTTGCGACGAAGACATGTTCGAGCAGCTCGACCCCGAGCTGTTCGGCAAGCCCGAGGATTACGTCAAGGGCGCAATCCAGCCTTGTGGCGTGGGTTTCTTCGTCTGGTCGACCGTCCTGGCCTATAACGCCGACAAGCTGAAGACCGCGCCGACCAGCTGGGCGGATTTCTGGGACACCAAGAAATTCCCGGGCAAGCGCGGCCTGCGCAAGGGCGCCAAGTACACCCTGGAATTCGCCCTGATGGCCGACGGCGTCGCGCCCAAGGATGTGTACAAGGTGCTGGCCGGCAAGGACGGCCAGGATCGTGCCTTCAAGAAACTCGATGAACTCAAGCCGAGCATCCAGTGGTGGGAAGCCGGCGCCCAGCCGCCGCAGTACCTGGCTTCCGGTGACGTGGTCATGAGTTCGGCCTACAACGGCCGGATCGCCGCAGTACAGAAGGAAAGCAACCTGAAAGTCGTGTGGAACGGCGGTATCTACGACTTCGACGCCTGGGCCATTCCGAAAGGCCTGGACAAGACCCGCGCCGAAGCGGCGAAGAAATTCATCGCCTTCTCGGTGCAGCCGCAGCAGCAGAAGACCTACTCGGAAAATATCGCCTACGGTCCGGCCAATACCCAGGCAGTTCCGCTGCTGGCCAAGGACATCCTGAAAGACATGCCGACCACCCCGGAAAACATCGCCAACCAGGTGCAGATCGACGTCAGCTTCTGGGCTGACAACGGTGAGCAACTGGAACAGCGTTTCAACTCGTGGGCGGCCAAGTAAGGCGTCATGCATGGGCGGCGTCACCCGCGGGTGACGCCGTTACCGTTTAAAGATTTGCGGAGTTCGTCATGGCCATTAGCGTTCCCCTGAACGAGGTCACCAGCCCCAGCCTCAAGCAGCGCCTGGCGCGTGCCGAGCGGGTCAACCGCTGGAAAGCGCAAGCGTTGATCGCGCCGCTGGTGCTGTTCCTGCTGCTGGTGTTTCTCGTGCCTATCGCCGCGCTGCTGTACAAGAGCGTCGGTAACCCGGAAGTGGTCGAAGGCATGCCGCGCACTGTGGTCGCCGTGGCCGGTTGGGACGGACGCGGCCTGCCGGCCGAGCCGGTGTACAAGGCGCTGAGCGAGGACCTGGCCGAAGCGCGCAAGCAGCAAACCTTGGGCGATCTGTCCAAGCGACTGAACATGGAATTGGCCGGCTATCGCAGCCTGCTGACCAAAACCGCCCGGGCCCTGCCGTTCAAGGAGGAACCGGCTTCCTATAAAGAAGCACTGGAAGCCATCGACGAGCGTTGGGGCGACCCGGCCTACTGGCAGGCGGTACGCCGCAACACCAGCAACCTGACGCCGTTCTACCTGTTGGCCGCCGTCGACCATCGGATCGACGACCTGGGGGAGATCGCCCCGGCGACCCCTGACCAGGCCATCTACCTGGATATCTTCGCCCGGACTTTCTGGATGGGCCTGGTGATTACCGGTATCTGCCTGGTGCTGGCCTATCCCCTGGCTTACCTGCTGGCCAACCTGCCGGCGCGCCAGAGCAACCTGCTGATGATTCTGGTGCTGCTGCCGTTCTGGACTTCGATCCTGGTGCGTGTGGCGGCGTGGATCGTGCTGCTGCAATCGGGCGGCCTGATCAACAGCGCGCTGATGGCCATGGGGGTGATCGACAAGCCGCTGGAACTGGTGTTCAACCGCACCGGGGTCTACATCTCCATGGTGCACATCTTGCTGCCGTTCATGATCCTGCCGATCTACAGCGTGATGAAAGGCATCTCGCCGACCTATATGCGTGCGGCGATTTCCCTCGGCTGCCACCCGTTCGCCAGCTTCTGGCGGGTGTATTTCCCGCAGACCTATGCCGGCGTCGGCGCCGGTTGCCTGCTGGTGTTCATCCTCGCCATCGGCTACTACATCACCCCGGCGTTGCTGGGCAGCCCGAACGACCAGATGGTCAGCTACTTCGTCGCCTTCTACACCAACACCAGCATCAACTGGGGCATGGCGACCGCGCTGGGCGGCCTGCTGCTGTTGGCGACCATCGTGCTGTATCTGATTTACAGCTGGCTGGTGGGCGCCAGTCGCCTGCGCCTGAGCTAAGGAGAGAATCGAAATGCTGAGCCCTTACATGTCGCCCGTCGAGCGGGTCTGGTTCTACAGCTTGCGGATTCTCTGCGGCGTGATCCTGTTGTTCCTGATCCTGCCGGTGCTGGTGATCATTCCGCTGTCGTTCAACTCGGGCAGCTTCCTGGTGTACCCGCTGCAAGGCTTCTCGCTGCAGTGGTATCACGACTTCTTCGGCTCGGCGGAATGGATGCGCGCCCTGAAGAACAGCATCATCGTCGCCCCGGCGGCCACGGTGCTGGCGATGGTCTTCGGCACGCTGGCGGCGATCGGCCTGACCCGCGGCGACTTCCCCGGCAAGGCGCTGGTGATGGCGCTGGTGATTTCGCCGATGGTGGTGCCGGTGGTGATCATCGGCGTGGCCAGCTACCTGTTCTTCGCGCCCTTGGGCATGGGCAACAGCTTCTTCTCGCTGATCATTGTCCACGCCGTGCTGGGCGTGCCGTTCGTGATCATCACGGTCTCGGCCACCTTGCAGGGCTTCAACCAGAACCTGGTGCGGGCCGCGGCGAGTCTTGGCGCTTCGCCGCTGACGGCGTTCCGCCGGGTGACCCTGCCGTTGATCGCGCCGGGGGTGATCAGCGGCGCGCTGTTCGCCTTTGCCACCTCGTTCGATGAAGTGGTGGTCACGCTGTTTCTTGCCGGCCCCGAGCAAGCCACCTTGCCCCGGCAGATGTTCAGCGGCATCCGCGAAAACCTCAGCCCGACCATCGCCGCTGCGGCGACGCTGCTGATCGCCTTCTCGGTGATCCTGCTGCTGACCCTGGAATGGTTGCGTGGTCGCAGCGAAAAGCTGCGTACCGCTCCGGTCTGATTGCCTCTGACAGATCGCTCCCGTACCGGCCGTGGGAGCGATCCGTTACGCCATTCATTGGCTGAATGGCAGACAACCCCAAATCCCCAGCTACTCTTGTGCCAGCTTCTCCCTTATATAAGAGGCCGCGCACATGAGTCTTTCCTCTTTCAAAATCGCCCACAAACTGCTCACCGGCTCCGCCGCGATCGAGCAACTGTCCACCGAACTGAGCCGCCTGGATATCGATAACCCGCTGATCGTCACTGATGCCGCGCTGGTCAAGTCCGGTACCGTGGAGCTGGCGCTGGCGCAACTGGGGGGGCGGGATTACGAGATTTTCGACCGGGTGCTGCCCGACCCGGAAATCGCCATCGTCGAAGATTGCATGCAGGTTTACCGCGAGGGCGGGCACGACGGGCTGATCGGCCTGGGCGGCGGCAGCGCCATCGATATCGCCAAAAGCGTCGCGGCCTACGCCGGTTATCACGGGGCGCTGGAAGACCTGTTCGGGATCGACCAGGTACCGCGCAAGGGGCCGCCGCTGATTGCCATTCCCACCACGGCGGGCACTGGCTCCGAAGTCACCAATGTGGCGATTCTCTCGGACAAGGTCGCGCAGCTGAAAAAGGGCATTGTCAGCGATTACCTATTGCCGGATGTGGCGCTGGTCAGCCCGCAGATGACCCTGACCTGCCCGCGCAGTGTGACTGCCGCCAGCGGTGTCGATGCCCTGGTGCATGCCATCGAGTCGTATCTGTCGCTCAACGCCTCGCCCATCACCGACTCCCTGGCCCTTGGCGCCATCAAGCTGATCGCCCAGGCGCTGCCCAAGGCGTACGCCAATCCTGCCCACTTGCAGGCCCGCGAAGACATGGCCACCGCCAGCCTGATGGCCGGCATGGCCTTCGGCAACGCCGGGGTCGGCGCGGTGCACGCGCTGGCCTATCCGTTGGGCGGGCGCTTCAACATCGCCCATGGCGTCAGCAATGCCTTGCTGCTGCCGTACGTCATGACCTGGAACAAGATGGCCTGTGTCGAGCGCATGCAGGATATCGCCGAGGCCATGGGGGTGAAGACCGCTCATCTGAGCGCGGCCGAGGCAGCCGACAAGGCGGTCGAGGCCATGACCCAGCTCTGCGCCGCGGTGGAGATTCCCTCGGGGCTGCGCAGCTTCGGGGTGCCGGAGGAGGCCATTCCGTCCATGGCGGTGGAGGCCGCGGGGATCGAGCGCCTGATGCGTAACAACCCGCGCAAACTGAGCCCGGGCGATATAGAGAAGATCTATCGCGCGGCTTACTGATCATCGCGGTCACGGTGCGCGCGCCAAAGCATGAGGTATACAATGCGCGCCACCGTGATTCTGCTCAAAAAGGTGCGTCATGCAGCCCTTCGCAATTGCTCCGTCGATCCTCTCCGCCGATTTCGCCCGCCTGGGCGAGGAAGTGGACAATGTTCTAGCCGCTGGCGCCGATATCGTGCACTTCGATGTCATGGACAACCATTACGTACCCAACCTGACCATCGGTCCGATGGTCTGCGCTGCCCTGCGTAAGTACGGCATCACCGCGCCGATCGACGCCCACCTGATGGTGAGCCCGGTGGATCGCATCATCGGCGACTTCATCGAGGCCGGTGCGACTTACATCACCTTCCACCCGGAAGCCACGCTGCACGTCGACCGTTCCCTGCAGATGATCCGCGAAGGCGGCTGCAAGGCTGGCCTGGTGTTCAACCCGGCCACCCCGCTGGACGTGCTCAAGTACGTCATGGACAAGGTCGACATGGTCCTGTTGATGAGCGTCAACCCGGGTTTCGGCGGCCAGAAGTTCATTCCGGGCACCCTCGACAAGCTGCGTGAGGCCCGTGCCCTGATCGATGCTTCCGGTCGCGATATCCGCCTGGAAATCGACGGCGGGGTGAATGTGCACAACATCCGTGAAATCGCTGCCGCGGGCGCCGATACCTTCGTCGCGGGCTCGGCGATCTTCAATGCGCCGAACTACCGGGACGTGATCGAGAAGATGCGCGCCGAACTGGCGCTGGCCCGTCCATGAGCGGTTTCGAGCAGCTGTTCCCGGGGCGTCTGCCGCGGCTGGTGATGTTCGACCTGGATGGCACCCTGGTCGATTCGGTTCCCGACCTCGCGGCGGCCGTGGACGACATGCTGCTCAAACTGGGGCGCCCGCCCGCCGGTATCGAGGCGGTGCGCGAGTGGGTCGGCAACGGCGTGCAGATGCTGGTGCGTCGGGCCCTGGCCAACGACATCGCGGCGCAGGGCGTCGACGATGTCGAGGCAGAGCGCGGGCTGGAGCTGTTCAACAATGCCTATGAGGATGGCCACGAACTGACCGTGGTCTACCCTGGCGTGCGCGACACCCTCAAATGGCTGCACAAGCAGGGTGTGGAAATGGCGCTGATCACCAACAAGCCGGAGCGTTTCGTCGCGCCCTTGCTGGATCAGATGAAGATCGGCCGTTATTTCCGCTGGATCATCGGTGGCGATACCCTGCCGCAGAAGAAACCCGACCCGGCAGCGCTGTTCTTCGTCATGAAAATGGCCAGTATCCCGGCCTCGCAATCGCTGTTCGTCGGTGACTCGCGCAGCGACGTGCAGGCGGCGAAAGCTGCGGGTGTGAAGTGCGTGGCATTGAGCTATGGCTACAACCACGGACGGCCGATTGCCGAGGAAATGCCGGCCCTGGTGATCGACGATCTGCGCCAGCTAATTCCCGGTTGCCTGGATCCGGCCGCTGAGATAACGTTGCCCGACGCTGTTCAATCCCCTCCTGGAAACGCCATCGTGGTGGTCACTCGCAAACTCTGGATGAAAGTCATCAAGGCCCTGGCCCGCTGGCGTTGGCGCGCCTGACTTGTTCCTGGCCGGTCTTCCGGCGCGTTTGCATACCTGACTGTCAGAACCTCAAGCCACGAGGCACCTCATGATCCGCGAAGAATTCCTGCGTTTGGCCGCTGCCGGCTACAACCGCATCCCGCTTGCCTGCGAAACCCTGGCCGACTTCGACACGCCGCTGTCGATCTACCTGAAACTGGCCGACCAGCCCAACTCCTACCTGCTGGAGTCGGTGCAGGGCGGCGAGAAGTGGGGCCGTTATTCGATCATCGGCTTGCCCTGCCGCACCGTACTGCGGGTGCATGACCATCACGTCAGCATTACCGTCGATGGCGTCGAGACCGAAAGCCATGACGTGGCCGATCCGCTGGCGTTCGTCGAAGAGTTCAAGGCGCGCTACCAGGTGCCGACCATCGCTGGCCTGCCGCGTTTCAACGGTGGCCTGGTCGGCTACTTCGGTTACGACTGTGTGCGTTATGTGGAGAAGCGCCTGGGCAAATGTCCGAACCCGGATCCGATCGGTGTGCCGGACATTCTGCTGATGGTCTCCGACGCCGTGGTGGTGTTCGATAACCTCGCCGGCAAGATGCACGCCATCGTCCTCGCCGACCCGTCCCAGGACGATGCCTTCGAGCAAGGCCTGGCACGCCTGCAAGCGTTGCTGGAGAAGCTGCGCCAGCCCATCACCCCGCGTCCTGGCCTGGACTTCAGCAAGCAGCAGGCGACCGACCCGGTGTTCCGCTCCAGCTTCACCCAGGGTGACTACGAGCGTGCCGTCGATACCATCAAGGAGTACATCCTGGCGGGCGACTGCATGCAGGTGGTGCCGTCGCAGCGCATGTCCATCGATTTCAAGGCGGCGCCGATCGACCTGTATCGCGCCCTGCGTTGCTTCAATCCGACGCCTTACATGTACTTCTTCAACTTCGGCGACTTCCATGTGGTCGGCAGTTCGCCGGAAGTGCTAGTGCGGGTCGAAGACAACCTGATCACCGTTCGCCCGATCGCCGGCACCCGTCCACGCGGCGCCAGCGAAGAGGCGGATCTGGCGCTGGAGAAGGACCTGTTGTCCGACGACAAGGAAATCGCCGAACACCTGATGCTGATCGACCTGGGGCGCAACGACACCGGGCGGGTTTCCGAGATCGGTTCGGTGAAGCTCACCGAGAAGATGGTGATCGAGCGTTATTCCAACGTGATGCACATCGTTTCCAACGTCACTGGCCAATTGAAGGCCGGACTGACCGCGATGGACGCGCTGCGGGCGATTCTGCCAGCGGGCACCTTGTCCGGCGCGCCGAAGATCCGCGCGATGGAAATCATCGACGAGCTGGAGCCGGTCAAGCGTGGTGTGTATGGCGGGGCGGTGGGTTATTTCGCCTGGAACGGCAACATGGACACCGCCATTGCCATTCGTACGGCGGTGATCAAGGACGGCGAGCTGCATGTGCAGGCCGGTGGCGGTATCGTCGCCGACTCGGTGCCTGCGCTGGAATGGGAAGAAACCCTGAATAAGCGTCGCGCGATGTTCCGTGCGGTGGCCTTGGCTGAGCAAACGCCCGATAGCTGAGTCGGACAAAGAGCCATAAAAAACGCTGCCTCCTCACGGGGGCAGCGTTTTTTATGGCCTGCGGTTTAGAAGTCGAGGCTGACCCCGACGTTGATGCCTTGCTGGGTGAAGTCATCGTCCTTGCGGATGTTGTAGCTGGCGCGCAAGGCCAGGTCCTGGGTGAGCTTGTGGCTGACCCCGAGGTTCAGGCGGTTGAGGTTGGTCTGCGGGGTATAGCCTTCGAGGGTGTAGCGGTTATCCGGCAGGCTGTTGAGGGCCATGGTCAGCTTCTGGGTATCGTCCTCGTATTCCTTTTCGTGGGCGATTTCGCCGAACACCTGGGTTTGCCGGGTGATCTGGTATTTGCCCTGCAGGCCGATGCCCAGGCGCCGCGATGTGCGTTTCTGGTCATCGAAGGTCAGCGCCGTGGAGTCGTTGCCGTCCTCGGAGTAGCCGTCGACCTTGACCCGCGCATAGTCGGCGCTGATGAACGGCGACAGGTGCCACGGGCTGCTGGCCTGCTGCGCGATGTCGTAGCCCAGGCGAGCGCTGAAGGCCAGGACATCGCCGCTGGTGTCGCCTTTTTCCCCGCGCTCATTGGGCCCCAGGTCGAATTTGCGCTTGAGGTTGTCGTAGTCCAGGTGCCCGGCGGTGGCTGCCGCGTCGGCCCACCAGCGGTTTTGCTGGTACTGGACGAAGGCGGTGCCCAGGTAGGTGTTGAGCTTGTAGTCCGAGTCGTTGTTGCCCGCCTCGAGCTTCTGCCGATAGGCGCCGGCCAGCACACCCACTCGCCAGGCCTCGTCGAGCCGGTAGCTGCCGCCGATGTTCAGGTTGAAGCCGTTGCCGTCGGCACTGGCGCCGCTGCGCTGGCTGTCGAAGTCCTGGTGCTGGCCGCCCGCGGCAACAATCGCCCGCCATTGACCCACGCCCTGCCAGTTTTCCCAGTCGGCCTGCCATTGGTTGCGCAGCTCATCCTGGTGCGCGCGCAGGGTGCCCTGGGCCATTTCCGGGAGCAGGGTTATTTCCCAGGGCGCCGCCAGCAAAGAGTAAGCGTAATCGGCGATCAGCCGCTGGCCCGCTTCAGTGGGGTGGACCGAGTCGTTGTAGATCAGCTTGCTTGGGTCCGGCGTGGCGCTGTGAATGCCATAGCGGGCGTTTTCCGTGCAGCCATTGCCACTGAAGCAGGTGGCGGTGAGGTTCTGGTCGGTGGCCAGGCCGAACTGTGCCGGGTTGGCGAAGCTTTCCTTCAACAGGACGGGAATGTTGAGGGGAATGACTTCGGCATCGACCGTTTGCAGCTGTCGGACCAGTTCGGTATTGAATTGGGCACTAAGCTGGGAAGTGAACCCTTGCAACGGGCTGCCGTTGATTGCCGGGGTCAGGCCAATGTCCGGCAGCAGCCAGACCATGATGTAGCGGGCGCCGGCCTGTTGCAGGGTTTGCACGCTGTCGACCAGGCGGCCGGCCGCGGCGTTGGCCTGGTCAAGGCTGGTGACGCGGCCTTGGAGGAAGTCGTTGCCGCCGCCCGACAGGTAATAGAGGGCATTCGGGTCGGCGCGGAAATCGTTGGCTACCAGATAGCCGGGGCGGCTGCGGCTGCCGGCGGTCGAAGTGGTGGTAATCGAGTCGAGAATCTGGTCGGTGCGATAACCGCCGACTGCCCAGTTGTTGCCATCAGGCAGGCCTTCGCTGGCGCGGGTCGCCGAGGTCGACGCGGCGAGCTGGTCGTCCGAGAAGCCCAGTTTGGCTCCCAGCAATTGCGTCGAGTTGGCGGAGCGGACTTCCCCGCTACCATCCAGGTAGACCGGGCCGGTGCGGTTGGTAAAGCGCTGGGTCGCGCCCGCAGGACCGCCGGGATCGGCGAATTGCCCGGCATCGCTGAGGCTGTCGCCGAACACGATAAAGCTGGAATAGGGGGAGGGGGCTGCGATCGCTTGAGCGCAGGCCAGGGACAAAAGACTGCCGGCGAGTGGTACGAACAACGTCTTTTTGATCATGAGCAAGTCCGTTTTATTTATTGTTGTAGAGAACGAAACGACAGTACCAAAAACTTTTGCGTTTCAGCTATGGCGATAAGCCATATCGCTTGTTTATCCGGGCGCGGGCCCCGCCATATTGCACCCTCTGCTCAGCTAAGTTACTGTGCCTGAACGTATGAATGAGACCTTCCCCGTGTTGATCGTCAGCAAACTCTTGATGCGAGTTGTTAAGGCACACGCCCGTTGGCGTTGGCGCGCCTAACTTTTCTCTGCCGGCCCGGCCGGCCCTGTACCGTTTTGTCTTCTTTACCCCTGTTCGACTCCGCTTGTGCTGGTTGAGTGATTGCAACCTCCGGCGGGCCTGCCAGCGGGCAATCCACTGAAGGCTGTATTAAAAGTCAGTGAATTCAAGAGGTTGTAATCCCCATGTTGCTGATGATCGATAACTACGACTCCTTTACCTATAACGTTGTGCAATACCTTGGCGAGCTGGGTGCCGAGGTCAAGGTGGTGCGCAACGACGAACTGACCGTGGCTGAAATCGAAGCGCTCAACCCTGAGCGGATCGTCGTGTCGCCCGGTCCTTGCACGCCGACCGAAGCCGGTGTGTCCATCGAAGCGATCAAGCATTTCGCCGGCAAGCTGCCGATCCTGGGCGTTTGCCTGGGCCACCAGTCCATTGGCCAGGCCTTTGGCGGCGACGTGGTGCGCGCGCGGCAGGTGATGCACGGTAAGACTAGCCCGGTATTTCACCAGGACAAGGGCGTATTCGCCGGTCTGAACCATCCGTTGACCGTGACCCGTTACCATTCCCTGGTGGTCAAGCACGATACGTTGCCGGACTGCCTCGAACTGACCGCCTGGACCCAGCTGGAAGACGGCTCCGTCGACGAGATCATGGGGCTGCGCCACAAGACGCTGAACATCGAGGGTGTGCAGTTTCACCCCGAGTCTATTCTCACCGAGCAGGGCCACGAGCTGTTCGCCAACTTCCTCAAACAGAGCGGCGGCACGCGCTAAGGACTTTCCATGGATATCAAGACTGCCCTGAGCCGTATCGTCGGCCACCTTGATCTGAGCACCGATGAAATGCGCCAGGTCATGCGTGAAATCATGACCGGCCAGTGCACCGACGCACAGATCGGCGCCTTCATGATGGCCATGCGCATGAAAAGCGAAAGCATCGACGAAATCGTCGGCGCTGTTTCGGTCATGCGCGAGCTGGCGGACAAGGTCGAGCTGAAAACCCTCGACGGAGTTGTCGATGTGGTCGGCACCGGCGGTGACGGTGCGAACATCTTCAACGTGTCCACGGCTTCTTCCTTTGTAGTCGCCGCAGCCGGTTGCACGGTGGCCAAGCATGGCAACCGTGCGGTGTCCGGGAAAAGCGGCAGTGCCGACCTGCTCGAATCCGCCGGTATCTACCTGAACCTGACGCCGGTACAGGTCGCCCGCTGTATCGACAACGTCGGTATCGGTTTCATGTTCGCCCAGTCCCATCACGGTGCCATGAAGTACGCCGCTGGCCCGCGTCGCGATCTCGGCCTGCGCACCCTGTTCAACATGCTTGGCCCGCTTACGAATCCGGCCGGCGTGAAGCATCAGGTGGTAGGTGTGTTCACTCAGGCGTTGTGCCGGCCGTTGGCCGAGGTTTTGCAACGCCTGGGCAGCAAGCACGTGCTGGTGGTGCACTCTCAGGATGGCCTGGATGAATTCAGCCTCGCCGCGCCGACCTTCGTCGCGGAGCTGAAGGACGACCAGATCACTGAATATTGGGTTCAGCCCGAAGACCTCGGCATGAAGAGCCAGAGCCTGTTCGGCCTGGTGGTCGAAAGCCCGGCGGCATCGCTCGAGCTGATCCGCGATGCCCTGGGGCGGCGCAAGACCGAGCATGGGCAGAAGGCGGCGGAGATGATCGTGCTCAATGCCGGTGCCGCGCTCTATGCGGCGGACCATGCCAGCAGCCTGAAAGAGGGTGTGGCCCTGGCCCATGACGCTTTGCACACCGGGCTGGCTCGCGAGAAGCTTGAGGAGTTGGGTGCCTTTACCGCGGTATTCAAGCAGGAGAATGAAGGATGAGTGTGCCGACGGTTCTGGAAAAAATCCTCGCCCGCAAGGTCGAGGAAGTGGCTGAGCGTAGCGCACGAGTAAGCCTGGCCGAACTCGAAGGCCTGGCCCGTGCCGCGGATGCGCCGCGCGGCTTTGCCAAGGCGCTGCTCGACCAGGCCAGGCTCAAGCAGCCGGCGGTGATCGCCGAAATCAAGAAAGCCTCGCCGAGCAAAGGCGTGATCCGCGAGCATTTCGTGCCGGCAGAGATCGCCAAGAGCTATGAGAAGGGCGGCGCAACCTGCCTGTCGGTACTCACCGATATCGATTACTTCCAGGGCGCCGATGCCTATCTGCAACAGGCGCGTGCCGCCTGTTCGTTGCCGGTGATTCGCAAGGATTTCATGATCGATCCGTACCAGATCGTCGAAGCCCGTGCCTTGGGGGCCGACTGCGTACTGTTGATCGTGGCCGCGCTGGATGATGTCAGGATGGCCGAACTGGCTGCCGTGGCCAAAGGCGTGGGTCTTGATGTGCTGGTCGAAGTGCATGATGGCGACGAACTGGAGCGTGCCCTGAAAACCCTCGACACGCCGCTGGTGGGCATCAACAACCGCAACCTGCACACCTTCGAGGTCAATCTGGAGACCACCCTCGATCTGTTGCCGCAGATTCCGCGCGATCGTCTGGTGATCACCGAGAGCGGTATCCTCAACCGGGCCGATGTCGAGCTGATGGAAATCAGCGACGTCTACTCCTTCCTGGTGGGCGAAGCCTTCATGCGCGCCGAAAGCCCTGGCCTGGAGTTGCAGCGCCTGTTCTTCCCGGAGCGTGGCGTGCCGGTGAGCGGTTCGACCCTGGACTGAACCTGAGTTGATGAAGAAGCCGGCGCCGCCGGCTTTTTTATACCTATCGCCAAGGACCTTTACTGCCATGATCCAGCCCCTTTCCCTGACCGTCGAAGCCGGCCTGCAGGCCGAACAGGATCTGCTCGCCCAGGTATGCACCGGTGACCAGGAGTACGGTTTGTTGTTCTGGCAGCCGAGCGACAGGGCCTTGGTGATGCCGCGACGCTTGAGCCGTTTGCCGGGGTTCGAGCAGGCCTGCGACGTGCTGGCCGCCAGTGGCTGGCCGGTGTTGCTGCGAGAAACCGGTGGGGAGCCGGTGCCGCAATCGGCGGCGACGGTCAATATCGCGCTGGTTTATGCGCCGCCTCGCAGCGAGGGTGATCAGAATCGGATCGAAACCGGCTATCGCCGTTTGTGCCAGCCGATCTGCGACCTGATTTCCGAGCTGGGAGGCGAGCCCTCCCTGGGTGAAGTCGAGGGCGCTTTCTGCGATGGCCGGTTCAACGTCAATCTCAACGGGCGCAAGATGGTCGGCACCGCCCAGCGTTGGCGCCAGAGCAAGGGTGGGACGCGTCCGGTTGGATTGGTGCATGGCGCGCTGTTGCTGGATGACGAGCGGGAAACCATGGTGGCGGCGGTCAATCGTTTCAACCAGGCCTGTGGCCTGGAGCAGCGTTGCCGCGCCGAGAGCCATATCGCCTTGCATGAGGCATTCGTCGCGCCGAATGCCATCGAGCGCCTGGATGCCCTGTACCGGCAGACGCTGGCGCAGTTCCTGCCGCTCTAACGGGTGCCGAACACCACCATGGTCTTGCCTTTGACATGGACCAGGTTGCGTTCTTCGAGGTCCTTGAGCACCCGGCCGACCATCTCCCTTGAGCAGCCGACGATCCGCCCGATTTCCTGGCGAGTCACCTTGATCTGCATGCCGTCCGGATGGGTCATGGCATCTGGCTGCTTGCACAGTTCGAGCAGGCAGCGGGCCACTCGCCCGGTGACATCGAAGAACGCCAGGTCGCCGACCTTGCGGGTAGTGTTGCGCAGGCGTTGGGCGATCTGGCCGCTGAGCACGTACAGAATGTCCGGGTCCTGTTGAGACAGCTCACGGAATTTTGCATAGCTGATCTCCGCGACTTCACATTCGACCTTGGCCCGTACCCAGGCGCTGCGTTGCTGCTCATGCCCGGCTTGTTCGAACAGGCCCAGCTCGCCGAAAAAATCCCCGGCGTTGAGGTAGGCGATGATCATTTCCCGACCGTCGTCATCTTCGATCAGGATGGTGACCGAGCCTTTGACGATGAAGAACAGCGTGTCCGACTGATCGCCGGCGCAGATGATGTTGCTCTTGGCCTGATAGCGGCGGCGCTGGCAATGCATCAACAGCTTGTCGAGGTTCTTGATCTTGGGTGTAGGGGCAAGAGCAACCATGGTTGTATCCCGAAAAGACAGCACGGTGTGATTTGGTTTTTTTATGGGGCGGTCAAGCTGGATCGCCGATAGCTGGCAATGCGCCAGTGATTTGGCGCCAGCTTAACAGACGCTTCCTTTGGGTAATTAAGAATTTTCCTATCAGAACTGAGTGTGGCACCCGAACAGGCAAAGCGCTGCCATCCCGGGCCCCTGTGCTAAGCTGGCGACCCTTTTTTAGCAGTGGAGTCTTGGCGATGAAGGCACGCATCCAATGGGCTGGCGAAGCCATGTTCCTCGGGGAATCGGGCAGCGGTCATGTGGTGGTAATGGATGGCCCGCCGGAAGCCGGTGGTCGTAACCTGGGCGTGCGCCCGATGGAAATGCTCCTGCTCGGCGTAGGCGGTTGCAGCAACTTCGACGTGGTCAGCATTCTGAAGAAATCCCGCCAGGCTGTCGAAAGTTGCGAAGCCTTCCTCGACGCCGAGCGTGCGACAGAGGATCCCAAGGTCTTCACCAAGATCCACATGCACTTCGTGGTCAAGGGCCGCGGGTTGAAAGAAGCCCAGGTCAAGCGCGCCATCGAGCTGTCGGCGGAAAAGTACTGCTCGGCATCGATCATGCTCGGTGCGGCCGGGGTTGCCATCACTCACGATTACGAAATCGTCGAGCTCGGTTGAGTCGCCATTCAATCCTTCTGAATTCGCGGCAAAAGAAAGGGCGCTGAAAAAGCGCCCTTTTTTTGCCTGCGATTTGTATCGCTCAGATCCGGTAAGTGCTTTTCGTCATGACCTTGGCCAGTAGGCTCATGCCGAATTTTACCGGCGCCGGGAAGCGGAATCCGCCCGCGTCCAGGGCGCTTTCGGCGTGTTGTTCTTCGTCGATGCGCATCTGCTCGAGAATCGCCCGGGATTTTTCGTCCTCGGCCGGCAATTGCTCAAGGTGTTCGTTGAGGTGTTTGCACACCTGATCTTCAGTGGCGGCCACGAAACCCAGGCTGACCTTGTCGCTGATCAGCCCGGCCACTGCGCCGATGCCGAATGACATGCCATAAAACAGCGGGTTGAGCACGCTGGTGTGGCTACCCAGTTGGTGAATGCGTTGCTCGCACCAGACCAGGTGATCGATTTCTTCTTCCGCGGCATGCTCCATGGCGGCGCGCACTTGCGGCAGCTTGGCGGTCAGTGCCTGGCCCTGGTACAGCGCCTGGGCGCAGACTTCGCCGGTATGGTTGATGCGCATCAGGCCGGCGACATGCTTGGTGTCCTCTTCGCTCATCTGCACGTCCGGCTGCACGATGGCAGGGGAAGGGCGATAAGGCTGGCCGCTGAAGGGCAGCAAGGTACGCATTGCCGCATCTGCCTGCAGCAGTAGACGGTCAATCGGCGAGTAGTGACGTTGGGTAGTCATGCTTACCTCCGGGAAGAATCACGGCGGCCAGTTTACCCCAATCGATGGGCAGAGGCCTGCGCTGGATCAGCACACTCTCGGCAAAGCGGGCGAGAAGTGTGCTGTCGCGCACCTTGGATGGGGATCAGCCCGGCGGCCAGTGCATCTGGCGCTGACCCAGAACATGCATGTGAATGTGATACACGGTCTGGCCACCGAGTTCATTGCAGTTCATGACGACCCGGAAGCCTTCTTCGCAGCCCAGCTCCCTGGCCAGACGCTGGGCGGTGAACAGGATATGTCCGGCCAGCAGCTTGTCGTCTTCGGTCAGGTCATTGAGGGTGCGTACCGGCTTTTTCGGAACTACCAGGAAATGCACGGGGGCCTGTGGGGCGATATCGTGGAAGGCCAGAACCTGGTCGTCCTCATAGATGATCTTCGCCGGTATTTCCCGGTTGATGATCTTGGTGAACAGAGTATCCACAGCTGTTTCTCCGTTGTGTTGGTCCGGGCTGAGTGTACTCAGGCAAGCCGAGTGCGCCCAGCCTTAGATGGTTGCCAGGTCAGCGCGGGCAATAGGCTTTGTTGACGGCGCCGGAAATCTTGCGGGTCAGCCAGCGCGAACCCAGGCGCGGGCTGAACGCAAACCAGCGGTTGCGGCGGCCGGGGATGATAATGGCGCGATTCTTGTCCAGGGCGCGCACGGTGTACAGCGCGACTTCTTCCGGGCTCATCAGCAGTTTGCTGTCGTTAAGCTTGCTGGTGTTCAACTGGGCGGTATCAAAGAAACCGGTGCGGGTCGGGCCGGGGCAGAGCACGGAGACCTTCACTGCATTGTTTTTCAGCTCTTCGCGCAGGCCTTCGGAGAAGTGCAGTACATAGGCCTTGCTGGCGTAGTAGGTGCTCATCCAGGGGCCGGGATAGAAGCCGGCGATCGAAGCGACGTTGAGAATCTGCCCGCCGCCCTGCAAGGCCATGCTGTTGCCCAGTGCATGGCACAGCCGGGTGAGGGCCAGAATGTTCACTTCGATCAGGTCCTGCTCGGTCATCCAGTCCTGGGCGAGGAAGGGGCCGCAGGTGCCGATGCCGGCGCAGTTCACCAATAGATCGATCTGCCGGTCGCCTTCCTCCAGCTCCAGCAGGAAACCCGAAAGCCGCAAAGGCTCGGACAGGTCGCAGGCACGGAACAGCACCTCCACACCAAAGCGTTGGGTCAACTCGATGGCGATGCTTTCCAGCTGATCACGCTGACGGGCCACCAGGATCAGGCTGCGGCCGCGCCGTGCCAGCGCTTCGGCCAGGGCCAGGCCTATGCCGCTGGAGGCGCCGGTGATCAGAGCGTAACGGGTCATGCGGTTCTCCATTGCAACGGCCGGTTGCCTGTGGGGAAAAGTCCCAGGCAGCGGCGCGTTAATTCAATCCGATAGTCTACAGGTGGCCGGGGCGGGCTTGCTGCTTTCGCTGTTCCTGTTTCTGGGCGCCCTAGACCGAGCTGAGACCACCGATGAAGGACAGCAGCAAGACGATTATCCACAGCGCGGCAAGCCCCTTGACCGCTCCACTGTTTGGCGGAGGCGGCGCGCCGTAACGATTGGCGCCGGTGTTGCCCGGCAGGATCGCCAGCAGCAGCGGAAACACTGCGTACACAAAAGGCAGCAAATTCAGCAGCCAGAGCCAACCCGACCAGCCCAGGTCATGCAGGCGCTGAACGGAAATGGTGATGTTCAGATAGGCGAAGGCCAGTGCTACGACGCCGAGGAAGATCATTCCCGTCACTTGCAGGCTGTTGCCGACCAGAGCCGCGGTCAGGAAGCCGCCGGCCAGGGTAGTCAGCAGGATCAGCACCAGGGTCCAGGCGAGATAGCGCAGGCGCCCGATGCGTCCATCGACGGTGTAGAACTTCAGCTCGCCAAACTCGGGAAGTGGATCGCCTACTGTGGCTTGAGGCGGGGTGTAGGGCGAAGTACCCGCGCCGGCCATGGGGTCTGGCGTCGGCGTAGGGGCCGGGCGTTGCCAGTCACTTGTCGCGGTGGGTTCTGCCTGGGGCAAGTCCACCGAAGGTGCTGGTGCTGGTGCTGGGGGAGCAGGCTGAGGTACAGGTTGGCTGGTGCCTGGGGCAAGATCCGGTTCGATGCGTGGGGCGATCCCGGCCTGGTTCAGCGCGGCGAGATAGATGTCCGCGTCCTGTTGGGAGAGGTCGCGCTTGAGGGTGATGTTTTGCCCCTTGAACAGAGGCTCGATCGCGGCGATATCACTTTTGAACAGCTTGGCGATTTTCTGCTTGGCATGTTCGATGTCGACACCCGGAAGCAGAGCCCCGTCAAATACGATCTTGAAACGGTCTTGGCTCATGCAGGGCGTCCTTGTCGGCTATATAGAGAGGGCTTTCGCAGGGCGACAGTTTAAGGCCAGCCGTCCGTTGCTGGCCAAAAAACATCAGCGATTCAGCGCGGCCAGCGTTGCGGTAGCCGGGCGGCCAGCTCCTGCGCGGCACGGTATTCGGCGTCCAGACGGGCGATCAGTTGATCGACGCTCGGCAAGTCATCGATTTCACCGACGCCTTGTCCGGCGGACCACACGGTTTTCCAGGCTTTGGCTTCGTCGCTGAGCGGCTTGAGTTTCGAGCCGAAGTTGACTTCGCCTTTGCCCTGCAGGGCGGCAAGGTCGAAGCCTGCGTTTTCCAGGCTTTGGCGCATGAAGCTTGCCGGAACCCCGGAGACTGCCGCGGTGTGCACAATGTCGGCGGCCTTGGCGCTCAGCAGCATCTCCTTGTAGGCCTCCGGTGCATGGCTTTCCGTGGTGCCGATAAAACGCGTGCCAAAGTAGGCGAGGTCGGCGCCGAGCAACTGTGCGGCGAGGATCTCGTGGCCGTGGTTCAGGCAGCCAGCCAGCAGCAGCGTCTTGTCGAAGAACTGGCGGATTTCAGCGATCAGGGAGAACGGGCTCCAGGTCCCGGCGTGGCCACCGGCGCCGGCGGCTACGGCGATCAGTCCATCGACCCCGGCCTCGGCGGCTTTTTCCGCGTGGCGCCGGGTGGTGACGTCATGGAAGACCAGGCCTCCATAGGCATGAACCGCATCGACCAGTTCCTTCACCGCGCCCAGGCTGGTGATGACGATAGGCACCTTGTGTTCGATGCAGATCGCCAGGTCGGCGTTCAGGCGTGGGTTGCTGTGATGCACGATCAAATTGACGGCATAGGGCGCAGGGTTTTCCAGGGTCGCAAGGCCTGCTTCGATTTCTTCCAGCCAGGCTTTGAAGCCACTGCTTTCACGCTGGTTGAGGGCAGGGAAACTGCCGACCACACCATTGCGGCAGCACGCCAGAACCAGTTGTGGGTTGGAAATCAGGAACATCGGCGCCGCCACGACAGGCAAGCGCAAGCGTTGTTCGAGCAGAGCGGGCAGCGACATTGGAAGTACCCCGAATAATGACGGCTAGTAGGAGTTAGAACGGCCGGACAACGACCAGAATTACGATAGCCAGCAATACCAGAACTGGCACTTCATTGAACCAGCGGTAAAAGACATGGCTGCGGGTGTTTTCGCCACGGGCAAAACGCTTCACCTGGGCGCCGCACATATGGTGGTAGCCAATCAGGATGACCACCAGGGTCAGCTTGGCATGCATCCAGCCGCCCTGGCCGAAGTAGGCGCTGGGGTTCAGGCTCAGCAGCCAGATACCGAAAATCAGCGTGGCGATCATCGCCGGCCCCATGATCCCGCGGTACAGCTTGCGCTCCATGATGCTGAAGCGTTCCTTGCTGATCGTGTCTTCGCTTTGAGCGTGATAAACGAACAGGCGCGGCAGGTAGAACAGACCGGCAAACCAGCAGACCAGACTGACGATGTGAAAGGCTTTGAGCCACAGATAGAGCATTTCGGTTATTCCCAGGTTCACGGTAGCGAAGATAGTAGTGGCAGGAGCGTCCGCACGTCACCTTGACGGTTGTCGCAGGGTCTTTCGGCCCCTATCATCGACGGCTTTCCAGTGGGTTTGTTGAGGGCAGGTTTATGGTCAAGGTCGGTATCGTCGGCGGCACGGGTTACACCGGTGTCGAACTGCTGCGTCTGTTGGCACAGCATCCGCAGGCTGAAGTGGTGGTCATCACTTCCCGATCCGAGGCAGGCCTTGCCGTCGCCGATATGTACCCGAACCTGCGAGGCCACTATGACGGCCTGGCATTCAGCGTTCCGGACATCAAGACCCTCGGTGCCTGCGATGTGGTGTTCTTCGCGACTCCGCACGGTGTTGCCCATGCCCTGGCGGGTGAGCTGCTGGCTGCCGGTACCAAGGTCATCGACCTGTCGGCGGACTTCCGTCTGCAGGACGCCGATGAGTGGGCCAAGTGGTACGGCCAGCCCCATGGGGCCCCTGAGTTGCTCGACGAAGCCGTCTATGGCCTGCCGGAAGTCAATCGCGAGCAGATCAAGAAGGCCCGCCTGATCGCTGTTCCGGGTTGCTACCCGACCGCTACCCAGCTCGGCTTCCTGCCATTGCTGGAGGCGGGGCTGGCCGACACTTCGCGGCTGATCGCCGACTGCAAGTCGGGTGTCAGCGGTGCCGGTCGGGGCGCCAGCGTCGGTTCCCTGTACTCCGAGACCTCGGAAAGCATGAAGGCCTATGCGGTCAAAGGTCATCGTCACCTGCCGGAGATTCGCCAGGGCCTGCGCCGTGCGGCGGGCAAGGATGTCGGCCTGACGTTCGTGCCTCACCTGACGCCGATGATCCGTGGCATTCACTCGACGCTCTATTCCACTGTCGTGGACAAGTCGGTGGACCTGCAGGCGCTGTTCGAGAAACGTTATGCCAACGAGCCGTTCGTGGATGTGATGCCGGCGGGCAGCCATCCGGAAACCCGCAGCGTGCGGGGCGCCAACGTATGCCGGATTGCCGTGCACCGTCCGCAGGATGGCGACCTGGTGGTCGTGTTGTCGGTGATCGACAACCTGGTCAAAGGCGCGTCGGGCCAGGCCGTACAGAACCTGAACATCCTGTTCGGTCTGGACGAGCGTCTGGGCCTGTCCCACGCCGGCATGCTGCCTTAAGGCGCCTGCCTGCTTCAGCAAAAGGCCCGTTACGGGCCTTTTTGCATTTCTGCGGTAAGCCCTGGGCTTATTGATATACCGTAACAATAGTTGACCGCTTTTCTGGGAGAAGCGGATAATGCGCGTCATCACGCATTATGGCGGCGTAACGCCGGGAGATAGTCAGCATGAGCGTCGAATCCTTCACCCCCACGGCTTTGCAATTCACCCACGGTGCCGCGCACAAGGTGAAGAGCCTGGTCGATGAAGAGGGTAATGATCGCTTGAAGCTGCGCGTATTCGTTACGGGCGGCGGTTGTTCAGGGTTTCAGTACGGCTTCACTTTCGATGAAGAAGTCGCGGATGACGACACCATCGTCGAGCGCGAAGGCGTCAGCCTGGTGGTCGATCCGATGAGCTTCCAGTACCTGGCGGGTGCCGAGGTGGATTATCAGGAAGGTCTGGAAGGTTCGCGTTTCGTGATCAAGAACCCGAATGCCACGACCACCTGCGGTTGCGGTTCTTCGTTCTCGATCTGATCGCTGAATAAGGTTTTACCAAGCGCCGCAGGGCTTTCGGGCTCTGCGGCGTTTTGCTGTCTGGCGATCAGGCGGGGTAGATCGCGCCCAGGATACGTAAGCCGCGGGCGCCGGTGACACTTGGGCGGTTGGCGGCTATGCCTTCCAGGCAGCAGTGGGCCAGCCAGGCGAATGCCATGGCTTCAACCCAGTCCGGATCGACGCCGTGGGTGGTGGTACTGCTGACCTTGGTGTTAGGCAGCAGGCTGGACAGGCGACTCATCAAGGCCGAGTTGTGAGCGCCGCCGCCGCAGACCAGCAGCTCCTGGGTATCGGTCTGCGCCACCTGCAGCGACTCGGCGATGGTCAGCGCGGTCAGCTCCAGGAGCGTTGCCTGTACGTTTTCGGGGGGCAAGGCTGGCAGGCGAGCCAGATGCTCCTGTAGCCACTCCAGGTTGAATACCTCGCGACCCGTACTCTTCGGGCCTTGAGTGGCAAAGAATGGGTCGCTGAGCAGCGCGTTCAGCAGCCGCGGCTCAACCTGACCGCTGGCAGCCCATTGGCCGTCGCGATCATAGTTTTCTCCACGCTGGGCATTGATCCAGGCATCCAGCAGGACGTTACCCGGGCCACAGTCGAAGCCGGCAACCGGCTTGTCGCTCTCGATCAGGCTCAGGTTGCTGAAACCGCCGACATTGAGGACCGCGCGCTTGCCACAGCTTTGATCAAAGAGCGCTTCATGAAAGGCCGGTACCAGTGGAGCGCCCTGGCCGCCGGCAGCGACGTCGCGGCTGCGGAAGTCGCTGACCACCGTGACTCCGGTCAGCTCTGTCAGTAATGCCGGGTTGCCGATCTGGACCGTGAAGCCGCGGGCGGGCTCATGGCGGATGGTCTGGCCATGACTGCCAATGGCGCGGATGTCTGCGGGTTTCAGTTTCTGTTGGGCAAGTAGGCTATGAATACCCTGGGCGGCCAGTTTTACCCAGTTTTGCTGGGCGATGGCGGAGCGGGCGATTTCATCGGGACCGCTGGCGCACAAGCCAAGCAGCTCGGCGCGCAGGGATTCAGGCATGGGAATGTAATGCGTGGCGATCAGCCTGATCGGCGGTGTTTGCTCGATGAGTGCGATATCCAGGCCATCAAGACTGGTCCCGGACATCACACCTATATAGAGCGCCATGCTTAACGCTTGTTCGAAGCGAGCAGGGTGGCTTTTTCCTGATCCATCCGCGCCATCAGTGGCTGGCTTTGTTGCAGGAAGCGTGCGCGTTCCGCTTTGGCGATCGGATCGGCCATTGGCAGCTTCTGGCCCAGTGGATCGACGTGAACGCCGTTGACCTGGAACTCGTAATGCAAATGCGGGCCCGTGGAAAGCCCGGTGGTGCCGATGTAGCCGATCACCTGGCCCTGCTTGACGGTTCCGCCGGTCTTGACGCCTTTGGCGAAGCCTTGCATATGGCCGTACAGCGTGCGGTAAGCATTGCCGTGCTGGATGATCACGGTGTTGCCGTATCCGCCACGACGCCCGGCCAGGAGCACCTTGCCATCGCCGGCTGCCTTGATTGGCGTACCGCGAGGGGCTGCGTAGTCGACGCCTTTGTGAGCGCGGATCTTGTTCAGGATCGGGTGTTTGCGGCCCATGGAGAAGCGCGAACTGATACGTGCGAAGTCCACCGGAGTACGGATAAAGGCCTTGCGCATGCTATTGCCATCAGCGGTGTAATAACTGCTCATGCCTTGTTTGTTGGTGTAACGCACCGCGGTGTAGGTCTTGCCACGGTTGGTGAAGCGCGCAGAGAGAATGTTGCGGGTACCCACAGCTTTACCATTGACGACGGTTTGTTCGTAGATCACGTCGAACTCGTCACCGGGGCGAATATCCTGGGCGAAGTCGATGTCGTAGCCAAAGACGTTGGCCATGTCCATCGTCAGGCTGTGAGACAGGCCAGCACGTGCTGCGGATTGCGACAGCGAACTGTTGATCACACCATGAACGTAGGCCGTGCGCACCATGGGCTTGGCGGTGATACGGCTGAAGGCGAAGCCTTTTGGCCCTTTGGTCAGGGTGATGCTTTCCAGGTCATTGACCTTGCTGTGCAGATTGTTCAACTGGCCGTCCGGACCCAGTTCGAACTCAAGTTTCTGGCCGCGCTTCAGCTGGGTGAACTGCTTGGCTTGCTTGTCGCTGGCCAACACGTCATGCACCGAAGTGGCAGGTAGGCCGACCTTCTCGAATAGCGTGGAAAGGGTGTCGCCCTTGGCAACAATGACTTCCCTGTGATTCGCTGCCTTCTTTTCTTCCGCCACGGCCGGAGCAGGCTGCTCTTGAGCGGTTTCAGTGGTTTTCGCAGTGTCTTCGGGGCTGTTTTCGATTTGTGCGAACGGGGACGCTACGGCTTCATTTGTGGCTTGTACGGCGTCTGCGGCGTCTTGATCTTGTGTCAGTTGCTCGGCCGGGCTTTCCAGGTCGAGGCTCAGAGTTGTTCTTTTGGCTTCTACATCGCTGGAAGGGAATACCAGGAGCGCCAGGCTGAGGAGGGCGGCGATACCACTTGCGGCGAGCAGGTGGGTCTTCGGATAAAGCGGCGGGGCTTTAGGCGGTTCTGTGGTCATAAGTAATTTTGACTTTGAAAAAGATGAATTGGAAAAGATGAATGACATGATGAAGATGAAATAACTGTATAAAATATAACCAAATCATCTGTTAAGCAAGCCTGCGGACGTCCTGTTCGCGGAAAGCCATCCGTACGCCGGGCAAAACTTGTAATTGGGCGCTGATCTTGTATGGTTGGTTCCCTTTGAATCTGAGCCTTGCGGGTCTGTTATGAAGTCGGTTGAAGAACAGCTAGCGCTGATCAAACGTGGTGCAGAAGAGTTGTTGGTCGAGTCCGAGCTGATCGAAAAGCTCAAGCGCGGCCAACCGCTGCGTATTAAGGCTGGCTTCGACCCAACGGCGCCGGATTTGCACCTGGGTCATACCGTGCTTATTAATAAGCTGCGTCAGTTCCAGGATCTGGGTCATCAGGTGATCTTCCTGATCGGCGACTTCACTGGGATGATCGGTGATCCGAGTGGCAAGAGCGCAACTCGTCCGCCACTGACTCGCGAGCAGGTCCTCGAAAATGCCGAGACCTACAAGAGCCAGGTGTTCAAGATTCTCGACCCGGCGAAAACCGAGGTGGCCTTCAACTCCACCTGGATGGACAAGATGGGGCCTGCGGACTTCATCCGCCTGACTTCCCAGTACACCGTTGCTCGCATGCTCGAGCGTGACGACTTCGACAAGCGCTATTCCACCAATCAACCCATTGCCATTCACGAGTTCCTCTACCCGCTGGTTCAGGGTTATGACTCGGTGGCGCTGCGTGCCGATGTGGAGTTGGGCGGTACCGATCAGAAGTTCAATCTGTTGATGGGGCGTGAGCTGCAGCGCGGTTATGGTCAAGAGGCTCAGTGCATTCTGACGATGCCGTTGCTCGAGGGGTTGGACGGCGTCAAGAAGATGTCCAAGTCGCTGGGTAACTATGTAGGTATCCAGGAAGCGCCGGGTGTTATGTATAGCAAGCTGGTTTCCATTCCAGATGCGTTGATGTGGCGTTACTTTGAGCTGCTGAGCTTCCGCTCCATGGATGAGATTCTTTCCTTTAAGGCAGATGTCGAGGCGGGTGCGAATCCGCGGGATATCAAGATCAAGCTGGCTGAAGAAATCGTTGCGCGTTTCCATGGTGAGGAAGCTGCAGCGAATGCTCATCGTGCTGCGGGCAACCGCATGAAGGATGGTGAGCTACCGGATGATCTGCCTGAGATCGAGCTGGCTGCTGCTGAAGACATGCCGATCGCGGCTGTCCTTAATAAGGCGGGCTTGGTAAAGAACTCGGCAATGGCGCGTGACCTGCTCGGTTCGGGTGGTGTGCGTATAGATGGTGAGGTTGTTGAGCGTTCCTTTATATGGGCTGTCGGCTCGACTCATGTTTGTCAGGCCGGAAAGAAGGCTTTTGCACGTATTACGCTTAAATCCGAATAAAACTGAAAATAGGTGTTGACGGCGAATTATATCTCTCTATAATTCGCCCCACTTCCGGCGCAGTCGAAACGGAAAACTCCTTGAGATTCAACGAGTTACGCGGTTTTCGACA
>NZ_JBWKZA010000013.1:0-127979 GCF_059424045.1 Pseudomonas sp. GW456-L12
CGGGCGGGCCGTCGGGGGTGGGCAAGGGGCGGCCACTCAAGCCCATGCCTTCGCTGATCAGTACGGCCCCCGGTACCAGGCACAGGTTGGACGGGGTATCCAGGCCCTGGGCGAGGATACTCACTTCTCTTGTCGGCAGGTTGCAGCACAGCAGGCGGCCGCTGAAGCGGGCGAAGCCGCCGTGCAGGCATTCGCCGTCCCAGTTCGTGAGCAGCGGTTGCAGCAGACGGTCGCAGAGTTCCAGCACCAGCAGCTGTCCCGTTGGGGTCAGTGCCAGGCCGGTGGGCAGTTGTAGGCCTTCGATCAGGACTTCGCTGTGGCCGCTTTCCGGCCAGACCCGGATCACCTGGCCGGCCTGGTCGGCGAAGTCGATGCCCCGGCGGCTCGGGTCCTGGTGCAACTCGCCGGAGAACAGGCTGATCAGCATGGCGCCGGTACTCGGTTCGTAGACCAGGGTAACGGGCACCGCATCCTGATCCTGGCCCAGGTCGGGCAGCTCGACCAGGACCCGCTCCTCGCCGGTGCCGCTGAACTCCACCAGTTGGTTGCTATCGGGTTTGACTGCCAGCCAGCGATGGCGCGTGGGGTGATAGCACAGGGCGTTGAGGTTGCCGCGGCTGTGAAACAGAGGCTCGGGAGGGCTACAGGCCAGGTCCAGGACTTTCGAGCCTTCGACGTAGTCGGTCAGGCTGGCCAGGCAACGCCCCGCGCCGCAGGCGATATCCGACAGCCCCAGGATTTCGTCGCGCAGCATGCGTGCCTGCATGTTCATGGAACGAAAGCCATGGGCCAGCGTTTCGGGCATCAGGTAGGCACCCGTCCGGCGCGGGTCGGGGCGCAGTCGGCTGATGCGTCCACTGAACGGTTGGTCCGGCCGTCCGGAGCCGGCTTCGGCCAGCAGCAGGCTGCCATCGGCTTGCAGACAGAGGCCCCGGGGGTTGAGCAGGTTCTCTCGAATGACCGTGTGCGCACGCAAGTCTTCACGGGGCCGGGGGGGAATCCGTAGGGGAGCTGTCATCGGTTCTCTCCAGTTGGCGTTGGGTCGGTTCATAGCGGCGGCTGCCAGGATTCGCTGCTGTCCTGCCCGGCGAAAGCCCAGGGACAGAACAGCAGGAGCAATGGCAACAGGCGGCGCAAGAGACGGACGTTCATGGCGGCACTCCTGTGAAGTGCCGGGTGACGCTGTGTCACCCGGTGTTCCCGGTACGGGGCTCCTGTCAGCAGGGGGGGAAGTCCTTCATGCTCAGGGGCATCGGCGGGTAATTGTGTTTCACCAGGGCGTTGGCCCAAAGCTCCAGCACGGCCCGCCGGCTCTGCGACATGTCACGGGTGATGGGCATCGAGAGCGTGCTTTCTTCCTGGTACTCCTTGCTGATCAGCACGATCAACTGGTCGATGGCGCCTTCCACGCGCTGCTGGGAGTTGAGCGGCATGAACTTGTTCATGATCGGGTACAGGTAATAGAAGGGCTGCAGGATCTGCGGGTAGATGAAGTTGTTCCACATCAGCTGGCTGGCGTTCAGGTCCCGGTAGATAGTGTTCCAGTAGTCGATGAAGTCCTGCTGCAGCTTCGGCTCCAGCGGCAGCACCCGCAAAGGCGCGAGGCAGTCGGTGTAGGCCTCGGAGTAGTTGAAGCTAAAGGGCACGGCGGGCATCTTGCCGCCTTCGGGCAGGAAGAAACGCAGGGTAGGGAAACCCGGTGCCTCTGCCCTGATTCCCAGTCGGGCGACACCGCTGGCGTCGGTGCGGATCCTGGCGATGCTGTAGTTGACGCTGCTGGTAGCCGTTTCGTCGCGCAGGGTTCCGGTCTGGGCGATGGCATTGTCGAAAACCAGGCAGGGGCGCAGGTTGACGGTAATGGGTTGGTCGAGGAACTGCTGATAACCGACCGGTTCTCCCTCCGGCACGGTATTGGAGGTGACGACCGTGCGCCTGTCCGTGAGCCGGCGGCCGCTGCCAGTGGCCAGATAGCTGACAGCCACCGGCGTGTCGATGAACTGCGGCCGGTTGGAGCGATTCAGCGCAGGTTCTTCCGGGTAATCGTAGAACAGGGTGAAGTCGGCTTCGTTGCTGAATGCCAGGTAATAGTCGCTGGTGGTCACCATATAGGCGTTGCCGTATTCGGCGACCAGCAGTTCGGTGCCCTCCGGCGCGGGCTTGCCGTCCTTCTGCACCATGATCGTCAGCGTCTTGTGGTCGCCAACATCGATGAAGCCTCCACTCTCGACCACTTCGGCGGTCCACTGCCGCTGGGTGGCGGCGATCACCGGTTCGGCGCTTGCCAGCAGTTTTTGCAGTTCCAGGGGGCCGCTCTCGAGCAGGTTCTTTTGCTCGACAGTCAGGGGCACGTCGAGAATGCCTGAGCGCTGGTTGAAGGCCGACTGACGGTACAGGGGGTAGGTGATCATGACGGCGGAGATGAACCGGTCTTCCTGGCGCACTCCCAGGTGGAGGATGCCGGCATTGAATTTCTCGGCCACCGCGATGGGGGCCTTGGGATCGACCGGATAGAACGGAATGCCATTGGACAGATCCAGCGACAGGGTGTCGCCGGTGATCTGGACAGGGATCACGCCCAGCGTGGCCTTGGTGTCTTGCATATCGCCAGGCGTGGTCTTGTAGACCGGCACCGGCTCCGCCGGGACCAGGCGCCGGCCAGCCGGGGCGGTGGGGAATTCGTCGTCGAACCACAGGCCCAGGGTGCCCGCCGTGCTGCTGTAGGCCGGGTTGTAGAAAATATCGGCGACGTTGTTCAGCCCCTGCTCATACATCCGCTGCACCTGGGCCACGTCCTCGGGGTTGCTGGAATGGGTATTGACCGGCGGGAAGTCGTTGAACACGCCGTTCTTGTCGTAGTAGGTCAGGTAGGTGGAGAAGCGGAACATCAGCCCCTTGGCGCCTTGCTCGATCATCTGCTGCTGGAGCTGTTGCAGCAGGAGCGAATCGCCGACGGCCCAGTCCAGGTTTTCCCTCGCAAAGCAGGTCTGCCAGGTGGTCGTCACATAGCTCAGGCCGCCGAAGGTGGATGCCCAGTTGAAGTTCAGGAAGCGGTCGAGCATCCGGTACTGGCGGTTGAGGGTCAGGCCGCACTGGGCGTCGCCCAGCACCAGCTTGTCGAAATACAGCGCGGTGAAGGTGTTCTGCCAGGGGCTGATATCGACGAAGCGGGCGGGCGTGGGCGCCTTGCTGCCAAAGGGGTTGCCGAGCAACTGAAAGCTCTTGCTGACCAGCGGGTCCCGGTCGATGTAGGTATTGGCCTGGAGCTCGCCACCAATGATCGTTGACTGGGTGTCCTTGTAGCTCACGGTGCCGCAGGCATTGTCGCCGAACAGGTCCCATTCGGCGGGCATGAACGGGGTGCGGAAGTTCGAGGCATTGGTCGGCACCTGCAATACATAGTGAGGCACCTGGGTTCTGGACAACGGCCGGATGGTCCAGGGCATCAGCGCTTCGGGAGCGTTCTGGGGATTGATGTCATAGGAGTTCAGGAACTGCCAGTTGAGGTCCATCCTGACCGCGTCATAGAGCGGCAGTGCATCGTTGTTGTTGGCCGTTGGCGGGTTCCAGAACATATGGCCGTTGAGGTAGATGCGGGGGAAGTTCAATACGCTCATGTCAGGCTCCTTAGCGTTGCCACTGGGCGCGTTTAAGCGACCAGACAAAGTCCAGTTTGTTGTAATCGGCGAAGTCCGAATCCGGCAGCGGGGTGGTGGGGTAGACGATCCCGCCGTCCTCTTTCATCGCGAAATTGAAGTAACCCTTCTGTTTCGAGTAGGCCGCGGTACCGTGGCAGGCCAGGCACGATGAGGTGTCCTGGAAGGCCGACTCCAGTTGCGAATTGGCCAGTACCTGGGTCACGGGTTGGAATTCGACCCCGATCAACTCGTACTTCGAGAGGTAGGGGTAGTTGCCCTGGAAGCTGCTGTTGACTGGTATGGAGGGGGGCGTCGGCCCGGTGGTGTTGGTCATCGGGGTGGCCGGCACGGCGTTGGTCACGGTGTACTTGTGGTTGTTGACGTTCTCGAAGGTGGTCCAGATCCACTTGGGACTCAGCTTGTTGATCACGTGCATGCCGCTGAGCGCGGCATAGCCGACCTGATACTGGTTCTGGTGGGGGTAGTAGGCCTGGATGATGTAGTAGCCGTCGTTTTCCAGCTGTTGCTTGAACGTGGCATCGGTGCCGATCCAGATCCACGAGGTTTTTACCTCCCAGGAGGTCTCGGGAAATTTCAGGTCGCTGGTCAGCGCGTACTGACCGTTCATGTTGTAGACCCGTTTCTGCACGATGTAGTCGAAGGTGCCCTGGCCCATCTGCAAGAGAAAACGTACCGGTTGGCCCCGTTGCGCTTCCGGTACCTGGCCGCCCATCAGCAGGGGCAGGCCGTCCACCTGTAGCGTGCTGTCCAGGTCATGGAAGGTCCGGTCGAGGTTCATCCCCAGTTGCCGGGCCTGTTCCAGGACTGCGTCGGGCGCGGGCTGCTCCGGCAGGTAGGGCTGGGGCGGGGCACCATTGGGCAGGAACACCTGACTCGAGGGCTTGAGCCCTTCCCAGACCCGGTTGGGGCTGCCCTGGGCGGACGGCTGGTTGAGGCAGACGAACCAGTTCCAGGCCTGGGTCTCGGGACTGGCGAGGAAGTCGCTGCGGGTCTTCTCGACGTCGGTCCCGTAGGTGAAGAAATTGCTGCAGTCGTAAGGGCTGGCGCTCTGGGCCTGGGCCAAACCGGCCACGGCACTCAGAACTGTTATAGAGATGGCTCGCCGCATGGAAGCTCCTTGGCATTGGCCGGGTCGTGGTGAGGGCGCTCCAGGAAGTACTGCAGGAGCAGTTGCTTGACTGCCGTGGCCGGAAGCTGGTCCGGCAACGACAGACCGCAATTGGTGATCAGCAGCGGACCGGTCGCGCGGCTGGCCGGCAAGCGTCCATGGCTGCCGCGGACCAGCCGGGTATCCAGGGGGATCAGGTCCATGTAGTAGCGAAAGCCGAGTTTCTTCTGCAGCAGGCGCCGCGCCGCTCGCAGTTTCGGAAAGCGGATGGCCGGATCGATGAACAGTTCCAGCGGGTCGTAGCCCGGCTTGCGGTGGATGTCCACGGTGCGGGCGAAGTCGGGGGTCAGGCAGTCGTCGAGCCAGTAGCGGTAATCGAACCAGTAGCCGGCCGCGGCCACCGCCACCAGTTCGCCGCTGCGCTCGTGGTCCAGTTGCCAGTCCCGTTGCGCGGGCTTGTCCAGCACCTGCTCGATGCCCGGCTGGCGCTGCAATAGCGCCTTGACCCGGGCCACGTCCTCGGCGCGTTTCACGTAGACATGGGCGATCTGATGGTCCACCACGGCGAAGGCGGCGCTGGCGCCAGGGTCGAGCAATTCCCAGCTCAGCGACTGGCGGACCTGCAGCCATCCTTCACGGCGCAGCAGGCGGTTGATCGACACCGATTGCCGGACCGCCTCGATGCCGTATTCGGAGAGCAGCATCACCCTGGCGCCCTGGGCTTGGGCGAAGCTCAGCAGGCGCCCCACCTGCTGGTCGATAGCGCGGACCTCGTCGGCGATCGACGGGTCTTGGGGGCCCAGGCGTTGCAGGCTGTAATCCAGGTGCGGCAGGTAGATCAGTTGCAGGTCGGGTCGGTTGAGCTGGAACTCGGCCATGGCGCAATCGACGATCCAGCGGCTGGAGGCGATGCCCGCCGCGGGCCCCCAGAAACCGGGGAAGGGAAACTCGCCGATCTGCCGCTCGAGGGTCTGGTGCAGGCTGGCGGGCGTCGAATAGAGCCCGAACACCTTGCGCCCATCGGCCGGGTAATGGGGGCGTGGAGTGATGGCCGCATCCACCTCTGCGTGCATGTTGAACCACCAGAACAACTGGCTGCAGCGAAAGTCGGGGCGCTGGCGCTTGAGGGTCTGCCAGACCTTTTCCCCCTGGACCAGGGCGTTGGATTGCAGCCAGAAGCGCACTTCGGCCTGGTCGCGAAAGTACCAGCCGTTGCCGACGATACCGTGTTCCGCGGGCGTCAGGCCAGTCAGCAGCGAGGCCTGCACGGTCGAGGTCACGGCCGGGAACACCGGTTGCAGGCTGGTCATCGCGGCGTTGCGCAGCAGGGCATTGATCCGTGGCGTGGCCTCGCCCAGCAGGCTCGGCGTCAATCCGACCACATTGATCAGCAACAGCGGTGGGCAGCTCGTTTCAGACGCCATGGGGGCAGGCCTCCTGCGCGGGGGATGGGGGGCTCAGCAGTTGCCGCTCGCGTAATTGCCCTTCGACCCAGCGCAACTCGGCAACGATGCCCTGGAGCAGCGCCTGTTCGGTCTGTGGCCGCAGCGGAGCGGGCAGCACGTTCCAGCTGTAGGTTTCCACCTCCAGTACCGGGTGCACTTCCGGGTGCTCCGCCAGGTAATCGAAGGTCTGCAACAGCGCGCTCTGGCTGCCGCTGAGTTCGGGCAGCAACAACTGCTCGCTGAATAGCGGCACATGGAAATGAATGCGCAGCTCGGGGCAGGACGCCAGCTCGCCGGCCTGCAGCGCGGCGGGCAGGTCCGGCCAGGCCAGCAGGCAACCCTGGTGGTCCCGGGCTTTGACCTGATGCAGGTAGGTGGCCTCGACAAAGTCCCCCAGGGCCGTCAGCACCTGCTGGCGCCGCAGCGGGTCCGCTTCCGGCAGGCGGCAGATCAGGGCATTGGAGAGCTGGATCTTGCCCACCGGCACACCGGCCTGGCGCAGCCGCTCCAGGGCGTCATGGCAATGCTCGAAGACCACGGCTTGATGACAGACATCGAAGCACAGGGCCAGATGCTCATGATGGGGATCCGTGGCTTGCCAGCGGCGGAAGAATTCGATGGCCTGGTCGGTGTGCTCCAGCACGCAGTCGGGCTCCATTTCCAGGCAGAACAGGATCTGCTTGCCGGTCTCCCGGCGCAGCCTGGCCAGGGCCTGGGTCAGCTGGCGCAGCTGTTGCTCGGCCCGTTGCCGGTGGGCCAGGCTCCAGGTGGCGGCATACCCCAGCGGCACGCTGGAAATCACCCCTTTGGGGCAATCCTCCGGCAGGGCCGCCGCCAGGATCCGCGCCAGTTGCAGGCTGTACTCCAGGCGCTGCGGGTCGGCCCAGTTGGGCAGATAGACTTCGGCTTTCACCGCGCCCTGGTGGAACTGGCCGTAGGGAAAGCCATTGAGCGAAGTCAGGCGCAGCCCGCTGTGCCGCAACAGCCTGAGAAATCCCATGAGGGCCTGCGGCTGTTGCAGCTCGGCCGCCGCCTGGGCGCTGATCCACAACCCGCTGTCCTGTTCGGGCAGGCCGCGTTGCTGGCGCACGCCCTGGAAGTGCGTCTCGATCGAGGCGCTCAGCGTGGCCAGGTCGGGGGCTGGGTGCACGTTGCTGCAATAGCCGATCTGGGCGGCGCTCCAGCCCCGACGAGCGCTCATTTGACCACCGGTTCCTGGCCGCGCAGGGCGGAGTTGTCCTGCCACTGACGACGCTGGTCGATGGGCAGCGGGGCACTCACCCACTGCTTGTCCAGCTGCCCGCTCTGGGCGAAGAAATCCACCGGGTTGTGGAACAGCACCTGCTCCACCTGGGCTTCGCTGAAGCCGGCGGCGAGCATGGCCTGTCCGGTCTTGGGCACCTTGAGCGGATCGCTGATGCCCCAGTCGGCGGCGCTGTTGACCACCATTTTCTCGGTGCCGTACTCCTTGAGCAGGGCCACCATGCGCTGCTCCGACATCTTGGTGTTGGGGTAGATGGAGTGCCCGCGCCAGCAGTCGCTGTCGAGCACCAGGGGCAGGGTCAGTTCGTTGAGGTGATCGATGATCACCAGATGTTCGGCGATGCCCACTTCGCGGATCACTGCCAGGGTGCGCTTGGTGCCGCCGATCTTGTCGCGGTGCGGGGTGTGCACCAGCACCGGCAGGTTGAACTGCCTGGCCAGTTCCAGTTGCGCGGCGAGAAAGCGGTCTTCCTCCGGGGTAATGTCGTCGTAGCCGATTTCCCCTACCGCCACGACGCCGTCCTTGACCAGATAGCGCGGCAGGATCTCCAGCACCTCGTTGGCCAGCGACAGGTCATTGGCCTCCTTGGGGTTGAGGCCGATGGTGCAAAAGTGGTGGATGCCGAACATGCTGGCGCGAAAGCGTTCCCAGCCCAGCAGGGTATCGAAGTAGTCGATGAAGCTGCCGACGCTGGTGCGCGCCTGGCCTTGCCAGAAAGCCGGCTCGATCACCCCGGTGATGCCAGCGGCGGCCATGTTCTGATAGTCGTCGGTGGTGCGGCTGACCATATGAATATGTGGGTCGAAGTACTTCAGCATGGTGAGTCCCTTATGTGGTTGTAGAAAACCGTGGTGACGCCTAGCTTGTTCAGGCGTCGGCCGTAAGGTGTTCGAGCCAGTGCGGCGGCAGTCGTCGCTGCTGGCACAGGTCGCGCAGACGCAGACGCTGGGCCGGGCTCAACAACTCGAAGGCGATGGTCTGGGGCAACCCGTCGGAAACGTTGCGCTGCGCCGCCAATTGCTCCTCCATCAGGTCCAGCGCCAGCTGGTTGAGATCGACGCTGCGCCGCTGGGCCAGGCCGTTGATCCGGCGGCTGTCCAGGCCCATGCCCAGGCTCTTGAGCACCAGTTGATTGAAGGCCCGGTCGTTGTAGTGGCGGGCCGGGAAGGGGTTGTCCAGGGCGATGGCGGCGAACACCTCGCGGTTATTGGTGCGCCCCGCCTGCAGCGCCAGGTCGAGGCTGTGGCCTTGGCTATCCAGGTCGTCCAGGGCCTTGAGCAGGGCGCTCTTTTCCGAGTCGTCGGCCCAGAGGAACAGCTGGCGCAACAAGGGCAACCGATCGGCGCTGGCCTGCTGTTGCAGAAGCTGCGCCAGCAACAGCGCGCGGGCCAGCTGGCTCCGGGTCCAGCCTTGGCTGTCGGGTACCAGGCTGTCACCGAGGCGGCGTTTGCACTGGCTGCTGAGCAGCACCAGGGTATTGGCCGACGGCTTCCGGGCCAGTTGTTCCAGGGCCTCTTGCCACCAGCGGCGGGTGTCGGGGGCGAGCTGTCCGTCGAGCTGCCGGCGCCGTTCGGCGAAGGCGGCATGGCGGGGGGCGAGCGCATTCGAGGATGGGGCAATGACGTCCATGCTCATGTCGGCTTGATCCAGCGTTGAAGGTGGGGAAGCAGGAAAAACACCAGTACGCACAGCAGGCTGCCCAGGGGTTGGTTGGCCAGGGCCAGTACCAGGGCATCGAACAGTGGCAGGGCGGCCAGGCCGGCACCGATAAAGGCACGGATCTGCCGCTGCCGCGGGTTGGCCAGATGGCGCCGGTAGTGCCAGCCCAACCAGCCCAGCCACAGCAGCAGTACCAGCCAGAACACGCCGTTGTCGGCATAAGCGACCAGGGCCAGCGGGCTGAGCATCAGCAGCAGCGGCAGGCGGCTGAGCAGCTGGTTCTTATGTTCCAGCCGGGCCAGGTAAGTCAGGCCGGCGATGTAGGCGCCCAGCAACGCGGCGCACCACCACAACGGTTGCGGTGGCATGGCCAGGCTGGCGGCGGCGGTCAGGTACAGGGCCGAGCGGCAGCCGCCCATGAGCCAGACGCTGTGGGGGTGTTTTTTGTGCAGCAGGTTGTAGGCCAGGATGAACAGCAGCAACAATCCGGCGCTGGCCAGCAGCCAGCGAGGCTGGGCGATCAACTGGCTGAGCCCCAGCAGCGACAGCAACGCCAACAGCAGCAGGGCGGTGGTGGCCAGGCTCACCTGAGTGCGACTGACCAGGCCGAGGACAATGGGGCGCGGGTTCTGGTGCCGCTGATCCCAGTCGGCATCCAGCAGGTCGTTGAGCAGCATGCCCGCCAGGTAGAGCGCCGAGAGCACCAGCAGCAGCAGGGTCCAGACCAGCGACGAGGGCGGCGCCAGGGCGGTGGCGCTGCTGGCCAGCAGGGCGGCGGCCAGGGTGTTGGTCCACACCGTCGGCAGGTTGGAGACCCGCCCCAGTGTCAGCCAGGTGCTCAGCGCTGAAGGCGTCATTGCGCGCAGCCCTCGCTCCAGGCGAAGTCCGCTCTGCCGAAGCTGGCCAGGCGCAACAGGGCTTGTTCCATCACTGGCAGTTCGATGTGGTGCACATCGATGGACTGGCCCAGGCGGTTGAGCATCGGGATCGACAACTGCCCCCCCAGGTGCTGGCGGAACTCTTCCAGCCCTTGCAGCACCAGAGAGCCACCCTGGGCGTCTTTCAGCCGCAGTTCCGCGGGGCACAGGTTGAAGCCGAGCTTGTCCAGCACGTGCAGCAGGCGCTGGGTTTCCCCATCGGACAGCAGGCCGATGGCGTTGGCGTAGAGCGCATCCAGAGCCATGCCCACGGCCACCGCCTCACCATGGCGCAAGCGGTGCCGACTGAGGTTTTCCAGCTTGTGGGCGGCCCAGTGGCCGTAATCCAGAGGCCGGCCGTTGCCCCGTTCAAAGGGGTCGCCGGCACCATTGATATGGCCCAGGTGCAACTCGGCGCAGCGGCGGATGGCATAACGGCTGGCGCTGTGCTCGAAGCTGGCCAGGGCCTCGACCTGCTGCTCCATCCACTGGAAGAACGCATGATCCTTGATCACCGCGACTTTCACCGCCTCGGCGAGGCCGGCGATCTGGTCCCGGTGCGACAGGCTGAGCAGCAGCTGGAAGTCGTTGATCACTGCCGTGGCGGGGTAGAACGCCCCCAGCAGGTTCTTCTGGGCGAAGGCGTTGATGCCGTTTTTCACCCCGATGCCGGCATCGTTCTGGGCCAGCACCGTGGTCGGGATGCGGACCAGGCGCATGCCCCGGTGGAAGGTGGCGCAGGCGTAGCCCACGGCGTCCAGTACCGCTCCGCCGCCCAGGGCCAGCACATAGCAGTGCCGGTCCAGGCCATGCTGCAGCATGTGCGCATACAACTGCTGGAGCACTTCCGGGGTTTTGCTCAGTTCCCCCGCCGGCACCGCGATCGGCGCGGCCTGCAGATGCAGGTCGGCGGTATGGGCGCTGAAGTAATCGCTGATCTGCTGTGGCAATTGTGGGGAGCACTGCAGCAGTTGCTCGTCGACAAACACCAGCGCTGTGGTCCGCCCCGGATGCTGCCGGGTGAGTTGCTGGTGCAGGCAGGCATTGTCCGCCTGGAATATGTGGTCGGTGAACAGTACCGGATAGTGGTAGCTCACCTCGAAGCGACCCTCCAGGGAGCGCGCTCGATCACCCTGCGGCTGCGCGACGCGTGACTTGAGCAGGCTGCGGCCGCCCAGGAACAGGCCCGGCAGGACCATGCTGGCGAGAATGGTCGCCAGCAGGGCATTCTGCTCTACCAGCAGACTGCCGATGGCGCTGTAGGCCAGGGCCAGTCCGGCGTTGGCCAGGGTGGTGACCAGCAGGAACTGGCGCTGTGGGTAGCGCTGCATGCCGGCGGCCAGCACCGAGGTCTCGGCCAGCACTGGCACACCACGCAGGCAGACCAGCGACAAGGTACTGAGGCGATAGGCCAGTTGCCCGGGTTGCCAGTTTCTGAGACCGAGCCAGTTGGAGAGCAGGCGAAAGTAGCCTGCCCCCAGCCAGTAGCCCAGGCAGGCTCCCAGGCACAGGCCGATAAAGATCACCAGGTAGCCGCCGATGGCACCCAGGGCGGCCACGGCCAGCAGCGCCACCAGGCTTGAAGGTACTGGCAGCAGCACATCCAGCGTCAGCAGGGCTACCAGCAGCAGGGCCAGGCCTAAACGTTGCGTGGGGTCGGTGGGTAGCAAGCTGCCCAGATGGTTCAGCAGTTGTTGGATCTGCTGTTCGAACAGCAGGAAGCTGGCGACCACCAGGATCGAGAACAGGAATAACGAGAGCCAGTAATTCTCAGTCGTACTCTTCAGCGAGAAGGCACGAGGCAACGAGCTGCGCTTCATCAAGCATCCCTCTTGATTGATATGACTTATTCCGTGTCAGTTCAGCTTGTAAGGCAGGGGAGATGTTCGGTTATTGAATTCCTCGAAAGGTTCTTATTGGTTTTTGCCCCGTTGGAGAACACTTGGATGACGATTAGTCATCAACTTAGCCAAGGCCTGGAGTTTTGCAAGTGAACCGCGCGAGCTGGCTGCAATACGCTTTTCTGGTTCGTTGGGAAAGCCCGGGAATAATGTGTTTGTACTGTTGCGAACAGTCTTGTGGATTGACGGTGATGACCTGTTTTTGTGGGTTTTAGTCAATGGATTCGGGCGGTGCAAGATTTTTTTGGTGTGGTGTTCGGCTATAGAATGTATTGCCTTTTTTCATATGCAAGAGAAGTAACCAAAAGAAATAAGCACCGCAATTTATAAAGGGAATACTTTGGGAAGTGGAGGTGGGGGATAAGGCAGGATTTGAAATAACTATTCTTAGGCTGACTATTAGTTGGCTATTGAATAGGTGGCTTGTTGGTTTGGTCTTTATTGAGTTGTATGGGCGAATTTACTGTATGGACTTATTTAATGGGGCGGTTGTTTGTTTGGTAGTGAGAATCACTCGCGAAGTTGTTCGGTTAAGTTGCCTTGCTTGAAACAATATGTATTGCCGTGCGCCATGGACCTGGCTGTTTCTGCACCGGTTGTCCGTGAAGATCGGGCTGCACGGCGGCTGCGGTGAGGGAAAACTCACCGCAGCCGTGGGCTCAGGCTGGAGTGACGCGTTCGGCGGCAAGGAACTCTTCGGTGGACAAGACGCTGGCATAGGCGAACGCCAGGGCTGACATCACTGCGCTCTGAACCTGTGCCGCCGCGACTCGCTGGCCATTGAACTCCAGGTCGAGGGTGGCGCAGGCGTCATGGATCACTTTCACCGGGTAGCCCAGGTCGGCGGCGGCCCTGGCGGTACCTTCCACACACATGTGGCTCATGCTGCCGACCACCACCAGTTGTTCGATGCCGTGCTGGTCAAGAATGGCCTTGAGCTCGGTTTCGCGGAACGAGTTGACGAAGTGCTTGAGCACCACCGGCTCGTCGGCGCGGTTGCTGACCTTCGGATGCAGTTGCGCGCCGCTGGAGCCGGGGGTGAAGAACGGTGCGCTGTCGGAGGTGAATTCGTGGCGGATGTGCACCACCTGCTGGCCACTGTCGCGGAAGGCCTGGATCAGCCGCGCGGCGTTGTCGGCGGCGGCTTCGGCGCCGACCAGGGGCCACTTGCCGTTGGGGAAGTAGTCGTTCTGGATATCGATTACGATGAGCGCTTGCTTGGCCATGGGTGTTTCCTCTGAAGTAGTGGTTGGCTGTGGAGTCCAGTATTGGCTCCGGCGGGCCGGTCGAGGATTGGCCGCACCGACAATAGCAGGGGGAAAACTGACAATGGGTATGGAAAGCGCAGTCGCCGAACTGGGCGTGCTGATCTATCCCGGCGCACAGATGGCCGCGGTGCATGGTTTGACTGACCTGTTCGAGGTCGCCAACCGCATTGCCGCCGAACAGCGCAGCACACAGTTGCCGCTGCTGCGCATCAGCCACTGGCAGGCCCAGGCCGACCAGGCGCCCGTACGGGTGTACGACAGTTGCCCGGGTGCTGACGGTCCATTGCTGGCGGTGCTGATCCCACCCTCGATGGCCGGTTTTTCCCAGGCGCAGGCACCGCAGGCACTGATCCAATGGCTGCGCCAGCAGCATGCCAATGGCGCGACCCTGGGCGGGGTCTGTGTCGGTTCGATCCTGCTGGCCGAAAGCGGCCTGCTTGACGGCCGCAGCGCCACCACTCACTGGACCTCGGCGAAGCGGTTCGCCGAGCGCTACCCGAACATCCGCCTGAACGCCGACAAGCCGATCGTCGACGACGGCGACCTGATTACCACCGCCGGCCTGATGGCCTGGTCCGAGCTGGGGCTGCGCCTGGTCGACCGCCTGCTGGGCCCGAGCATCGCCAGCGGCACCGCGCGTTTCCTGGTGATCGAACACAGCGACAGCGCCAGCCAGTGCGGCAGTAACTTCGCGCCGATCCTCGGCCATGGCGACGCGGCGATCCTCAAGGTGCAGCACTGGCTGCAGGCCAATGGCGCGGTGGACGTTTCCCTCGCCGTCATGGCGCAGCAGGCCGGGCTGGAGGAGCGCACCTTCCTGCGGCGCTTCCGGGCCGCCACCGGGCTCAAGCCCACCGAATATTGCCAGCACTTGCGGGTAGGCAAGGCACGGGAAATGCTCGAGTTCACCAACGGCACCATCGACCATATCGCCTGGACGGTCGGTTACCAGGACCCGGGGGCGTTCCGCGCCACCTTCAAGAAGATCACCGGGCTTGCGCCCAGCGAGTATCGCGCGCGTTTCGGCGTGACACCGCCGGCGCGGGCCGGGCAGGGCTGATCCCGCGGGTCGTGCAAAATACCGGGCGTCGCCGGCCGATCGTGCAAAATAGAACAGGCGCAATGCCAGCAGCGATGGCCTGGAGCGCTTATTCCATGGGGGCATTCGACTTCCCCCTGGCCTTGGCGTGATCCCTGCACCCTGTCTTGTACATTCATCACGCCGATGACGAAGGGGGACGCATGACCCCGACGCAACGCAAGAAGCTGGTGGTCGCCCACTCGGTCCATCCGGGGGCCTCGCAGCATGTCGTGGAGACCAATCGCGCGCTGGCCCGCTGGCTGGCGCAGATCCTCGGGTTGCAGTTCGCCGGTGACTACGACCCGCTCGTGCATGGGCAGAGCGAGCTGTACCTGTTGCCGACGCAGACCATCGTCGGCCCCGCCGCGGCCCGGCAATTGCGGCTCAAGGGGCCGGACGACCTGTGGGGCGGGTATGTCGAGCATGACTTTATCTGCACCAAGGCCATTACCCATGGTCTGTTGAACAGGAACGCCGTGGCCCCGCCGGGCTGGGCGCCGCTGTTCTCCCAGCGGGTGCGCAATGTGGTGCTGGACGGCCTGAGCGTGTTTTCCCTGAATGACGCCCGGCCAGCGGCCAGTCATTTGCTTTACAGCGGGCCGATCCGCATGAAACCGATCCATGCCTGCGCCGGTCGCGGCCAGCAGGTGATCGAGAGCCTGGAGCGCTTCGACGAGATGCTGGCGCAACCGGACGTCGCCCGGCAGTTCAATCAAGGCGTGGTCCTGGAGCAGGATCTGCAACAGGTGGCCACCTACAGCGTCGGCCAGTCCTTTATCGCCGGCCACGTCCTCAGTTACTGCGGCCAGCAGTACCTGACCGAAGACTCCGACGGCGAGCAGGTCTACGGCGGTTCCGAGCTGTTGGTGGTGCCAGGTGGCTACCCTGAGTTGCTGGCGCTGCAACTGCCACAGGAAGTGCGCCTGGCGGTGCAGCAGGCGCGGGTTTTCGACGCCGCCGCCGATGAGGCCTATCCCCGATTCTTCGCCTCCCGGCGCAACTACGACATCGCCCAGGGCCTGGACGCCGAAGGCCGGCAGCGCAGCGGCGTACTCGAGCAATCGTGGCGCATGGGCGGTGCCAGCAGCGCCGAAGTGGCGGCTTTGCAGGCCTTTATCGATCATCCGGATATGCGCGCGATTCGTGTGTCCGCGGTGGAAACCTATGTCGACCGGCCCTTGCCGACCGATGCCATCGAGGTCTATCGCGGGCCCGCGGAACACAGTGACTTTCTTCTCAAATATGTAACGGTCCAATCCTATGACGGCTAGAAGCGAAAGCATTCAAATCGACATCGATGACGAGCAGATGCGCGGGACTTTCCTCAGCCCCAAGTCGAAAGTCCCCGGCGTATTGTTTGTCCACGGCTGGGGTGGGAGCCAGGAGCGCGACCTGGAGCGCGCCCGCGGTATCGCCGGGCTGGGTTGCGTGTGCCTGACCTTCGACCTGCGGGGCCATGCCGGCAGCGGCATCCCGCTGAACCGCGTGACCCGCGAAGACAACCTGTGCGACCTGTTGGCGGCCTATGACCGCCTGCTGGCCCATCCGGCCCTCGATACCTCGGCGATCGCCGTGGTGGGCACCAGTTACGGTGGCTACCTGGCGAGCATCCTGACCTCGCTGCGACCGGTGCGCTGGCTGGCATTGCGGGTGCCGGCGCTGTACCGCGACGAAGCCTGGAACAGCCCCAAGCGCGACCTGGACAAGGCCGACCTGCTGGATTACCGCAGCAGCCTGGTGCGTGCCGACAGCAACCGGGCGCTGCATGCCTGTTCGACGTTCACCGGGGATGTGCTGCTGGTGGAATCGGAAAACGACGAGCATGTGCCCCACGCCACGTTCATGAGCTACCGCGCGGCCTGCCAGCAGACCCATTCCATGACCCACCGGATCATCGACGGCGCCGACCATGCCCTGAGCGATCCCGTGTCGCAGCAGGCCTACACCTCGATCCTAGTGGACTGGATCACGGAAATGGTGGTGGGAGAACGCTTGAGCATCATTCAGTCGCGATAGTCGCAAGCGCTGGTTGAATGAGGCGCGCAAGCTCGCTCCTGGAGAGGAACGCGCGCGCGATAGCCTCAGCTGCCTTTGCGCGGATTTTTCTCCACGCGCAACGCCTTGGCCCTGGCCTCCACCACCAGGTACATCAGCAGCGCGATCAGCAGCGGCAGGATGAAGTAGATCGCCCGGTAGGCGATCAACCCGGCCAGCAGGCTGCCGCGGGACACCTCATGTTGCAGCAGGGCGATAAACACTGCCTCCAACACCCCGAGCCCCGCCGGAATATGGGTGATGACCCCGGCGATGCTGCTGATCAGCAGCACCCCGAGCACCACCGGGTAATCGAGCTTGCTGGGCAGCAGGGTAAAGATCACCGCTGCCATCAGCGACCAGTTGAGTGCGCCCAGGGCCAGTTGCAGCAGGGCCATGTGTAACGAGGGCAAGTTGATCTCGACCCCGTGTATCGACCACTCGCGCCGTCGGGAAAACCGACAGGCCGCCAGGTAACCCACGCCCAGCACCAGCAGCAGGACGCCCACGCCCTGCAACGCGCCGTTGCTGAGTTGCCAGCCGGGCGGCAACTTCATCAGGCCACTGGCGAATACCGCGCCGGCCAGGGCCATGTAGCCGAACCAGTTGGTGGCCAGGCTCAGGCCGAGGATCTTGGCGATATTGCCGGTGCTCACCCCGAGCCTGGAATACAGCCGGTAGCGCATGGCGATCCCGCCGACCCAGGCGCTGAGGTTGAGGTTGAAGGCGTAGCTGATGAACCCCACCGGGAGGATCTGCCGCCAGCCGAGGTTCTGCCGGATGTAGGTGCGCCCGATCAGGTCGAAGCAGGCGTAGACCAGGAAACTGGCCAGGGTCAGGCCCGCGGCGATGACCAGGGTGCGCACCTTGAAGTCGGCCAGGGTGCCGAGCACTTCGCTCCAGTCGATGCGCCGGGCCAGCAGGGTGAACAGCACGATCAACAGCAGGAAGAAGGCGATGGTCAGCGGTTTCTTCAGGCGTTGCCAGCGCGACCGGGAGTGCGACGCGGCGGGCGTCGAGCCATGGGCGTCAGTGCGGCTCATGGGGCGACTCCCGCGGGGTGGCGGCCTGGCCGAAGGGTTTCAATTGCGGCTTGTGGGCGGGCAGCCAGCCGGCCCAGGCCGGGAAGTGACGCAGGATGTGAAACACCAGGAAACCCACGGTCAGGCGCCACAAGCGGCCACGCCCGGAGCCCTTGGCCGGCATGGCCTGGCAGTGGTCGCGACTGAGCCGGTCGAGGCGCTCGAACAGGTCGCGATTGAACGCCCGGTCGCGGATCAGCACATTGGCTTCCAGGTTCAGCGACAGGCTCAGCGGGTCGAGATTGCTCGAACCCACGGTGCTCCAGTCGTCGTCTACCAGCGCCACCTTGCCGTGCAGTGGCCGTTCGCAATATTCGTAGATGGTCACGCCGTCCTTGAGCAGGTAGTCATAGAGCATGCGTGCCGCCAGCCTGGCCACCAGCATGTCCGGCTCGCCCTGCAGGATCAGCCGCACCTCGACGCCACGGCGCGCGGCGTTGCGGATTTCGCGCAGCAGCCGATAGCCGGGGAAGAAGTAGGCATTGGCGATCACCACCCGCTGGCGGGCCCCGCGCAGCACCAGGCGGTAGACCTCTTCGATATCGCTGCGGTGCTGGCGGTTGTCGCGATAGACCAGGCGCACCTGGCCGTCATGGTCGGTCAGGGCCAGCTCCGCGCGGCGCTGCCGGCGGCGTTGCCACCAGTAGCGGGCGCGGGCCGGGCGGTCGCCTTGCAGCAGGGCGAAATGGTGGATATCCACCACCGCCGGCCCCTGGATCTCTACCGAATAATCCTGTTTGGCCTGGGGGCCGAAATCGGCCAGGTGATCGGCGGAGAAGTTGATCCCGCCGACAAAGGCGATGGCGCCGTCGACCACCACGATCTTGCGATGCAGGCGGCGGAACCAGTTGGTGCGCACCCCGAAAATCGGCTGCGCCGGGTCGAATATCTGCAAGCGCACCCCGGCATTGCTCATGGCGGCAAGGAACTCGGTGCTCAATTCGCCGCAACCGAAGCCGTCCAGGCTGACGATGACCCGCACGCCACGCTGTGCGGCCTCGATCAGGATACGGTGCAGCTCGTGGCCGACCTTGTCCTCGAAGAGGATGAAGGTCTCCAGCAGGATCTCGTTCTGCGCCTGGCGCAGCACTTCGAATACCCGGGGAAAATACGCCTCGCCATTCTCCAGCAGCACCACCCGGTTGTTGCTGTGCCAACCGTATTCGAGGTCCATCCGTAGCGGCTCCTGGGCCAGCCCCGCGTCAGGCGGGTGGTCCACCGTGGTTTTTTCCAGGGGCATGTCGTTCATAACTCGACCTCGACCGACAGCGGTGCGTGATCGGAGAGATGGGACCAGGGATGGGAGGCCAGGACCTGGGGGCGGTGGATTTTCAGGTGACGCACGTAGATCCGGTCCAGCCGCAGCAGCGGCAGGCGCGCGGGGAAGCTGCGCGCCGGTTTGCCGTGCTGGCTGACAAAGGCCTCCTGCAAGCCACTGGGGGCGAGCTGTGCATCGGCGCGCAGCCGCCAGTCGTTGAAGTCGCCGGCGACGATCAAGGGCGCGTCGGCGGGGAGCTCGGCGATCAGTTGCAGCAGCAGATCCAGCTGTTGCTGGCGATGGCTTTCGCGCAACCCCAGGTGCACGCAAATGGCGTGCACTTCCAGGGCATCGCCGGGCAGGCGCAGCACGCAATGCAACAGGCCGCGGCTCTCGTGCCCGGACAGGGAGATGTCGAGGTTGTCGTAGCGAATGATCTGGAATTTCGAGAGCAGCGCATTGCCGTGGTCGCCGGCCGGGTACACCGCATTGCGTCCATAGGCGAACTGCGGCCAGATGCTGTCGGCGAGGAATTCGTATTGCGGCATGCTCGGCCAATTGTTGTAGCGCTGCGGGTGCTGGTCGTGGGCGCCGTGCACCTCCTGCAGGAACACCACGTCGGCGGCCACGCTGCGCACCGCCTCGCGCAGCTCGGGCAGGATGAAGCGCCGGTTCAGGGCGGTGAAACCCTTGTGGGTATTCACCGTCAGCACCGTGAAGCGGCGCGTGGCGGCGAGCCCGATCCCGGGCGGTATCGGGTTGTTGGCCGACTCGTCATGGCTCATGGCAGCACCCCGGGCGCGGCAGGCTCGCTGGGCGCTGTCGCCAGTGTCTTGTCGAGCCCGAAGCGCTGCAGCAACCGACGGGCGTCGAAGGGCGCGCGGACCTTGAGGTCATTGTCGAAATAACAGAACACCTCCCGGCTCTTGCGCGCCCTGGGTGGGTGCCGGGCGTCGATCAGCCGGGCATCGGCGGGTTGTTTGCCGCTGTGCCAGGCCTCGATCCGGTCGCCCCAGCGCTTCAGGGCCTGGGGTGTATAGCCGCTGGCGTACAGCGCCCTGTCGCCGTGCAGCCGCAGGTAGACGAAATCGCCGGTCAGGTCCTCGCAATAGGGCCACTTGCCGGCGGTGTCGGCCACCACCAGTGCCACGCCGTGCTGGCGCAGCAGATGGGTGAATTCGGGCACGGCAAAGCTTGCGTGGCGAATTTCCACGGCATGGCGCATGGATTTTTTGCCGTAGGCCTTGGTGCTGGCGTGGCCGTTGAGGCGTGGTTCGTGCTGGCGGGCGAGGGCGGCGGCCTGTTCGGTATCGGCGGGCAATTGCTGAAGAAAGGCGCCGAACAGCTCGGCGTCGAACCGAAAGCTTGGGGGAAACTGCCACAGGATCGGCCCGAGCTTGTTCTTGAGCTCCAGCACGCCCGAGGCGAAGAAGTTGGCGATCGGCTTGTGCACATCCCGCAGTCGCAGGATATGGGTGATGTAGCGTGGCGCCTTGACGCTGAACACGAAGTCCTTGGGCGTATCGGCATACCAGTCGGCATAACGCTCGGGGGTCTGCAGCGCGTAGAACGAACCGTTGATTTCGATGCTGTTGACTGCGCGCGAAGCGAATTGCAGCTCGCGCCTCTGCGTCAGCCCCTCGGGGTAGAAATCTCCACGCCAGGGCTTGTAGCGCCAGCCGGAAATACCGATATGAATCGCCGCCATGTCCGCTCCCGTCTTGGGGCCTTCGAACCACCTCTGTCTTTTGATGACTGCCCGGCTGACGGGAAAGTTTCGACCTTCCTACGGACGGTGTTTTCGATCCTCTAGGAGCCGCTCCTGTAGGAGCGCAGCTTGCGCGCGAAGAACGACAACGCGGTGGAGCAGGCATTGCGCGGCGTGGCGTTCGCGGGCAAGCCTCGCTCCTACAGGGGCGCCAATGGTTTAACTGATCGGCATTAGCCGGTCAGGGCTGTGGGCTCAGTGCCCGACCACCACCCGGCTCGACCCCTCGGCCGGCTCGGCGTATACCGGGCCGAGGCGATCCAGGCGGCCGCTCCAGGCGGTCAGGGCCAGGGCGCCCAGTACCACCAGGCCACCGATCCAGGCGGTGTGGATCAACCCCAGGTGGGCGACGATCAGGCCGCCACCCCAGGCGCCGCCGGCGATGCCGAGGTTGAAGGCGGCGATGTTCAGGCCCGAGGCCACGTCTACCGCTTGCGGGGTGTGGTGTTCGGCCTGGCGCACCACGTAGACCTGCAGGCCCGGTACGTTGCCGAAGGCCACGGCGCCCCACACCAGTACGGTGGCCAGCGCCAGCCACGGGTTGCCGGCGGTGAAGGTGAGCAGGAACAGCACGCCGGCCAGCAGGGCGAAGATGATCTTCAAGGCGCTGATCGGGCCGCGCTTGTCCGCCAGCTTGCCGCCCCAGATGTTGCCTACGGCGACCGAGAGGCCGTAGACCAGCAGCACCAGGCTGACGGTGCTGGCGCTGAAGCCGGAAATGTCCTGGAGAATCGGCGCGAGGAAGGTGAAGGCGATGAACGAGCCGCCGTAGCCCACCGCGGTCATGGCGTACACCAGCAGCAGGCGTGGTTGTTTCAGCACTTGCAGTTGTTGCAGCAAGGACGCCGGTTTGCTGTGGGCGATGTTTTTCGGCACGTAGATCAGGCTGCCGATAAAGGCGATCACACCCAGGGCGGATACCGCGAGGAAGGTTTCGCGCCAGCCGAAATGCTGGCCGATAAAGGTCCCCAGCGGCACGCCGGTGACCAGGGCCACCGTCAGGCCGGTGAACATGATGGCAATCGCGCTGGCGGCTTTTTCCTTGGGCACCAGGCTGGTGGCGATGGTCGAGCCGATAGAGAAGAACACGCCATGGGCCAGGCCGGTGACGATGCGCGCCAGGACCAGGGATTCATAGCTGGGCGCTTGCCAGGCCAGCAGGTTGCCGAGGGTGAACAGTACCATCAGCGACAGCAGCAACAGTTTGCGCGGGACCTTGCCGGTCAGCGCGGTGAGCACCGGCGCGCCGACGGCGACACCCAGGGCGTACAGGCTGACCAGCAGCCCGGCGGACGGCAGGCTGACGCCGAGGTCGGCGCCGATGGTGGGTAACAGGCCAACGATGACGAACTCAGTCGTCCCGATGGCGAAGGCGCTGAGGGTCAGCGCGAGCAAGGCAATGGGCATGGCTGCAACTCCGGTGGATTTGACAATGGAGCGCAGTGTCCGGATTTGAATCGTGCGGAAAAATAGCGGTTCCGGTATTTGATATTTGACCTATGGGCAAATATCGAATGACGGCAGGCTTCTGTAGGAGCGAGCTTGCTCGCGATAAGGCCGACGCGATGTACCAGGCCGCCCACGACCCGATATCAGTGGCGAATCAACCGGGTCCGCAGCTCAAGGCTGGCCTGCGGCTCAAGGTCCAGCCAGACATGCGGTTTGCCGGCGATCTCGGCGGCCGCGGGCAGTCCGTCGCGGTACACCAGCCGGCTGCCGGCCAGGGCCGGGACCTTCGGCCCGGGCAGCAAGGTGCCGGCGAGGTTCAGCGGGTCGACGCCACACACCGCGATCAGGCTGCCATCCAGCGGGCGGCGGCGCACTTCGCGCAACAGGGCGATGGCCTCGGGTAGGGCGAACTGCTCGCCGGCCAGGCCGCTGACAAAACGCCCGCCGCGAATTTCGCCGCGGGCCTCCAGCCGATGAAAGGTGCGCAACAGTTCGCGCCAGCTCGGCAGCCAGTCGGCCTCGCGTTCCAGCAGGCGCCAGAACACCACGCCATAACGCCGCAACAGGGTCATGGCGATGTGTTCCAGGGTGGCCGGTGGGGTTGCCTGCCCATGACCGCCGACGCCCTCCGGTACTGGCGACGGACGCCGTAGCAGGGCCCAGCGCCCTGCATCGTCCATGCCGCCGACCACGGCCCCGCGCCCGCGTCGGCCGCTGCGGGCCAGACGCTTGCTGGACGGGGTGATCAAGGCGCGCAGGCCGGCAAAACTGTCGGCATTCACCAGCCCGGCGGCCACCAGTTCCTGCAGGGCGACCTCCAGCTCGGTACGCAGGACATGGGCTTCATGCTGCAGTTCATCGAAGAACAAGGCGCCGTGCTGGCTCAGGGCCTCATGGACCTTCTGCGCCTTGGGCGACAGTTCGCCGCTGTCGGGCTGTGCGCCCAGCCCGCTCCACAGCGCGACCTGGCTGCGCGGCAGCAGCACGATCGGCGTATTGCGCAGGGTCGCGCCGGCTGCTTTGTGCGGGGCGCTGAGCCGGCTCCAGACCACCTTGCCGTTGCGGCACAGCTCATCCAGCCAGGTGGCGGAGTAATCCTTGATCCGCGCTGGCAGCAGGTCGCTGTCCCAGGCGCCGGCCGCGGCGGCATAGCCTTCGAACTGGGCGACCGTCTGCGCCAGCATGGCACTGCCCTGGCCCTGGGTGGCGCTGGACAGGTGCTGCCAGTCGAACAGAAAACGCATCAGGTCCTGCAGCGACACCGGTTCGATTTCCCGGCGCAAGCGTTTGACGGTGTAGCGATGAATCCGCGCCAGCAGATGCCGTTCGCACCACTCCTCCCGGGCCTCGCCGGGGCTGAAGCGGCCGCGCAGCACATAACCTTCGCCTTCCAGCTGCGCCAGGACCTGGGCGACCTCGCTGGCGCTCAGGCCCAGGGGCATGGCGATGCGCTCCAGCGGCAACGGGCCAAAGCCGCTGAGACGGGCTCGAATCACTTCGACCACCGCTTCATCGCGCTGCCATCGCTCATCGAAGCCGGGCGGCGCCTCGAGGAGCGGTTGCAGCAGCGCCTGTGGATAAATCGCCCGCAGGCAGCCCAGGCGCTCGACGGCCAGCCACAGGGCCTGTCCGCCGCCGATCTGCAAGCGGCTGGCGCGCCCGCTGTCCGCCAGGGTTTGCAGCCAGTCGGTCCACCGCGGGTTGGCCTGGGCTTCGTCCTCGCCGATACAGGCCAGGCTCATCAGCGCTTCATGCATTTCGTCCGGGTTGCCGGGGGCGGGCCAGGCTTCCTCGCGCACCGACTGGATGGCCTCGGCATCCAGGGCGCCAAGGTCGTCGCTGGATTCGGGGTCGCTCCAGCGGCGGCTGAGCACGGCCTGGGTGCGGCGCTCTTCCAGCGGTGCGTCGTCGAGGAAGGTGTAGGGCCGGGCGCTGAGGATTTCCGCGGCCAGGGGCGAGGGCGCCGGCAGGTCGCGGCTGATCAGGCGCAGCTCGCCGCGCTCCATGCGCCGCAACAGTGCCAGCCAGCCCTCGCTGTCCATGGCTTCGTGCAGGCAGTCGTCGAGGGTCTGTTCCACCAGCGGATGATCGGGAATCTGCCGTTCGCCGGCGAGATTCTCCAGGCAGGCGATCTGGTCGGGAAACACGCTGGCGATCAGGTCTTCGCTTTTCATCCGCTGGATCTGCGGCGCTACCTTGCGCCCGCCGACAAAGCGCGGCAGCGCCAGGGCCACCCCGGCATTCCAGCGCCAGCGCACGCCGAACAGCGGCGCCTCCAGCACGGCCTGGACCAGGATGTGTTCGGCGCTGTTGCTGTGCAGGTAACGCCAGACGTCGTCGAGTTCGAAACTGTGGCCGGTGGACAGCGACAACACGATGGCGTCTTCGCTGGCGGCGGCCTGCAGTTCGAAGTTGAAGGTGCGGCAGAAGCGCTTGCGCAGCGCCAGGCCCCAGGCGCGGTTGATCCGGCTGCCGAACGGCGTGTGGATGATCAGTTGGGTGCCGCCGGACTCATCGAAAAAACGCTCCATGATCAGCGTGTCCTGGGACGGCAGCGCGCCCAGGCTCTGGCGTGCGCGGGCCAGGTAGTCGACCAGTTGTTCGGCGCTGGCGGCGTCCAGGCCCAGGCTGTCGCCCAGCCAGTCGAGGGCGGGCTGTAGTTGGCCGGGGGTGGCGCCGAGCAACTCGTCGAGCCGGGCCAGCAGGCGCGCCACGGCAAACGACAGTTCGGCGCTGCGCCCGGGGGCTTCGCCGAGCCAGAACGGAATGGTCGGCGGCTGGCCGTGGGCGTCCTCGACCCGCACCCGGCCGGTTTCCACCCGCAGGATGCGGTACGAGGTATTGCCCAGCTGGAACACATCGCCGGCGATGCTTTCCACCGCGAAGTCTTCGTTGACGCTGCCGATATTCAGCGCCTGGGGCTCCAGCAGCACGGCGTAGTCGGCGTTGTCGGGGATGGTGCCGCCGCTGGTCACCGCCGTCAGCTGGCTGCCCCGCCGACCGCGCAGGCTGCGGTTGACGGCGTCGCGATGCAGATAGGCGCTGCGGATGCCCTGGCGCCCGTTGTAACCCTCGGCGAGCATGCGCAGCAGCGCCTGGAAATGCTCTTCGTCGAGTTCGCTATAAGGCGAGGCGCGGCGGATCATCTCCAGCAGCGGCTGCTCCTGCCATTCCTGGTTGCTGACTTCGGCGACGATCTGCTGCGCCAGCACATCCAGCGGCGCCCTGGGGATTTGCAGGGTGTCGAGTTCGCCGCGATGCACGCAGTCGAGCAGGGCGGCGCATTCGATCAGGTCGTCGCGGGTCAGGGCGAACAGGCGACCCTTGGGCGTGCCGCCGACCTGGTGCCCGGAGCGTCCAACCCTTTGCAGAAAGGCCGAGATCGAACGCGGCGAGCCGATCTGGCACACCAGGTCGACATCGCCGATATCGATGCCCAGCTCCAGCGAGGCGGTGGCGATCAGTACTTGCAGGTCGCCGCGCTTGAGACGCTGTTCGGCGTCCAGGCGAAACTCCTTGGCCAGGCTGCCATGGTGGGCGGCCACCGCGTCCTTGCCCAGGCGTTCGCTGAGGTGGCGGCTCAGGCGTTCGGCCAGGCGCCGGGTGTTGACGAACACCAGGGTGGTGCGGTGTTCCCGCGCCAGTTCGGCGATACGTTCGTAGACCCGTTCCCAGACGTCGTTGGCCATCACCGCCGACAGCGGCACGGGCGGCACTTCGATGGCCAGGTCCCGGGGGCGGGCGTGGCCGATGTCGACGATCTCGCAGGGGCGTTCATGGCCGACCAGGAAACGCGACACCGCTTCGATGGGCTTCTGCGTGGCCGACAGGCCGATGCGCGTCAGCGGCTCGGCGCAGAGGGCTTGCAGGCGCTCCAGGCTCAACGCCAGATGGCTGCCGCGTTTGCTGGCGGCGATGGCGTGGATCTCGTCGACTATCACCGTGCGCGTGCTGGCGAGCATTTGCCGGCCGGAGGCCGAGCCCAGCAGCACATACAGCGATTCGGGGGTGGTCACCAGGATATGCGGCGCGCTCTTGCGCATGGCGCTGCGGTCTTTCTGCGGGGTGTCGCCGGTGCGCACCGCGGTGCTGATGCGCAATTGCGGCAGGCCCATGTGTTCGAGTTGCGCGGTGATCCCGGCCAGCGGGTCCTGCAGGTTGATCTGGATATCGTTGCTCAAAGCCTTGAGTGGCGAGACGTAGACCACCAGGGTCTGTTCCGGCAGTGTGCCGCCGTTTTCCAGGCCGCGATGAACCAGCTCGTCGATCACCGCGAGGAAGGCGGTCAGGGTCTTGCCCGAGCCGGTGGGCGCGGCGATCAGCGTCGAGCGGCGCTGGCGGATCAGCGGCCAGGCCCGGGCCTGGGCGGCGGTCGCCGCCGGGAAGCAGCTGTTGAACCAGGCGCTGACCGCGGGATGAAAACCCGGCAGGGCGTTGGCGGGGATCTGGGGAAGGTTCATGCACAACGTTATGCGACCGCCGGAGTGAAGTTGCAAGCCTGCCTTGTCGCCGCTGGCGGCAGCAGCCCTGAAGGGCTGTGTGCTTTGTTGCTCTACACTTTCTCAGTGACGGTTGCGCCGGAAACCCGCAAAATGCAACGATTCTGAGCAATATTCATGGCCAAACCCGCGGGTCTGGCCGATTCAAACCATCGTTCCGAACAGATTGGGCCTGCTGACTCTATGCGAATGCGCCTTATGTTACTGGGCGGCGGAAATGCCCTTGGGCAGGCGCTGATTCGCCTCGGTGCGGAGGAAGACATCGGTTTCCTCGCCCCCCGTCCGCCGCAAGACGGCTGGGATGCCGCGAGCCTGACGCAACTGCTCGACGACACCCGCCCGGATGCCTTGATCAACCTTGCGTACTACTTCGACTGGTTCCAGGCGGAGAGTGTCCCCGAGGCACGCCTGGCTGGCCAGGAACGGGCGGTCGAGCGGCTTTCCGAGCTGTGCCAGCATCACAACATCATTCTTCTGCAGCCTTCCAGCTACCGGGTGTTCGACGGTTCGCGGGCCACGGCCTACAGCGAAAAGGACGAACCGGTACCGCTGGGCCTGCGTGGCCAGGCCTTGTGGCGGATCGAGCAGAATGTGCGCGCCACCTGCCCGCAGCATGTGCTGCTGCGTTTCGGCTGGCTGCTGGACGATAGCGCCGAAGGCACCCTGGGGCGTTTCCTGGCCCGTGCCGAGCAACCCGAAGAGCTGCTGCTGGCCGACGACCGCCGGGGCAACCCGACGCCGGTGGACGATGCCGCCCGGGTGATCATCTCCGTACTCAAGCAACTCGATTGCGCCGCGCCGCTGTGGGGCACTTACCACTACGCCGGCCATGAGGCGACCACGCCGCTGGCGCTGGGCCAGGCGATCCTCACCGAGGCCCGCAGCCTGCATCCGCTGGCCATCGAAGCGCCGACCGCCCAGGCCCACGCCGCCCGGCCGGACGCTGCCGAAGAACCGCAGCACGCGGTGCTGGCCTGCAAAAAAATTCTGCACACTTTCGGGATCAAGCCTCGCGCCTGGCGCGCGGCACTCCCGGCTCTACTGGATAGGTTTTATCGTCATGGCTAATGCCCCAATCTTGATCACCGGCGGTGCCGGCTTCATCGGTTCGCACCTGACCGACGTTTTGCTCGCCAAGGGTTATTCGGTGCGGATCCTCGACGATCTGTCCACGGGTAAACCCGGCAACCTGCCGCTGGACAACCCGCGGGTCGAACTGATCCAAGGCGACGTCGCTGATGCGGCCCTGGTGGCGCGGGCCATGAGCGGCTGCCGCGCGGTGGCGCACCTGGCGGCGGTCGCTTCGGTACAGGCTTCGGTGGACGACCCGGTGCGTACCCACCAGAGCAACTTCATCGGCACCCTCAACGTCTGCGAAGCCATGCGCCAGGCTGGCGTCAAGCGCGTGCTGTTTGCTTCCAGCGCGGCAGTTTATGGCAACAATGGCGAGGGCGAATCGATCGACGAAGACACGCCCAAGGCACCACTGACGCCCTATGCGTCGGACAAGCTGGCCAGCGAGTACTACTTCGATTTCTATCGCCGCCAGCATGGGCTGGAGCCGGCGATCTTCCGCTTCTTCAACATCTTCGGGCCGCGCCAGGATCCATCCTCGCCGTACTCCGGGGTCATCAGCATCTTTTGCGAGCGCGCGCAGAAAGGCCTGCCGATTACCGTATTTGGCGATGGCGAGCAAACCCGCGATTTCGTCTATGTCGAAGACCTGGTGAACGTGTTGGCACAGTCTCTGGAAGCACCGCAACTGGAAGTCGGCGCGGTCAATGTCGGCCTGAACCAGGCCACTACCCTCAAGCAGTTGCTCGAGGCCCTGGGCGAGGTGGTAGGGCAGTTGCCATCGATCAGCTACGGCCCGGCGCGCTCCGGGGACATTCGCCATTCGCGGGCGAACAACCAGCGCTTGTTGCAGCGCTTCAAGCTCCCCGAACCGACGCCGATGAGCGTCGGGCTGGCACGTTTGCTGGGCCGCTGAGCTTTCCCCGGCGATGAAAAAAGGCGCCTTTGCAGGCGCCTTTTTTTGTCTGGCCGATTTAGAACTTGTAGCCCAGGCCGACCATGTAGACCCATGGATCGACGTCCACGTCGACCTTGGCCCGGGTGCCGCCGGCGACCGCGTTGTTGTTCACGTAGGCGGTGGTGTCGATGTCGACGTAGCGCACCTGGGCGTTGATCATCACGTTGTCGGTCAGCATGTAGTCGGCACCGACCTGCCAGGCCAGGCCCCAGGAGTTCTTCGCCCGGAAGTTGTCGAAACCGGCGGCGCTGGCGCGGCTGCCGACGTGTTCGTCATAGATCCAGGTGTAGTTGATGCCGGCACCGACGTAAGGCTGGAAGGCGGCCTTGTGGTCCAGCGGGTAGTACACGACGCTCAGGGTCGGCGGCAGGTGCTTGAGAGTACCGAGCTTGCCGTTGGCGGCGTCCAGCGCGGTGCCCTTGAGCTTGACGTCATGCTCGAACGGGGTGGCCGCGAGCAGTTCGATACCGACGTTGTTGGTCAGCATGTAGGCGAAGTTCAGGCCCAGCTGGGTGTCGCTGCTCATGGTCGCCTTGCCGCCGAGGTTGGCGCCGGCCAATGGACCGCGGTCGACCTTGACGTCGCCGCTGTCGGCTTTCGGATTGACGGTGATGGCACCGGCGCGAACGATGATGTCGCCGGCTTCGTGGGCGTGGGCGATCGGGGCGGCGAGCGCGAGCGCGAACAGGGAGGCGCTGAGCAGGGACTTGTGCATGGGAGCTCCAAAGGACGATTCGAGTTGGCTAGGTCCAATGGTAAGGATCGTCAAGGAACAGGCTTTGACTCAGCTCAATGAAAACCGGATCAGCGTGGAGGCAGGGGAACTGCGGGTGTTGTGTACGCTGTGCAACTGATCGCGGGCAAACGTGCGGCTACAGGGAACTGTGCTGTTTTGTGGGCGCAGGCTTGCTTGCGATGAGGTCATGAATGGCACTGCGAAAAACGCGGTTTCACTCCTGCAATTCGTACACGTAAATTTTCTCTGCCTCCATTTGGTAACCCGCGTCGGCGATGTCGCTGGTGGACGCCTTGACCTGCATCGGCCCCTCGATCCAGTACGGCTGATACAGCTCGTCGAGCTTCACGCCGACGGCGCTTTTCACATGCACGATCTGGTTCGACGGCGGTGGCGGCACGTGGATGCAGGCACCGAAATACGGCACCAGCAGAAACTCCGTGGTGCGGCCTTCCTCGCTGACTTCCAGCGGCACGATGTAGCCGGGCAGGCGCACCGACAGGCCGTCCAGGCTCTGCACCACCGGAGCGTTGGGCATGTCCTGCTTGGCCGCCGGGGCGGACTCGGCGGCCAGGGCGTCGCTCATCTGCGACAGGTCGTGCAGCGGCTGCATGTTCGGCACCTCCGCCGGCGCGTCCGGCGGGATCATTTCCGACCAGGCCAGGTCACGGGGGTCGGCGGCCCATAGCGGCAGGGCGACCAGCATCAACAGTGCAAGCAGGGCACGGGGCATGCCGGAGCTCCTCATAACCAGAAGTTCCTCATAAACGGATGGACAGGCCATCGGCCAGCGATTGTCGGTAGGCGCGCCAGGCGGGCACGCTGCCCATCAGCAGGGCGGCGATCAGGATACCGCCGAGCAGCGTCCACTCATACTCGCTTGGCCAGGACAGCGGCAGGTACAGGCCGTAGCTCGACTGCACATAACCCTGGGCCAGGGCGATGCCCAGGTACAGCAGGCCCAGCCCGGCGAGCACACCGGACAGCGCCAGGGCGAAGGCTTCCAGCACCAGCAAGGTCGCGATATGCCAAGGCCGGGCGCCGACCGAACGTAGGATCGCCATCTCCCGGCGGCGCTCGTTGAGGCTGGTGAGGATCGCCGTGAGCATACCGATCAGGCCGGTCAGCACCACGAACAGCGACACCACGAACAAGGCCTTTTCCGCGGTGCCCATCAGGCTCCACAGCTCCTGCAGGGCGACCCCGGGCAAGATCGCCAGCATCGGTTCGCCGCGGTATTCATTGATCTCGCGCTGCACCGCGAAGGTGGCGATCTTGCTGTTCAGGCCGAGCATGAAGGCAGTGATCGCTTGCGGCGTCAGGTCCATGTTGCGCGCCTGGTCGGCGCTGATGCGGCCGCTGCCCTGGGCCGGCACGCCGTTGTGCCAGTCGATATGGATCGCCTCCATGCCACCGAGGCTGATGTGCAGCGTGCGGTCCACCGGGGTGCCGGTGCGCTTGAGGATGCCGACCACGGTGAAGGGTTTGTCGTCATGCTTGACCAGGCTGATGGCCGCCACGCCGTGGGCCAGCACCAGCTTGTCGCCGAGCTTGTAATGCAGGGCCTCGGCGACTTCGGCGCCCAGCACCACTTCGAACGGATCGCTGGCGAACTCGCGGCCGCTGGCCAGTTGCAGGTTCTGCTGGTGGCCGTACTGGTAATGCTCGAAGTAGGCCGCGGTGGTGCCCATCACCCGGTAGCCGCGATGGGAGTCACCGAGGGAAATCGGGATCGCCCATTTCACTTTCGGGCTGTTGGCGAAGTGTTCGAAGCTGTCCCAGCGAATGTTGTTGGTGGCGTTGCCGATGCGGAACACCGAGTACAGCAGCAGGTTCACCGAACCGGAGCGGGCGCCGACGATCAGGTCGGTACCGCTGATGGTGCTGGCGAAGCTGGCGCGGGCTTCGGTGCGCACCCGTTCCACCGCCAGCAGCAGGCAGACCGACAGGGCGATGGCGAAGGCGGTGAGGATCGCGGTGAAGCGGCGGTTAGCCAGGCTGGCCATGGCTAGACGGAACAGATACATCTCAGACCTCCGCGGGCGTGGCGGCGCGATTGAGTTCGGCCAGCGACAGGTTGCGATCGAACAGCGGCGCCAGGCTCTGGTCGTGGCTGACGAACAGCAGGCTGGCCCCGGCCTCGCGGCATTCGGCGAACAACAGGCGGATAAAGGCTTCGCGGGCGTCGTAGTCCAGTGCCGAGGTGGGTTCGTCGGCGATCACCAGTTCCGGCTGGCCGATCAGCGCGCGGGCGGCGGCGACCCGTTGTTGCTGGCCAATGGACAGCGAGTCGGCGCGGCGACCGAGCAGGCCGGGGTCTTTAAGCCCCAGGTGGGCGAGCAGGGTGGCGGCTGCCTGGTCGACACTGCCGTGGCGCTGTACGGCGCGGCTGGCGCGCAATTTGGAGAAGTGGCAGGGCAACTCGACGTTCTCGCGTACCGAGAGAAACGGCAGCAGGTTGAACTGCTGGAAAATGTAGCCGGTGTGATCGACCCGGAAGCGGTCGCGGGCGCCGGCGGAGAGTTCGGTCAGCTCCTGGCCCAGCAGGCGGATGCTGCCGCGGCCGGGTTTCTGCACGCCGCCGAGCAGGCCGAGCAGGGTGGTCTTGCCGCTGCCGCTGGGGCCCTTGAGGAACAGCGTTTCACCCGCTTCCAGGCGAAAGGCTGGGATATCCAGCAACTGCGGATGGCCGGGCCAGCTGAAGCCCAGGTCGGACAGTTGGATCAGTGCTTGGGTCATGGGCGATGGTTCGTCGGTTGATTCATATTTGTAGGAGCGAGCTTGCTCGCGATAACGGTCATCCGGTTGGCATCATCTGTCGGCTATGACATCGCCATCGCGAGCAAGCTCGCTCCTACAGGGGACGTGATCAGAACTTCAGGCTGGCGGCCTTGGAGGTCGCTTCCACGCCTTGCTGGCCACTTGGCGAGATGAGTTGTACCTGAATTTTCTGAGTGGCGGGGAAGGTCTTGAACACGCCGGCCAGGTCCAGGTTCTTCAGCGCGCCCGGCGTGGCACAGGTGAACTGGTAATGCGCATGGATCTCGCTGTGCTCGTGGTGATGCTCGTGGCCGCCGGCACTCTTCGCGTCGTCATGGTCTTCGTCGTGATCTTCGGGCTTGTCGCCGAACAGCGGGCTTTCCAGTTCCTGTTGCGTCACCACGCAACCGGCGGCGGGCGGCAGGCTGAACAGCGCCAGCGGTTTTTCCAGCTGGGCGCGCACGGCGGCGACCTTGGCCTTGTCCGCGTCGGTGCTGGCGGCGTGCTCGAAGCCCACCAGGTTCATCGCCGGGCTTTCCAGTTCCAGCTCCAGGGTCTGGCCGTCCAGTGCCGCATTCAGGCGGGCCACGCCATGCTCGTGAGCACCGAGGCTGCCGTGCTCATGGTCGTGGTCGTGTTTTTCGGCCGCGTGAGCGATGGCCAGGGGCAACAGGGCGAACGGCAGGGCGAGCAGCAGACGACGCATGGCAAGTCTCCGGGAGCGAACATGAAAATAATGTTATGTAATCTTATAACGGAAGTGGCGAGAGTTTGACCGCCTGCTTGGCGTTGCGCAAGACGCATGGGAGCATGCTCGTCAGAAAATTTCGGGAGCAGAGCGATGGTGCGGATTCGTGGAAGCATCGGCGAATGGCCGGTGGATTTGACCCTGGAACTGGACGGGGCCGACTGGGATCAGTTGAGTGCCCGACTGGGGACGCCGTTGCAGGCGGCCAAAGCCGAAAGCGGCGCGCCTGTGGCCAAGCCGGCGAGCCAGGACGATGCGCTGTGGCAGATCACCCAGGACCTGCTGCGCAAGGCCGGGCAATTGAGCGGCCCGGATCTTTTGGAACAACTGGAAGGCCTGACCGGCAGCGCCGCGGCGGGCAAGCGGCTGTTGGTGCGTTTGCGCCATAGCGCACAGGTCAAGGTGGTGAGCGGCGGTGATACGCCACTCTACAGCTGGATCGAGTAGGCGAGGAAGGAGCGGGCTCGCCCTTGGTCGGGGCGAGCCGGCTTGCGATCCAGCCGTGAATCAGTACAGCGCGGCGAACAGCTTGCGACGGTAGGTGGTCACCAGCGGGTGGTCGTTGCCCAGCAGCTCGAACACTTGCAGCAAGGTCTTGTGCGGCAGGCCTTCGTTGTAGCTGCGGTTGCGGATGAACAACTTGAGCAGGGCATCCAGCGCCGCGTCGTACTGCTGGCGCGCCAGTTGCTGGATGGCCAGCTGATACACCGCCTCGTCATCCTGCGGGTCCTGCGCCAGGCGGCTTTTCAGCTCGGCACTGTCCGGCAGGTCGGCAGCCTGCTTGAGGAAGGTGATCTGCGCCTTGGCCCCGGCCAGCGCCGCCTTGTGTTCATCGCCGGTGACCGCGTCGAGTACGGTCTGGGCTTCGCCCAGTTCGCCGCGTTCGGCCAGGCAGCGGGCGTAGAGGATCAAGGCCTTGGCGTTGCTGTTGTCTTCACCCAGCAGCACTTTGAGCGTGGCTTCGGCATCGGCGATGCGCCCTTCGGCGAACAGCGCTTCAGCCAGCTCCAGCGGGTCGGCGGCCTTGGGCGGCGGCATCTGCACATGGGGTTCGAGCATGGCGCGCACCGCGGATTCCGGTTGCGCCCCGGCAAAACCGTCCACCGGCTGACCGTCCTTGAACAGCACCACGGTCGGCAGGCTGCGAATGCCGAAGCGGGCAACGATGTCCTGCTCGATATCGCAGTTGACCTTGGCCAGCAGCAGTTCGCCCTGATAGCTCTCGGCGATCTGTTGCAGCATCGGCATCAGCGCCTTGCAGGGCGCGCACCATTCGGCCCAGAAATCCACCAGCACCGGCTTGTGGAACGAGTTCTCGATCACCGACTGGTCGAAGTCGGCGGTGCTGGCGTCGAAAATGTACGGTGTGTCCTGACTCATGGGGGATCTCGAAGAACGTGAATGGGCCAACTATAAGGCTTGGCGGGGGGCGGCTGAAAGCGGGGTATCGGGTGGCCGGTAGATTGTTTCGCGGGCAAGCCTCGCTCCTGCAGATGCTGCTGGACGTTGCTCGATAGAGCACAAGGTGATTTGTCCTTCATCAATCGCGCTGCGCGTGATACAGGCTCACTTCGCGGAACTCCCAGGGCTCGGCCAGATCCGGTAGGGTCAGGGCGTGGAGCATTTCCAGGCGTTGGTATAGCGGATGTTGGAAGTCCTTGACCCGGGAGTCCGCCACCAGTGCCTGGCGTCCGCGGCTAAGGAATTCATCCAGCAGCGGCAGGTTGGCGCGGTCGTAGAGCACGTCGGCTACCAGGATCAGGTCGAAGCGATCCGCTTGCGCGAAAAAGTCCGTGGAGTAACCCAGTTCAACCCCGTTGAGCGCCGCATTCGCCTTGCAGGCGGCAATGGCCAGCGGGTCGAGGTCGCAGGCCACCACTTCCAGCGCGCCGGCTTTCAGCGCCGCGATACCGGCCACGCCGGAGCCGGCGCCGAAATCCAGGACCCGCTTGCCTTGCACCCACTGCGGGCGCTCGGCCAGATAGCGCGCCAGGGCCAGGCCGCTGGCCCAGCAGAAACTCCAGTACGGCGGTTCGTGGAGAATTCGCCGGGTTTCTTCCGGGGTGAAGGCGCGGTCCATGTTGTCGGCATCGATCAACCACAGCTTCAGCTCGGTGTCCGGCAGTTCGCAGGCCACCAGTTGGGCGTCGCCCAGCAGTTCGCTCAGGGCGCGTTGCAGGTCGAGCGGTGGGGTCATGGTGCTTTGACGAATTGCAGCTGGCCCACAGCCTGGGTAGTCGGCTGGGTGATGAGTTGCGCCGGCAGGTGCAGGATCAACTGGCCGGACTGGCTGGCGCGGCCGCGCAGTTCAACGCGGGCGCCTACCGGGAAGACATCGGGATTGAAGCGCAGGCGAAACGGTAGGACCTTGTTGTTGCCGATCAGGTTGCTGCTGGCCAGCAAACGTTGCGGCCGGCCGCGCTCGTCGATCACCAGCAGCGCCAGTTCCACCTCGGCACCGCTCGGTACGCCCTGCAGGGTGCCGCTCAGTTCACGCTGATAGGCCGGCAGGGGGCCGAGGTCAGTGGATTCCTGGGCTTTTTTCACACTCTGCTGGGGCGGCACGGTGGAGGCGGCCGGTTTCGGGGCGTCGCTGCTGCAAGCGACCAGCAGGCTGAAAAGGCTGAGCAAAACGAGCGGTCGTAGTGGCATGCGAAGCTCCAACAAGGCGAAATTCCATGTGCAAAACATAATAGTCGGTCTGTATACCGTAAAGGCTATGGCTTGTCTTGCCAGTGGGATGCGCTACCATGGCCCTCCCTTTTTTTGTTGCCTGCCACCATGCACTGTCCCTTCTGCGGTGCCAACGACACCAAGGTCATCGACTCGCGTCTGGTCGCCGAAGGCGAACAGGTGCGCCGCCGGCGTGAATGCCTGGCCTGCGGTGAGCGTTTCACCACTTTCGAAACCGCCGAACTGGTTTTGCCGCGCCTGATCAAGACTGACGGCAGCCGCCAGCCCTTCGACGAAGAAAAACTCCGCGCTGGCATGCAGCGTGCCCTGGAAAAGCGTCCGGTCAGCGTCGAGCGCCTGGAAGCCGCGCTGGTGCATATCAAGCACAAGCTGCGCGCCACCGGCGAGCGCGAGGTCAAGTCCCTGGTCGTCGGCGAACTGGTGATGGCCGAGCTGCAAAAGCTCGATGAAGTGGCCTATATCCGCTTCGCCTCGGTCTACCGGCGCTTCCAGGATCTCAACGAATTCCGCGAAGAGATCGACCGTCTCGCCCGCGAGCCGGGCAAAGAATGAACACCTCCAGCGAACAGGCGGTGCTCGACGCCCACTATATGGCGCGCGCCCTGGAGCTGGCCGCAAAAGGCCGCTTCAGCACTCATCCCAACCCCCGAGTCGGTTGCGTGATCGTGCGCGACGGCCAGGTTGTCGGCGAAGGCTGGCATGTGCGGGCCGGCGAGCCCCATGCCGAAGTCCACGCCCTGCGTGCCGCCGGTGCCAACGCCCGCGGCGCCACCGCTTACGTGACCCTCGAGCCCTGCAGCCATCACGGTCGTACACCGCCGTGCGCCGATGCCCTGGTGGATGCCGGCGTGGCGCGGGTCGTGGCGGCGATGCAGGACCCCAACCCGGAAGTCGCCGGCCGTGGCTTGCAGCGCCTGGCCCAGGCCGGCATCGCTACCGACAGCGGGGTGATGGAGCAGCAAGCCCGTGCCCTCAACCAGGGTTTCCTCAAGCGCATGGAGCACGGCCTGCCGTTCGTGCGGGTCAAGCTGGCCATGAGCCTGGACGGGCGCACCGCCATGGCCAGTGGCGAAAGCCAGTGGATCACCGGCCCTGCCGCGCGTTCCGCGGTGCAGCGCCTGCGGGCCCAGGCCAGCGTGGTGTTGACCGGTGCCGACACGGTGCTGGCGGACAATGCCCGGCTGACGGTGCGTGCCGAGGAGCTGGGGCTGGATGCGGAACAGACCGCCCTGGCCATGAGCCGTCCACCCTTGCGCGTGTTGATCGACGGCCGCTTGCGGGTGCCGCTCGATGCGCCGTTCTTCAAGGCGGGGCCGGCGCTGGTCGCCACCTGCGCGGCGGTGGAAGAACAGTACGCCAACGGTCCGGAATGCCTGATCGTGCCGGGCGCCGATGGCCAGGTGGACCTGCGTCGGCTGTTGGGCGAGCTGGCTGCCCGCGGCGTCAACGAGGTGCTGGTGGAAGCCGGCCCGCGCCTGGCGGGGGCGTTCGCCCAGCAAGGCCTGGTGGATGAGTACCAGATCTTTGTCGCCGGCAAGTTCCTCGGCTCTACGGCCCGGCCGCTGCTCGACTGGCCGCTGGCGCAGATGAGCGAGGCGCCGCTGCTGAAAATCATTGAAATGCGCGCCGTAGGCGATGACTGGCGAGTCATTGCCATTCCTCTGCCAGCAGCGAGCGTATAATTTCGGGCCTTCGCCACGCGGCGACCCTGTTTTCGAGGAGGACTCCATGTTTACAGGCATCATCGAATCCATCGGCAGCATCCGTGCATTGACCCCCAAGGGCGGCGATGTGCGGGTGTATGTGGAAACCGGCAAGCTCGACCTGGGCGACGTGAAGCTGGGCGACAGCATCGCGGTGAACGGCGTCTGCCTGACCGCGGTGGAACTGCCGGGCGACGGCTTCTGGGCCGACGTCAGCCGCGAGACCCTGGACTGCACCGCTTTCCATCAGTTGAAGGCCGGCAGCCGGGTCAACCTGGAAAAGGCCCTGACCCCGACCACCCGCCTGGGCGGTCACCTGGTCAGCGGCCATGTCGACGGCGTCGGCGAAGTGGTGGCCCGGGAAGAAAATGCCCGCGCCATCCAGTTCCGTATCCGCGCGCCCAAGGATCTGGCCAAGTACATCGCCCACAAGGGCTCGATCACCGTCGATGGCACCAGCCTGACGGTCAACGCGGTCAATGGCGCAGAGTTCGAGCTGACCATCGTCCCGCACACGCTGGCCGAAACCATCATGGCCGACTACCGGCCGGGTCGGCAGGTCAACCTCGAAGTCGACCTGCTTGCGCGTTACCTGGAGCGCCTGCTGCTGGGCGACAAGGCCGCGGAGCCTTCGAGCGGTGGCATCACCGAAAGTTTTCTGGCCGCTAACGGCTACCTCAAATCCTGACTCAAGGGGGTGCCGCGTGGCGCTCAACAGCATCGAAGAACTGGTTGAAGACATCCGCCAAGGCAAGATGGTCATCCTCATGGATGACGAAGACCGCGAGAACGAAGGCGACCTGATCATGGCCGCCGAGTGCTGCAAGGCCGAACACATCAACTTCATGGCCAAGCACGCCCGCGGCCTGATCTGCATGCCGATGAGCCGCGAGCGTTGCGAGCTGCTCAAGCTGCCTTTGATGGCGCCGCGCAACGGTTCCGGGTTCGGCACCAAGTTCACCGTTTCCATCGAGGCCACTACCGGCGTGACCACCGGCATCTCCGCCGCCGACCGCGCACGCACGGTGCAGGCTGCCGCCGCCAAGGACGCCAAGGCCGAAGACATCGTCAGCCCGGGCCACATCTTCCCGCTGATGGCCCAGCCGGGTGGCACCCTGGCCCGCGCCGGCCACACCGAAGCCGCCTGCGACCTGGCGCGCATGGCCGGTTTCGAGCCGAGCGGGGTGATCTGCGAAGTGATGAACGACGACGGCACCATGTCCCGTCGCGCCGAGCTGGAAGCCTTCGCCGCCGAACACAACATCAAGATCGGCACCATCGCCGACCTGATTCACTACCGGATGATCCACGAACGTACCGTTCAGCGGATTGCCGAGCAGCCGCTGGACAGCGAATTGGGCCAGTTCAACCTGGTGACCTACCGTGATTCGGTGGAAGGCGACGTGCACATGGCGCTGACCCTGGGCAACATCTGCGCCGAAGAGCCGACCCTGGTTCGCGTGCACAACATGGACCCGCTGCGCGACCTGCTGATGGTCAAGCAGCCTGGCCGCTGGAGCCTGCGGGCCGCCATGGCCACGGTGGCCGAGGCCGGCAGCGGCGTGGTGCTGTTGCTGGGCCACCCACTGGACGGCGACGTGCTACTGGCGCATATCCGCGAAACGGCCGAGCACGTGCCTGCGAAAAAACCGACCACCTACAGCATCGTCGGTGCCGGTTCGCAGATCCTGCGCGACCTGGGCGTACGCAAAATGCGCCTGATGAGCGCGCCGATGAAATTTAATGCGATATCCGGTTTTGACCTGGAAGTTGTAGAATACGTGCCCTCCGAATAAAAGCCGGTTGTTGCGGGCTTGAAATTCGCGGTTCAAATATCACTAGTGAGCGCGTAGTGAACGCGCTCCGGCTCTTTAAGAGATTTGTCGAATGACCCTGAAGACCATCGAAGGTACCTTCATCGCCCCCAAAGGCCGCTATGCCCTGGTGGTCGGCCGTTTCAACAGCTTCGTCGTCGAAAGCCTGGTCAGCGGCGCCGTTGACGCCCTGGTCCGTCACGGCGTGAGCGAAAGCGACATCACCGTGATTCGTGCCCCTGGCGCCTTCGAGATTCCGCTGGTTGCGCAGAAAGTCGCGCAGAAGGGCGAGTTCGCGGCGATCATCGCCCTGGGCGCGGTCATTCGTGGCGGCACCCCACACTTCGAATACGTGGCGGGCGAATGCACCAAGGGCCTGGCCCAGGTGTCCATGGAGTTCGGCGTACCGGTCGCCTTCGGCGTGCTGACCGTCGACTCGATCGAGCAAGCCATCGAACGTTCCGGCACCAAGGCCGGCAACAAAGGTGCTGAAGCTGCCTTGTCCGCTCTGGAAATGGTCAGCCTGCTGGCGCAGTTGGAGGCCAAGTGATTAGCGACGATAGCGATCGTTTCAACCCGCGCGATCCGAAACCTGCGGACGCTGGCAAGCCATCCAAGAGCGCCAAGCGTCGCGAAGCCCGTCAGCTCGCGACCCAGGCGCTGTACCAATGGCACATGGCCAAGCACTCGCTGAACGAGATCGAAGCGCAGTTCCGGGTCGACAACGATTTCACCGACATCGACGGTGCCTACTTCCGTGAGATCCTGCACGGCGTTCCGGCCAACAAGAATGAGATCGACAACGCTCTCACTCCTTGCCTGGACCTCACCATCGAAGAGCTGGACCCGGTCGAACTGGCGGTTTTGCGCCTGTCCACCTGGGAACTGCTCAAGCGCGTCGACGTGCCGTACCGCGTTGTGATCAACGAAGGTATCGAACTGGCCAAGGTCTTCGGTTCCACCGACGGCCACAAGTTCGTCAACGGCGTACTCGACAAGCTGGCCCCGCGTCTGCGTGAAGCTGAAGTGAAGGCATTCAAGCGCTGATCCGCGCTTGCAGCTGCCATGGGCGAGTTTGAGCTGATCCGTAACTTCTTCGCTGCCGCGCCTTGTGCGCAGGGCGGCGAGGGCGTTGCACTGGGGATTGGCGACGACTGCGCCTTGCTGGCTGTTCCCCCTGGCGAACAGTTGGCGATTTCCACCGACACCCTGGTGGCCGGTGTGCATTTCGCAGATCCCTGCGACCCTTTCCTGCTCGGCCAGCGCTCGCTGGCGGTGGCGGTCAGCGACCTGGCGGCCATGGGCGCCGCGCCTGTCGCCTTCACCCTTGCCCTGACTCTGCCGACGGTTGACGCCGATTGGCTGCAAGCCTATGCCAACGGCCTGAGCACCATGGCGCAGAGCTGCGGCGTGCGCCTGGTAGGCGGCGATACCACCCGCGGCCCGTTGACCCTGACCATGACCGTGTTCGGTCGCGTGCCCGCCGGCCAGGCCCTGACCCGCAGCGGTGCCCGTCCGGGCGACCTGCTGTGTGTCGGCGGCGAGCTGGGCAATGGCGCCGGTGCCTTGCCCCTGGTGCTCGGACAACGCAGCGCCGAGCCGGCGGTCGCCGAGCCTTTGCTGGCCCATTACTGGTCGCCGCAACCGCAACTGGCCCTGGGCCAGGCGCTGCGCGGCAAGGCTACCGCGGCCATGGATATCTCCGATGGCCTGCTGGCCGACTGCGGGCACATTGCTGCCGCTTCAGCTGTCGGCTTGCTGATCGAAAGTGAAAAACTGCCGATGTCCCGGGCGTTGTTGAGCTTTCTCGGTGAGAATGGCGCCCGCTCGGCGGCACTCAGCGGCGGTGACGATTACGTGCTGGTCTTCACCTTGCCCGAAGCCGAGCTGGCGCCGCTGCTCGCCGCCGGCTGGCCGGTGCATGTGCTGGGCCGGGTTGTGGCCGGGCAGGGCGTGGTGCTGCTGGATGCCGAGGGGCGGGACATCACCCCGAGCACTCGGGGCTATCAACATTTTCGGGAGACACCGTGACAGATCATCCCAAACAGGTTCCGGCAGAGTTCGTGCCGCCCTCCGTCTGGCGTAATCCCTGGCATTTTCTGGCCTTCGGCTTCGGTTCGGGCACCTTGCCCAAGGCTCCGGGTACCTGGGGCTCGCTGGTGGCGCTACCGTTCATCCCGCTGTGGCAGATGCTGCCGGACTGGGGTTACTGGCTGATGCTCGGCATCACCATGCTGTTCGGCTTCTGGCTGTGCGGCAAGGTGGCCGACGACCTGCGGGTGCATGACCACGAAGGCATTGTCTGGGACGAAATGGTCGGCATGTGGATCACCCTGTGGCTGGTGCCGGAAGGCTGGCAGTGGTTGCTGGCGGGTTTCCTGATGTTCCGCTTCTTCGACATTCTCAAGCCCTGGCCGATTCGCTGGATCGACCGGCATGTGCACGGCGGTATCGGGATCATGCTCGACGACGTGCTGGCCGGTGTCTTCGCCTGGTTGGCGATGCAGGGGCTGGTGTGGTGTTTTACCTGAGGAATCAGCCATGCCGGCCGCTCGCGTTCTGCTGGTAACGCTCTGTGTCTTGACCGCCAGCCTGGTCCGGGCCGCCGAGCCGGCGGCGCTTCCCGGCGAAATCCGGGTGGCCAGCGAGGAGTGGGACAGCTACACCCAGGCCGATGGCCAGGGCATGGCCTGGGATATCCTGCGCGAGGTCTTCGAGACCCAGGGCGTGAAGCTCGACATGCGCAGCGTGCCGTACACCCGCTCGGTCGGGCTGGTGCAGCGGCGTGAAGTCGACGCCCTGGTCGGCTCCTATCGGGACGAAACCGATGGCGCCCTGTATCCGCGCTGGAATTACGACACCGACCATATCTACAGCCTGGGCCTGGCGACGAACCCGCCGCCGACCCTGGCCACGCTCGGCAACTATCGCCTGGTCTGGGTACGCGGCTATCGCTACCAGGACTACTTGCCCAATATTCAGCGTTTCAATGAAATCCGCCGGCGTGTCGGTATCCTGCCGATGCTCCAGCAAGGCCGCGCCGACTTCTATATCGATGCCCTGACCGAGGTCGATGTTGTCCTGTCCCAGGCCGGGGACCGCTCGCAGTTCCGGCGCAGCCATTTGGCCGAGCTGCCACTGTTCCTGGGGTTTGCCAACAATGAACGTGGGCGGGTGCTGTGCGCCCTGTTCGATCGGCGGATGGCCGAGTTGGTGAAAAATGGCCGTTTGCGCCCGATTTTCCAGCGCTGGCAGCAGCCCTATCCGTTCGATACCGGGCGTCCGCCTGAAGACCGTTGATCTAACTTCTCGATCTTTATGTCCGATAATTCAGCCTAAGCGTCTGTCGGAAGCTGCTGTTACAATGCCGCCTCTGCGAATCTCCAGTCCCATACAGATCAGGAGCACAACGGTGCCCGTCGTTTTTGTTGCCGCTTCCAAGCTGCCTACCCCTTTTGCGCAATTCACCATGCACGGTTTTCTCGATGAAGCCACCGGCCGCGAGCACGTCGTGCTCAGCCTGGGTGATATTGCCGATGGCGCTCCGGTGCTCGGCCGGTTGCACTCCGAATGCCTGACCGGCGATGCCCTGTTCAGCCAGCGCTGCGACTGCGGTTCGCAACTGGAAGCCGCCCTGCAGGCGATCGCCCGCGAAGGCCGTGGCGTGCTCCTGTACCTGCGTCAGGAAGGCCGCGGCATCGGCCTGCTCAACAAGATCCGCGCCTATGAGTTGCAGGATGGCGGCGCCGACACCGTGGAAGCCAACGAACGCCTGGGCTTTGCCGCCGACCAGCGTGACTACGCCATGTGCCTGCCGATGCTCGAGCACCTGGGGGTGAAATCCCTGCGGCTGATGACCAACAACCCGCGCAAGGTCAAGGCCCTGACCGAGATGGGCATAGTCGTTGCCGAGCGCGTGCCGCTGCATACCGGCCACAACCCGCACAACAAACTCTACCTGGCCACCAAGGCCAGCAAGCTCGACCACATGATGGGCAACGAGCACCAGGGCGAGGTAGACCGGGCGTGACCCGCGGTCAGGTCCGGCGGCGCCTGGCCGTCAGTTGGTGGCAATACCTGGCGCTGGCGCTGCTGCCGTTGTTTGTGATCAACCTGGTGTTTGGCCAGGGCGAGCCGCTGCTGCCGATTCTGGCGATGCCGTTTTTCATCGCTGGAGTGGCCTCGATGTTTGTCAGCCTGCGTTTTTTCGGCGGCTACAAACGGGCCTTGATCGCCACCCATAAAGCCCTCGATACCCCTGAAGAGCCAGCGGCCTGGATCGAGTTGGCGGCCCGCCGTCGCGCGGCGTTTCTGGCCGCGGCCCTGCCGGCCTGGGTCGGTGCCCTGGCGGTATTCGTAGGCCTGGAAGCGGTGCCGCTGATCCTCCTGGCGCTGTCCACCGCGGTGCTGTTCTACCTCTACCGCATCCCGCGTCAGCTCGGTTGATGCGCCGCTGGCTGGCAGTCCTGCTGCTGGCCCTCGCAGGCCCGGCGCTGGCCGTGGAGCGCGTGGTCAGCCTTGCGCCTTCGCTATCGGAAATCGTCGTCGAACTGGATTCCGTCGACCTGCTGGTCGGTGTGCTCGACGCCGGCGAGCGCCCCCCTCAATTGCACAACCTGCCGTCGGTGGGCCGTTATGGCCAGCTGGACATGGAGCGGCTGCTCAGCCTCAGGCCGGATCTGCTCCTGCTCTGGCCCGGCAGCGTCGGCCCGGCCCAGCGCGAACAGCTCAGCCGCCTGGGCATCCCGACCCTGGTGGCCGAACCCCACAGCCTCGACCAGCTCACCACTCAAATTGCAACCATCGCCGCCCGGCTAGGGCGCCCACAACGCGGCCTGGAGCGTGCCAGCGAGTTGCGGCAGAAACTGGCCGGCCTGCGTCAGCGCTATGCCCGCAGCACGCCCCTGGCGGTGTTCTATCAGGTCTGGGACCAGCCGTTGTACACCGTGGGCGGCGGGCAAATCATCAGTGATGCCTTGAGTGTGTGCGGCGCGCGCAATGTGTTTGCCGACCTGCCGCTGCCGGCGCCCCAGGTCAGCGTCGAGGCAGTATTGCAGCGCAACCCTGAAGTGATCCTGGCCAGCACCCAGGCGCAACTTGACGTCTGGAAAGCCTGGCCGCAACTGAAGGCGGTGGCGCAAGGCAGGTTGTTGCTGATCAGCGATAAAGGCCTGGAGCGGCCGAGCGGGCAGATGATCGCCGCGACGGCCAAGCTCTGTGAGTTGCTTGATTCTGAGTAGCTGCGGCTAGCGCATCGCGGGCAAGCCTCGCTCCTACAGAAAAATGTGCAATCCCTGTGTAGGAGCGAGGCTTGCCCGCGATAGCGTTCTTACAGGCCCGACCTGACTAAAGCTCCGGCGTCCAGGTCACCCCGAACATCCAGGCCCGGCCTTGCTCCCGATACCCGTACTGCGCGCCGTCATGGCTGTACAGCACCCGGCTGTAGGACTTGTCGAGCAGATTGTCGACCTTCAGTTCCAGCCGGACTTCGCGATTCAGCGCCCAGCTGCTGCGCAAGCCCAGCAGGGCATAGCCGCCGAGGCGTTGCTGGTTGGCCAGGTCGTCATAGCTGCTGCTCACCGCCTGCCAGCTGGCGCCGAGGCCCAGGCGGTCGAACTGCCGATCCAGGTCCAGGCTCAAGGTGCGCCGGGCACGACGGGCCAGGGTGTGGCCGGTGTCGCGGTCGCGGGGATCGATGATCGCCAGCCCCAGATTGCTCTGCCAGCCGAACAACTCCTGCTGCAGCGTCGCCTCGAAGCCGTTGATACGTGCCGAGGCGACGTTCTGTGGGCGCGAATTGCTGCCGAAGATAATCGCGTCTTCCAGGTCGGTGCGGTACAGCGAGGTCTCCAGGCGAGTGCTCTCGCTCAACTGGCTGCGCCATTGCAACTCGTAGCTTTTCGAGGTCTCGGGCTTGAGGTCGGGGTTGCTGAAGTCGGGGTAATACAGATCGTTGAAGGTCGGGGCGCGGAAGCCTTCGCTATAGGTCAGCAGGACATCGTTGTCGGCGTTCAGCGGCAGGGTGAGGGTGCCGCTCCAGCTGTTCTGGCCGCCGAACTGCTGGTTCTGGTCGCGACGCAGGCCCAGTTCGGTGGAGAAACTGTCGGCCTTGAAGTGGTGCTGGACAAAGGCCGCGCGGTTCCAGCGGCTGTCCTCGGCGAAGGCGGTGCTGCTGTTGACCCGGTCTTGGTACCAGTCGCCGCCGACGATCAGGCTGTTGCGTTCGTCGAGGGTCAGGTCGTTCTGCCAGTTGACCGAGTCGCGGTAGGTGTTGAACACCGTGCGTTCGTCGCTGAGCTTGTCGAAGGTCTTCTCGCGGTTTTCGCTGTGGCCCAGTTCCAGGCGCGACTTCCAGACGTCGTTGATACGCCCGTCGACATAGCTGCTGAAGCTGCTGACCGCGAATTCGCTGTAGGGCTTCTGGGGGAGGCTCTCGAAGGCGCTGCCATTGAAATACGAACGCCCGAAGGGGTTGTCGAACTCGCTTTTACCGCGGTTATCCAGCAGGTTCAGACCGGCTTCCCAGTCGTCGTTGAAGGCGTGGCTCAGGCTCAGGCTGAGGGACTGGTTGCGGTAGGCGTCATTGTCGCGATCGCTGGCATAGGACTCATGGGTGCGATTGCTCCCGGCCGTGTCGTCGAGGCTGGCACCCAGGCTGAAGCGGGTCTGCTGGTCGCCGCCGGACAGGCCGATGCTGCGCTCCCAGCTCTGGTGGCTACCCACTCCCAGGTGCAGGCGGGGTTGCAGGCCCTGCTCGGCGCTGCGCCGGGTGAAGATCTGGATCACCCCGCCGATGGCGTCGCTGCCGTAGATCACCGAGCGTGAACCGCGCAGTACTTCCACCCGCTCGATCTGCTGGATATTCAGATGCTGCAGATTGCTGTCGCCGGAGCTCGAACTGCCGATGCGCTGGCCGTCCACCAGCACCAGGGTCTGCGCCGACGAAGTGCCGCGGATATAGATCCCCGGCAGGCTGCCCCGGCCGCCACTCTGCGCCACTTGCACGCCAGGCACCCGTTGCAGCAGGTCGGTGACGCTGGAGGGTTGCAGGCGGTCGATGTCGTCGCGGGTGAACACGGTGTTGGCGGCGCTGCTGTCGTTGCGGGCCTCTACCTGGCGGTTGGCGCTGATCAGCGTGTCGGGCAGCTTGAGGGCCTGTTCGCGGTCGAGATTGTCGGCCAGCAGTTGGCCGGTGGGCAGCAGGCAAAGGGTTAGGGTGAGGTGCGAGGGTTTCATCGGCAATCTATAGCGAATGGAGCATGCAAGGAAAAACCGTGCGACCTCAAAAGCAACGCCCCCTTTCGGGGGCGATCGCAGCCTTCGGCAGCGGCTACAGGTTACAGGCCGAGCCGTTGCAGGCGTGCCCGTACGGCGGCTTCGATACCGGCTTCGTCCAGGCCGCATTCGGCCAGCATCTGCGCCGGCTTGGCGTGTTCGACGTAGAGGTCCGGCAGGCCCAGGTGCAGGATCGGCTTGAGGATCGCTTCGCGCGCCAGGAACTCGCCGACCGCGCCACCGGCGCCGCCCATGATGGCGTTCTCTTCGATAGTCACCAGCAGTTCGTGGCTGGCGGCGATCTCGCACACCAGGGCTTCATCCAGCGGCTTGACGAAACGCATGTCGACCACAGTGGCATCCAGCTTGTCGGCGACTTTCAGCGCCTCGGCCAGTTGCACGCCGAATACCAGCAGGGCGACCTTGCTGCCCTGGCGACGGACCACGCCCTTGCCGATCTCGATCGGTTGCAGGTCCTTTTCGATGGTGGCGTTCGGGCCGGTACCGCGTGGATAACGCACGGCGGCCGGGCCGTTGTACAGGTGGCCGGTGCTGAGCATCTTGCGCAGCTCGTTCTCGTCGCTCGGGGTCATCACCAGCATGCCGGGGATGCAGCGCAGGAACGACAGGTCGAAGCTGCCGGCGTGGGTCGGGCCGTCTTCGCCCACCAGGCCGGCACGGTCGATGGCGAACAGCACGTCGAGGTTCTGCACCGCTACGTCATGCACCAGCTGGTCGTAGCCGCGCTGCAGGAAGGTCGAATAGATCGCCACCACCGGCTTGGCGCCTTCGCAGGCCATGCCGGCCGCCAGGGTCACGGCGTGCTGCTCGGCAATCGCCACGTCGAAATAGCGCAGCGGGAAGCGCTCGCTGAAGGCCACCAGGTCCGAGCCTTCCTTCATCGCCGGGGTAATGCCCACCAGGCGCGGGTCAGCGGCGGCCATGTCGCACAGCCATTCGCCGAACACACCGGAGTACTTCGGCCCGCCGGCTTTTTTCGGCGCGGCGGCGGGGCTGTCCAGAGGGTCGAGCTTGGTGATGGCGTGGTAGCCGATCGGGTCGACTTCCGCTGGGGCGAAACCTTTGCCCTTTTTGGTCACCACGTGCAGGAACTGCGGACCCTTGAGGTCGCGCATGTTGCGCAGGGTGGCGATCAGGGTCGGCAGGTCGTGGCCGTCGATCGGGCCGATGTAGTTCCAGCCCAGCTCTTCGAACAGGGTGCCGGGAACCAGCATGCCTTTTGCGTATTCTTCGGTGCGGCGGGCGATTTCCCAGGCGCCGGGCAGGCGCGACAGCACCTTCTTGCTGCCTTCGCGCATGCTGGCGTAGGTGCGGCTGGAAAGAATCTTGGCCAGGTAATTGGACAGGCCGCCGACGTTGCGCGAGATCGACATGTCGTTGTCGTTGAGGATCACCAGCATGTTGGCGTCCACTTCCGGCGCGTGGTTCAGCGCCTCGAAGGCCATACCCGCGGTCAGGGCGCCGTCGCCGATCACCGCGATGGCCTTGCGCTCGCTGTTCTGCAGGCGGGCGGCAATGGCCATGCCCAGCGCTGCGCTGATCGAGGTGCTGGAGTGGCCGACGCCAAAGGTGTCGTACTCGCTCTCGGAACGCCGCGGGAAGGCGGCCAGGCCGTCCTTCTGGCGCAGGCTGGCCATGCGCTCGCGACGACCGGTGAGGATCTTGTGCGGATAAGCCTGATGACCCACGTCCCACACCAGACGGTCGTCCGGCGTATCGAAGACGTAATGCAGCGCGATGGTCAGCTCGATGACGCCCAGGCCGGCACCGAAATGCCCACCGGTCTGGCCGACCGTATAGAGCAATTCCAGGCGCAACTCATCGGCCAGGGTTTCCAGCTCGGCTTCGCCTAACCGGCGCAGGCCGTCCGGCGTGTTGGCACGGTCGAGCAGGGGCGTGGTCGGGCGCTTGCGGGGAATCTCATGAAACGTCGTGGGCATCAGGCGAATCGTTATAGGTATAAAAGAGGCGGCAGTTTACCTTATGCATCGCAAGCTGCCCACGCAGAGCGCGGAACTTGGCCGATATGCGGTCTGCCGCGCCGGGGTCGATCAACTGCGTCGTTCGACGATATAACGCGCCAGTTCCCGCAGGGGTTCGGCGGCCGCGTCAAAGGGTCGCAGTGCGTGCAGGGCCTGATCGCGCAGCTCCAGGGCATAAACCTTGGCCGCTTCCAGGCCGAGCAGGGCCGGGTAGGTCGGTTTGTCCCGGGCGATGTCGGCACCCTGGCGTTTTCCGAGGGTCGCGGTATCGCTTTCCACGTCGAGAATATCGTCCTGCACCTGGAACGCCAGGCCGATGGCCTGGGCATAGGTCTGCAGGGACTTGAGCTCGTCTTTTTCGGCCCGGCCGCTGGCCAGGGCGCCGAGCTTGACGCTGGCCTCGATCAGCGCGCCGGTCTTGTGCCGGTGCATGTACTCCAGGGCTTTCTGGTCGAGCTTGAGGCCCACCGAACCGAGGTCGATGGCCTGGCCGCCGACCATGCCCGCCGGGCCCGCGGCCACCGCCAGGGCGCTGACCATCCGCAGTCGGATCTCGGCGCTCGAATCGCTCAGGCGCGGGTCGAGCAGGGCGCTGAAGGCCAGGCTCTGCAAACCGTCGCCGGCGAGAATCGCGCAGGCTTCATCGAAGGCTTTGTGGGTAGTTGGCTGGCCGCGACGCAGGTCGTCGTCGTCCATGGCTGGCAGATCGTCGTGCACCAGGGAATAGGCGTGGATCAGCTCCACCGCGCAGGCCGCGCCGTTGGCCTGCTCCGGCCGGGCACCGAGGGCTTCGCAGGCGGCGTAGGCCAGCAGCGGGCGCACGCGCTTGCCGCCGTTCATCACGCTGTAGCGCATGGCCTGGTAAAGACGGGCCAGCTCCGGGCTTGGCGCGTGGAACAGGGTTTCCAGTGCAGCATTGACCCGGGCCTGGCTGCTGGCCTGATAGGCCGCGATCATTCTGGCTGTTCCGCGTCGAAGGGTTCTTCGGCCAGCTCGCCATCGCGCTCCAGCAGGATCTGCACCTTCTGCTCGGCCTGGGCCAGCGCCGCCTGGCAATCGCGGGTCAGGCCGATGCCTTGCTCGAAGGCGGTCAACGAGTCTTCCAGCGACAGCTCGCCGTTCTCCAGACGCTCGACCAGCGTTTGCAGGTCGGCGAGGGATTGTTCGAAATCTAAGGCAGCTTTTTTGCGGGCCATGGCGGCTATCCCGGTTGACGTTAAACCGGCGCGACACTAGCAGACATGGGGTTTTGGGGCAAATGAGAGGGGGTTGCCGAACGGATCGGCAGGGCGATTTTCTGCCCTGGGTCAGGGGCCGGTTGCGCGGGTCGACCTTCTGTCGCCATTTCTTGCTTTACGACAAGGAAAGTTGCGCGCACTTGCCTTGCAATGCCCCATCGTTGATTGGCAAGGAGAAGCTGCAATGAGTGTTTTTCGAAGTGTATTGGGGGCCTGTGTGCTGCTTGGCAGTTGTGCCAGCAGCCTGGTCCTGGCCGGTGGGGCAGAGGGTTTGCAGCGGGTGCAGGTCGAGCTGGTCGCACCGCCGCTGGTTCATCCTCATGAGCAAGTGGTCAACGGGCCGCCCAAGGTGGTGCAGTTCCGCATGAGTATCGAAGAGAAAAAAATGGTCATCGACGACCAGGGCACCACGCTCCAGGCCATGACCTTCAACGGGTCCATGCCTGGCCCGACGCTGGTGGTGCATGAGGGTGACTATGTGGAGCTGACGCTGGTCAATCCCGCGACCAACAGCATGCCCCATAACGTCGACTTTCATGCGGCCACCGGCGCCCTGGGCGGAGCGGGCCTGACCCAGGTGGTGCCGGGGCAGGAAGTGGTGCTGCGCTTCAAGGCTGATCGCAGCGGTACCTTTGTCTACCATTGCGCGCCGCAAGGCATGGTGCCGTGGCATGTGGTGTCGGGCATGAACGGCGCACTGATGGTGCTGCCCCGTGACGGTCTGCGCGATCCTCAGGGCAAGCCCCTGCATTACGACCGCGTCTACACCATAGGCGAATCCGACCTGTATATCCCCAAGGACAAGAACGGCCGCTACAAGGACTACCCGGACCTGGCGTCCAGCTACCAGGACACCCGTGCGGTCATGCGCACCCTGACTCCGAGCCACGTGGTGTTCAACGGCCGTGTCGGCGCCCTGACCGGTGCCAACGCGCTGACCTCCAAGGTCGGTGAAAGCGTGCTGTTCATCCATTCCCAGGCCAACCGCGACAGCCGTCCACACCTGATTGGCGGCCATGGCGACTGGGTCTGGACCACCGGCAAATTCGCCAACCCGCCGCAACGCAACATGGAAACCTGGTTTATCCCCGGCGGCTCCGCGGTCGCGGCGCTGTACACCTTCAAGCAGCCGGGTACCTACGTGTACCTCAGCCACAACCTGATCGAGGCCATGGAACTGGGGGCCCTGGCCCAGATCAAGGTGGAAGGGCAGTGGGACGATGACCTAATGACCCAGGTGAAAGCGCCGGGGCCGATCGTCGAGAGCAAGTGATAGGTGGACGGGCGGGGATATTGCTCGGATCTTGAACATTTCGTAAAAGTCCGTAATATCCTCGCCATGCTCATCGACCAAATCAAAGCCCTGGCCAGCGACATTCGTATGCAGATGCTCGAATGGCTGAAGGACCCGGAAGGCAACTTCCCGCCCCAGGGGCATGACGCGCCGAAAGAAATCGGCATCTGCATGACTCACCTGCAGCACAAGGCCGCGCTTTCGGCGTCCAGCACGTCCAGCCATCTGGCGATCCTGCAGCAGGCCGGGCTGGTCGAGGCCACGCGTATCGGCAAATGGACTTACTTTCGCCGTAACGAAGCGGCCATTGCTGCTTTTGCCGAGCAACTGAAGCGCGAACTCTGAGTTTTTTTACTTGAACATTTCGTTATTTTTCGAAATGAAAAGGCAACCCAGGAGGATCTGTTCATGAAAGCAATCTACGTACAACCCGGTGGTGGCTACGACAAAGTAGTGGTCGGCGAGGCTCCGGCCGCGGCGCCACAAGCGGGCGAAATCACCGTGCGCCTGCGCGCCAGCTCCCTCAACTACCACGATTTCGCGGTGGTCAGCGGCATGTGGGGCCCGACTGAGTCGCGCATCCCGATGGCCGATGGCGCCGGTGAAGTGATAGCGGTGGGCGAGGGTGTCAGTGAATTCGCCGTTGGCGACTCGGTGGTCAGCACCTTCTTCCCCGAATGGCTGGACGGCCGGCCGAATGTCATAGGTTTCGCCACGGTGCCGGGCGATGGCCTGGATGGTTACGCCCGGGAAGTCGTTACCGCCCGCGCCACCGCCTTCACCCGTGCGCCCAAGGGCTGGAGCCACGCCGAAGCGGCGACCCTTACCACCGCCGGCCTTACCGCCTGGCGCGCGCTGGTGGACGACGGCCGCGTAACTGCCGGCGATACCGTGCTGGTGCAAGGCACCGGCGGTGTGTCGATCTTCGCCCTGCAATTCGCCAAGATGCTCGGCGCTACCGTGATCGCCACTTCGTCCAGCGATGCCAAGCTGGAACGCTTGAAAGCCCTCGGCGCCGATCACCTGATCAACTACCGCCAGGACCCGACCTGGGGCGAGACCGTACAGAAGCTCACCGCCGGCCGTGGCGTCGACCATGTGATCGAAGTGGGCGGCCCCTCCACCCTGGAGCAGTCGATGATCGCCGCGCGGGTCGGTGGCCATATCTCGGTGATCGGCATCCTGACCGGGGTTGCCGGTGAGTTCCCGATCGTCACCGCGCTGGTCAAGCAACTGCGTCTGCAAGGCGTGCTGGTGGGCAGCCGCCGGCAGCAGCAGGACATGGTCCGCGCGATCGACGCCAACGGCATGCATCCGATCCTCGACAAGCACTTCGCCCTGGACGCGATGGTCGATGCCTTCCGCTACCAGGAAAGCAACCAGCACTTCGGCAAGATCATTCTCGATATCTGATCCTGCCTGGCCGGCCGCCGCGGATCACTCACTCTGATCCGTGGTGGCCAGCACCTCGTTGATCTTCCAGCAGCCTTTGTCCTTGACCAGCAGCAGGTCGACGATCTGCGTGGTGTCCGGCGTATTGCCCAGGGTCACCGACTCACGCGCCGAGGTGCCTTGCACCTGCGGTTCGCTGACCTTGATCTGGGTCAGCCACTCATCCATGTAGTCCTGGGTCTTGAGGAAGTAGTCCTCTTCCAGGCCCTCGGGGCTGCTCATCTGCTTCTTGATCCGTTCGATCAGCGTTTGCGTGACGTACTGCTGCAGGTGCGGCAGGTCATCGGTGATCGGGTCTTTTTCGTTGCTGAAACTTTGCAGGTACCAGTTGTAGAAGGCCTCGGCCACCGGCTTGGGCGAGCTGGCGCAGTCGGCGAGCGCGAGAGGTTGATGGAAAGCCGCGGCGAGGAGCAGCAGGGGGAACAGCTTTCTCATGGGGACGTCCTTACAGGAGTTAAGACATTGAGCCGTTGAGACATCAGGTTTATGACCGAGTGCTCGATTTCAACACGCTGTGGCCCGGATCGCTATCGGCCTGTGCGTTGGCAGCGCTTTGCAATACAAATACGCTTTCAAATGCTGTAGTCTTGAAACTACAGTCGCGGGATGATCGAGATCAAACAGACCGCGACCTTTATGGAGTGGGAAAACAGGCTCAAGGATTCCAGAGCCAGGGCGTTGATTGCTGCGCGGATTTTTCGCCTGGCCAACGGTCTTGCCGGGGACGTGTCACCGGTGGGCGAAGGCGTCAGTGAGCTGCGCATCCATTACGGGCCGGGCTACCGGGTTTACTTCCAGCAGCGCGGCTTGCAACTCGTCATCCTATTGTGCGGCGGCGACAAGAGTCGCCAGAGCCGCGATATCGAACTGGCCAAACACCTGGCCCGTCGTTGGAGCCGATCATGAACGAACCGCTTTTCGACTATGACCCCGCCACGGCCCTGCGCGACCCGCAGGCCATTGCCCTGTTCATGGCGGACGCCTTCGAGACCGGCGATGCCGGCTACATCGCCAAAGCCCTGGGCGTGGTGGCGCGGGCCAAGGGCATGACCGAACTGGCCCATGAAACCGGGCTGTCCCGCGAGCAGCTGTACCGCTCATTCAGCGACAAGGGCAACCCGACCCTGAAGACCCTGCTGGCGGTGATGCGTGCACTGGGGCTGGACATGACGGCGCGGGTGCATGGGGCGTCTTGATGGCCGGGCCGAGTAGCCGATGTCGGGGTGGGCGGTCCTGCCTAACACGCCTGGAGGGAATTCATGGCGCACGGGGCGAATGAGCTTCGCCCCGTTCCAGTGTTCGCCGATTTTTAACGCCCCGCGCCAGCCTCGGCCGGCCGGTTGGCGTCGAGCAACGCGCTCACTACGGCATTGGCCATCTCCACCGAGTGGATCATCGACCAAATCAGCCCGCGCTCCACACCGCTGGCGCGTTCGCTGATCTCGTCGCTGACCTGTACTGCGCAATCCAGTAGCAGAGACACATGCACCAAGGCTTCTTCGGCGCTGACGCCGGGGCGGACGCTGAACAGGGCGTCACGGCCCACGGCTGTCGGGACGGTGGCTTTCAGGTTGCCGAGGATTGAGGTTTCAGCGGTGTTCGCGGCCAGGGCCAGGCGGATGCGCTGGGTGGCGAGATCGTGTTCGGGGGTTCTGAATTGCCCGGGCAGGGGCGGATCGGGAACAAGCTTTTTCATGGTGTAACTCCTAGTACAGATCAGGAGCCTTCACCGTCGCTGCTAAACGTAGGGTGGCGGCCGTTTGCAGGTTAGCAGACCGGTGTACTAGGAAACCCGGCGCACCCGAAGGTGCCCTGTGCACGGCCACCATAAAACGTTGGCCAAAAAGAAGCGCCTCGCTGAGGGGGCACTTTGCGCCTAGTACTGTGGGCTGCTAAACCCGATCACTGAATAAGCAGTGACAGGCCGAGCCTAGACAGCAGGTTTCACAGGCGCAAGCGGGTGGGAGTTTCTAGGAAAAGTCGCTCAATAGAAAGCGAAGAACCTTACTTTTGCCGGGGCAGAAACGGGGGCCGATGACCTGTCCGGTCCCATCGGGTTACGCATTGAACAGGGTTTTCCAGGCATTAAAAAGCCGGCTTGTGGCCGGCTTCTCGGGGACTGGCTTGGTTCATTTTTGGTAAACCGCACCAGCCTGCAAAACGTACACCCAGCTCTTGCGGCTGGCTGTGGGACTTGGCGAGAAAATCATCTGCCGCGTCGGGCGGATCTGACCGGTTGAACAGGTCGATGCGCAAAGGTGGGGCGCAGCATACTGATATTCGAAGAGAATTCCCAGTGCAAAGCGTTAGCCGGAGCCTGTGACGAGGGCAAAAAGCAGGGGCGTTTTGTATCGGAGGGTGTGATTGGCGGGAGATGGCGTGTTGTTCTGGGGGGCTGTTATCGCGGGCAAGCCTCGCTCCTGCGGGGAGGGCATTCGACAGGCATAAAAAAGCCCCGGGTCAGCAGGGCTTTTTCTTGAAGCTTGGCGCTGGAAACTTGCAGCTGCTTAGCCTTTGTAGGCGGCAACCGACTTCGTGATCGCGGCGCGGGCGGCGTCGGCGCCGTCCCAGCCTTCGATCTTCACCCATTTGCCTTTTTCGAGATCTTTGTAGTTCGCGAAGAAGTGCTCGATCTGCTGAATCAGCAGCGGCGGCAGGTCGGTGTATTCCTTCACGTCGACATACAGCTGGGACAGCTTGTCGTGTGGAACAGCGATGACTTTGGCATCGCCGCCGCCGTCGTCGGTCATGTTCAGGATGCCGACCGGACGGGCGCGGATCACCGAGCCTGGAGCCACTGGGTAAGGGGTCACGACCAGCACGTCGAGGGGGTCGCCGTCGTCGGCCAGGGTGTTCGGGATGTAGCCGTAGTTGGCCGGGTAGAACATCGGGGTGGCCATGAAACGGTCAACGAACAGGCAATCGCTGTCTTTGTCGATTTCGTATTTGATCGGCGCGTGGTTGGCCGGAATCTCGATTGCGACGTAGATGTCGTTCGGCAGGTCTTTGCCAGCCGGAATCTTGCTGTAGCTCATTGGGCGATGCCCCCGTTAGTTGACCAAAATGTCTTGGCCGGATTGACCAAAAAGTGGCGGCGATTATAGGCATATTCCAAGGGCTATGCCACGTACCGAAGGACGTATGGACGCCTTGGGCCAAACGCCGCGAACCCTGTGCAGGAGCCGTCGGTCGACGCTCGATTGCTTGCGAAAAGAAGAGTCGCCGCAGTCTGTTTAGTTCAGAGACACCCGTCAGGATCAGCGATTATTTCGCCAGCGGGCGCGTTCCGGCAGGACGCCTCAGTGTTGCTGGTAGTGCGGGTCGCTGGCCTGCAATTGCTGGAGCCGGGCCAGGGGATTCTGCCGGTAAAACAGCTGCAGTTGCTGGTAGACCTTCGGATAGGCCTCGTGCAGCAGATCCGGGGCGCTGAAGAAGTATTCGCTGGTGACGGCGAAGAATTCCGCGGGGTTTTCCGCGGCGTAAGGGTCGATGGCGGTTTCGGCGTCCGGGTCGTGGTCGAGCTGGCGGTTGAGGTCGTCATAGGCCGCCTGCATCACCTGCGCCCAGTCGCTGATGCGCATGTCGCTGTGCAGCGGCGGCAGGCCGTTGGCGTCGCCGTTGAGCATGTCCAGCTTGTGCGCCAGCTCGTGGATCACCAGGTTGTAGGCTTCCCAGCCGCCGCTGGCGAGCACGCCGGGCCAGGCCAGGATGATCGGGCCCTGTTGCCAGGCTTCGCCGCTGTGTTCGCCGTCCCATTCATGTTCGACGCCACTGGCATCGCGATGGCGCTGGGGGCTGAGGAAGTCGTCGGGGTAGAGGACGATTTCGTGGAAGCCCTGGTACCAGTTCAAATCCCCCAGGTGCAATAGCGGCAACTGGGCCTGGGCGGCCAGCAGCAGGCGTTCGAACTGGTGCAGCTCGACCCCGGGCAGGGCGCTCAGGTGCTTGTCGTCGAGAAACAGGACGCTGGTTTCCCGCAACCATTGATCCTCGGCATCGCTCAGGCCGTCGAGAAAGGGCAGGTGCTGGCGCACCCGTTGCCACATTTCATCGGCAACCGGGTGCTTGGCCAGCCGACGCCGGCGGCGCCAGGCACTGAGGGGCCACATAGCGATCAGTGGCTTTCAGCCTTTGCCGCCGAGCGGCCCAGGCGGCTGCGCACCACGCCGATGATCATCGGCACCAGCGACAGCAGGATGATGCCCACCACCAGCAGCGACAGGTTTTTCTTGATGAATGGCACGTTGCCGAAGAAGTAGCCCAGGGTCACCAGGCCGCCGACCCACAGGATGGTGCCGGCCACGCTGAAGGCGAAGAAGCGCGGGTACGGCATCTTGGCCACGCCGGCGACGAAGGGTGCGAAGGTACGGATGATCGGCAGGAAACGCGCCAGGGTCACGGTTTTGCCGCCGTGCCGGTCGTAGAAGTCGTGGGTCTTTTGCAGGTAGTCGCGGCGGAAGATCTTCGAGTTCGGGTTGCTGAACAGTTGTTCTCCCACCGTTCGCCCGATGATGTAGTTGGTGCTGTCGCCGAGGATCGCCGCCAGCATCAGCAGGCCGCCGAGCAGCACCGGGTCCATGGCGCCACCGGCGGCGACCGCGCCGGCGATGAACAGCAGGGAGTCGCCAGGCAGGAACGGCGTCACCACCAGGCCGGTCTCGCAGAAAATCACCAGGAACAGGATGGCGTAGATCCATGGCCCGTAGTTGGTCACCAACATGTCGAGGTAAACGTCGAGATGGAGGATGAGGTCGATCGGGTTGAAATCCATTGGGGCACCTGTGGTGACAGCCCGGCTCTGCGGGCCTGTGCGATGACTGGGGCAAAAAACTTACAGCTGGCGCAGATTCATCTTACGCCCCGAAAAGGTCGGCATTATAAGACCTGATAGGTGAAATTGGCGTTGAGTTTGTAGCGAGGGATGTCTTGACGGCGCTGGCTGGCCAGAAGCGAAAGATCGTGGCCTTCGGCAGCGTCTTCCCAGGCACTGTCGAAGGTTGTGATCGGGCGGTTGCAGAGGGGGCTTAGTCGTCGCTGATCGGCAATATGTAGTTCTTGAACTGGGTATCTTCGCGAAAACCGATGGATTCATAGGTTTTCTGCGCCACTTCGTTGTCACTGCTGGTGGAAACACGCATGCGCACGGCCTGGGTGTCCTTGGCCATTTTCTTCGCGGTGCGGATCAGGTTGTCAGCCACCAGTTGTCGGCGAGCGTCTTCGGCGACGTAGATGTCGTTGAGGATCCACACGCGCTTCAGGGACAGGGAGGAAAAGCTGGGGTAGAGCTGACAGAAACCGAGGAGTTTCTTGTCGTCATCGTCGGGCAGGGCCAGGTAGATCACCGATTCCTTGCGGCGCAGGCGCTTTTCCAGGAAGGCCCGGGACGAGTCCGGAAAAGGCAGGGCGCCATAGAACTCGCGGTATTTGACGAACAGGGGGGTCAACAGATCCAGGTGTTCGAGGGTCGCTTGAGTAATCCGCATGAGTTGTCCTCAACTTCGAATGGATACGACGGCAAACGGTTCATTACTCGGGCAGCCGTGTTTCGATGCTGCCTAAAGCCTGGAAAAAGCGCAATCGTCTCGAAAAGTCATGGCTTTGCAGGCCCCAGCAGGAAATTGCCCTTGGTGGTGTCGGGCGAGTCGCTGTCCAGCGTGTTCACCTGGGCCTCGTCTTTCAGGTTGACCCCCGAAAGCTGCCGCCTGCAGGCCTCGCGCATCAGGTACAGCAAGCGGTGGGCCGCCATGCCGTAGCTCAGGCCCTCCAGGCGCACGTTGGAAATGCAGTTGCGATAGGCATCGGTGAGCCCGACCTTCGGGTTGTAGGTGAAATATAGCCCCAGGCTGTCCGGTGAGCTGAGGCCCGGGCGTTCGCCGATCAGGATCACGGTCATTTTCGCCCCGAGCAGCTCGCCGATTTCGTCGGCCACCGCCACCCGGCCCTGCTCCACCAGGATTACCGGCGACAGCGACCAGCCTTCGGCCGCGGTCTGTTCTTCAAAACGGGCGAGAAACGGCAGGGTATGGCGATGCACCGCCAGCGCCGACAAACCGTCCGCCACGACCACCGCCAGATCCACCCCGCCCGGGTTGGCGGATGCATGATCGCGCAGGGCCTGGGCCGACTCGTCACTGAGCTTACGCCCCAGGTCCGGGCGTTGCAGGTAGCTGTGGCGATCGCTGGCGGCGCTGTGCAGCAGCAGGCTGTCGCGACCGCGTTCGGCCAGTTGGCTGCTCAACCCGGCATGGTCGAAGGGCAGGTGCACCGCATCGCGGGCCTGGGCGTGGGCGAACTGGAAGTCCAGCTGGGCGCCGGTGGGCAGGCTGGTGCCGGTGCGGCCCAGGGCGATACGCGCCGGGGTCAGGCGGCGCAGATCCAGCCAGGGGTTCTGGCTGTCGGTCGGATGTTTGTCCATGGGCCTGTCCTTACTGAAGCTGTGCCAGCGCCTGGCGGAAGGCCGGCGGCAGGTTGTGGCCGAACTGCACCTTGCCGTCGGGCTGGGTGAAGATGCCGGTTTTCGCCAGCCACTGCTCGAACTCTGGCGCCGGTTTCAGGCCCAGGGTCTGGCGGGCGTAGAGCGCGTCGTGAAAGGAGGTGGTCTGGTAGTTGAGCATGATGTCGTCGGAGCCGGGGATGCCCATGATGAAGTTGATCCCGGCCACGCCCAGCAGGGTCAGCAGGGTGTCCATGTCGTCCTGGTCGGCTTCGGCGTGGTTGGTGTAGCAGATGTCGCAACCCATGGGTACGCCCAGCAGCTTGCCGCAGAAATGGTCTTCCAGACCGGCGCGGATGATCTGCTTGCCGTTGTACAGGTACTCCGGGCCGATGAAGCCGACCACGGTGTTCACCAGGAACGGCTTGAAGTGCCGGGCCACGGCATAGGCGCGGGTTTCGCAGGTCTGCTGGTCGACGCCGAAGTGGGCGTTGGCCGACAGCGCGCTGCCCTGGCCTGTCTCGAAATACATCAGGTTCTGCCCCAGGGTGCCGCGCTTGAGGCTCAGGCCGGCCTCGTAGCCTTCCTGCAACACATTGAGGTTGATGCCGAAACTGGCGTTGGCCGCCTCGGTGCCGGCGATCGACTGGAACACCAGGTCCAGCGGCACGCCACGGTTGATCGCCTCGATGGAGGTGGTGACGTGGGTCAGCACGCAGGCCTGGGTGGGGATTTCATAACGCTGGATGATGGCGTCGAGCATTTCCAGCAGGGCGCAGATCGAGGCGATGCTGTCGGTGGCCGGGTTGATGCCGATCATGGCGTCGCCGTTGCCGTAGAGCAGGCCGTCGAGAATGCTCGCGGCGATGCCCGCCGGTTCGTCGGTCGGGTGGTTGGGCTGCAGGCGGGTCGACAGGCGCCCGCGCAGGCCCAGGGTGCCACGGAATCGGGTGACCACGCGGATCTTCTGCGCCACCAGCACCAGGTCCTGGACGCGCATGATCTTCGATGCAGCGGCGGCCATTTCCGGGGTCAGCCCGGGTGCCAGGGCACGCAGGCTCTGTTCGTCGGCGGCGTCGCTGAGCAGCCAGTCGCGAAAGCCGCCGACCGTGAGGTGGCTGACGGTGGCGAAGGCGACCTTGTCGTGGGTGTCGATGATCAACCGGGTGACTTCATCGGTTTCGTAGGGGATCAGCGCCTCTTCGAGGAAGTGCTTGAGCGGAATATCCGCCAGGGTCATTTGCGCGGCGACCCGCTCGCCGTCGTTGAGGGCGGCGACGCCGGCCAGGAAGTCCCCGGAACGCGCCGGGCTGGCCTTGGCCATGACCTCCTTGAGGCTGTCGAAGCGGTAGGTCTGGGCGCCGATGGTGTGGGCAAATGCAGCCATGGTGCGAGATCCTCCAATCAAGATTTCATTCTGCTTTCGTGTGGGGGGCGGGCTTGCACTTCTATAAGGCAGGCACCAGGCACTGGGCCCGGTGCCGGTGCAACTCACACTCCTTCGAGCATAGCGTCCGCCGGTGCTTCGGAACGTTGCTTGGCGGTCAGCTGGAAGTACAGGTAACCGGCGGCCATGAAACCGAGGAACACACAGCCGATCAGGGTGTTGAACCAGGCCATCGCCACCAGGCACACCAGCGCCAGGAACAGCGCGATGGCCGGCACCACCGGATAACCCGGCGCGCGGAAGGTGCGCTCCAGATTCGGTTCGGTCCTGCGCAGTTTGAACAGGCTGAGCATACTGATGATGTACATCACAATCGCGCCGAATACCGACATGGTGATCATCGCCGCCGTCAGGGTCATGCCTTGCAGGTTGACCAGGCCGTCGCTGTAGATCGCTGCGATGCCGATCACGCCGCCGGCGATGATGGCCCGGTGCGGGGTTTGGAAGCGCGACAGCTTGGCCAGCCCTTTGGGCAGGTAGCCGGCGCGAGCGAGGGCGAAGAACTGCCGCGAGTAGCCAAGGATGATCCCGTGGAAGCTTGCCACTAGGCCGAACAGGCCGATCCACACCAGCATGTGCATCCAGGTCGAGTTGTTGCCGACCACGGCTTTCATCGCCTGGGGCAGCGGGTCGTTGATGTTCGATAGGGTGCGCCAGTCGCCGACGCCGCCGGCCATCACCATCACGCCGATGGCGAGGAACACCAGGGTCAGGATGCCGCTGACATAGGCCCGGGGAATCGTGCGTTTCGGGTCCTTGGCTTCCTCGGCGGCCATGGCCGCGCCTTCGATGGCGAGGAAGAACCAGATCGCAAACGGGATAGCGGCGAAGATCCCCGGAATAGAGCCCAGGGTGAACTCGTTGGCGCCCGACCAGCCGTTGAGCACGAAATTGCTGAAACTGAAGCCCGGTGCGACCACGCCCATGAATACCAGCAGTTCGGCCACCGCCAGTACGGTGACCACCAGTTCGAAGGTCGCGGCGATGCTGACACCGAGGATGTTCAGGGTCATGAACACAAAGTACGCGCCGACCGCCGCGATTTTCGGGTCGAGCCCCGGATATTGCACGTTGAGGTAGGCGCCGATGGCCATGGCGATGGCGGGCGGGGCGAACACGAACTCGATCAGGGTGGCGATGCCGGCGATCAATCCGCCTTTCTCGCCGAAGGCTCGGCGGCTGTAGGCGAACGGCCCGCCCGCATGGGGGATTGCGGTGGTCAGTTCGGTGAAACTGAAGATGAAACAGGTGTACATGGTCGCGACCATCAGGGCCGTGACCAGGAAGCCCAGGGTGCCGGCGGTGCCCCAGCCGTAACTCCAGCCGAAGTATTCGCCGGAAATCACCAGGCCGACGGCAATGCCCCACAGGTGCAGGGTGCCGAGTGTGGGTTTGAGCTGTGTGGTAGAAGTCATAAGTCCTCTCTGTCTCTTTTTATTGTTCGATCTGTTGGACTTTCAGGTGCAGCGTTTGAGGTGGATGGAAGCTGTTCACGCAGCGGCGGATACTGAACGACAGGTACGCAAGGCCCGTGCCAGAGCGGCCAGGCCGTGTGTGTCAGGTCATTGGGGACGCCTTTGCAGGCTTACCTGCAAAGGCGGTTGAACAGGCGACACCGAAGCCCCGGTGTCGCCACGGGGTTTTAGAAGAAGCCCAGCGGATTGATGTCGTAGCTCACCAGCAGGTTTTTGGTCTGCTGGTAGTGGTCGAGCATCATCTTGTGGGTTTCACGGCCGACGCCGGACTTCTTGTAACCGCCGAACGCCGCGTGGGCGGGGTACAGGTGGTAGCAGTTGGTCCACACACGACCGGCCTTGATCGCCCGGCCCATGCGGTAGGCGCGGTTGATGTCGCGGGTCCAGAGGCCGGCGCCAAGGCCGAACTCGGTGTCGTTGGCAATCGCCAGGGCTTCGGCTTCGTCCTTGAAGGTGGTGATGCTCACCACCGGGCCGAAGATTTCTTCCTGGAACACACGCATCTTGTTGTGGCCCTTGAGCAGGGTCGGCTGGATGTAATAACCGCTGGCCAGGTTGCCCTCGAGTTTCTCCACCTTGCCGCCGGTCAGCAGCTGCGCGCCTTCGCCCTTGGCGATTTCCAGGTACGAGAGGATCTTGTCGAACTGCTGCTCGGACGCCTGGGCGCCGACCATGGTGTCGGTGTCCAGCGGGTCGCCGCGCTTGATCTGCTCGACCTTTTTCATCACCACTTGCATGAACTCGTCGTAGATCGACTCTTCCACCAGGGCGCGCGACGGGCAGGTGCAGACTTCGCCCTGGTTGAAGAACGCCAGCACCAGGCCTTCGGCGGCCTTTTCGATGAAGCTCGGTTCGGCCTGCATGATGTCGGCGAAGAAGATGTTCGGCGACTTGCCGCCCAGTTCCACGGTGGACGGGATGATGTTCTCGGCGGCGCATTTCATGATGTGCGAGCCCACCGGCGTCGAACCGGTGAAGGCGATCTTGGCGATGCGCTTGCTGGTGGCCAGGGCTTCGCCGGCTTCTTTGCCGAAGCCTTGCACCACGTTGAGCACGCCCGGCGGCAGCAGGTCGCCGATCAGCTCCATCAGCACGCAGATGCCCAGCGGGGTCTGCTCGGCCGGCTTGAGTACCACACAGTTACCGGCGGCCAGGGCCGGGGCGAGCTTCCAGGCGGCCATCAACAGCGGGAAGTTCCACGGGATGATCTGCCCGACCACGCCCAGTGGTTCGTGAATGTGATAGGCCACGGTGTTGCCGTCGATTTCCGCGGCGCTGCCTTCCTGGGCCCGCAGGCAGCCAGCGAAGTAGCGGAAGTGGTCGGCGGCCAGGGGGATGTCGGCGTTGAGGGTTTCCCGCACGGCCTTGCCGTTGTCCCAGGTTTCGGTGATGGCCAGCAGTTCGAGGTTCTGTTCGATACGGTCGGCGATTTTCAGCAGGATCAGCGAGCGGGCCTGTGCCGAGGTGGCACCCCAGGCATCGGCGGCGGCATGGGCGGCGTCCAGGGCTTTCTCGATGTCTTCGGCGGTGGAGCGCGGGAACTCGGCGATCGGTTGGCCGTTTACTGGCGAGGTATTGGTGAAGTACTGACCTTTGACAGGCGCGACGAATTCGCCGCCGATGTAGTTACCGTATTTGCTCTTGAACGAAACGATAGCGCCTTCAGTACCGGGGTGTGCATAACGCATGGTGGGTATCTCCTGGCTTTTGTGCTTATAGGGGAGGACGCGCTGTTGCGCTTGTAAAAGCGTAGAGCAAAGCCCGGGCCACTGCGTTGCAGGCCAGGAAAATCAAGGGTTTGCGAATGTTTCAGCGGCTGCGTGCCGGGCGTATGTGGCAGTTGTGGCACAGGCTGGGTGACACTTTGTACCCTTTATGGCACAGCCCGTGACTCATTGGTCGAAGCAGCATTGCAATGCATCCATGGCTGGAGGATGCTGGTGGGCCGCGAGGATCTGAAGAACTCTTCTGTAGCCGCTGCCGCAGGCTGCGAACGACCGCGAAGCGGGCGCTGCTCTTCAGATCGCGGAAGCCCCTGCGGGGCTTGGCGCAGCCTGCGGCAGCGGCTACAGGTGGGTGCCTTCTGAGCAGTCAGCGCAGCAGGAGAACAATAAGAAATGCACAGCAATCACCTCACCCGGCACGCCCAGCAAGTGCTGACCGTGACCCAAGGCAAGGCCCATCTGCAGGGGCCCGGCAGCGATCCTTCCATCGCCCGCTCCTGGCTGCGTTGCCTGGAGGACTATCACCTCGACCCGGCCCTGAGCATGGCGCCCACCGTGCTCGAGCACGGCCGCCTGCTGGAAAGCCGCGAACGCCTGCAGCAGGTGCTGCAGATCGCCGGCAACGAGATGACCAGCCTGCACCAGCAGCTGTCCGGCGCCGGCCATGCGGTGCTGTTGACTGACGCCCGGGGAGTGATCCTCAACTGCGTCACCGCGCCCGCCGAGCGCAAGATTTTCGAACGCGCCGGGCTCTGGCTCGGCGCCGACTGGAGCGAGGCCTGCGAGGGCACCAACGGCATCGGCACCTGCCTGGTGGAGCGCCAGTCCCTGACCATCCACCAGGACGAACATTTCCGCGGTCGTCATACCGGCCTGACTTGCTCGGCCAGCCCGGTGTTCGACCCTCACGGTGAACTGCTGGCGGTGCTCGACGTTTCCTCGGCGCGCCCGGATGTGTCGCGCCAGAGCCAGTTCCACACCATGGCCTTGGTCAATCTCTCGGCGAAGATGATCGAGAGCTGCTATTTCCTGCGCTATTTCGACAATCAATGGTTGTTGCGTTTTCACCTGCAAGCCGAGTCCGTCGGCTTGTTCAGCGAAGGCTTGCTGGCATTCGACGGAGAAGGGCGGATCAGCGCGGTGAACCAGAGCGCCTTGAACCTGCTGGGGCATATTCGCGGCGGCTTGCTGGGCAAACCGGTGGAAGCCTTTTTCGACTGCTCGCTGGACGAGTTGCTGGGTCGCGCCAGTGTCAATGCCAGCGCCAGCTGGCCGCTGCGCACCCGTGATGGGCGGCACCTGTTCGCGGTGTTGCGTGGCCAGCCGCGCAGCGTACCGAAACCGCTGCCGCCGAGGACGGTGCTGGAGCGTCCGCGTCTGCCCGAGATCTGCCTGGGCGATGCGGCCCTGCAAGACGACTTCCGCAAATCCTTGCGGGTGTTCGAGCGCGATGTGCCGTTGCTGATCAACGGCGAAACCGGCTCCGGCAAGGAGGCGTTCGCCAAGGCGGTGCACCATGCCAGCCAGCGGGCGGAGAAAGCCTTCGTTGCCTTGAACTGCGCAGCAATTCCCGAAAGCCTGATCGAAAGCGAGCTGTTCGGTTATCGCGGCGGCACCTTCACCGGGGCGCGCAAGGAAGGCATGCGCGGCAAGTTGCAGCAGGCCGATGGCGGCACGTTGTTCCTCGATGAAATCGGCGATATGCCGCTGGCCTTGCAGACCCGCCTGTTGCGGGTGCTGGAGGACCGCATGGTGGTGCCTATCGGCGGCGAGCCGCAGGCGGTCAACGTGCGCATCATCAGCGCCACTCACCGGGACCTGCTGGAGCGGGTACGGGACGGCAGTTTCCGCGAGGATTTGTATTACCGGCTCAATGGCCTGGAAATCAGCTTGCCGGCGCTGCGCGAGCGCAGCGACAAATCCCAGTTGCTGGATTTTCTCCTGGCGCAGGAAGCCGGCGATCAGCAGGTCTCGCTCGACGGCCCGGCGCGCCAGGCCCTGCTGGACTTCCACTGGCCAGGCAACGTGCGGCAACTGCGCAACGTATTGCGCACCCTGGCGGCGCTCTGCGACGACGGACGCATCGGCCTGGAGGATGTGCCGGCGATGATTCGCCAAGGCCGCCCGGCGCCAATGCCGGCGGCTGCCGATGAAGCGGGCGGATACCCGCTGGACGATGCCGAACGCCTGGCCTTGCTCAATGCCCTGGAACAACAGCGCTGGCATATGACCCACACCGCCGAGCAGCTGGGGGTGAGCCGTAACACCCTCTATAGAAAGCTGCGCAAGCATGGGATCGCTCGCTAGGCGCGGCACCGGGTTATCGTTCATCGCGAGCAATCGAGCGTCGACCGGCTGCTCCTACAGAAAATGCGCATTCCTCTGTAGGAGCGAAGCTTGCTCGCGATAGGCGGCGCAGCCGCCGATACATCGGTAACCGCAGTCCAAGGCTCCAGCCGCGTTCGAGCGATTCCCCGGCAAAAGCCCCACAGAACTCGTCACAGCCTCCGGCAGCGACAACCGCGTGTTCCCCCATCAGCTAAAGAGTGCGATTTGCAGCCCTCTACGCTAACCTGCCTCGATGTTTTACGAGGCCTTCTATGCACATTCATATTCTCGGTATTTGCGGCACCTTCATGGGCTCGATGGCGGTTCTGGCCAAAGAACTGGGCCATCATGTCACCGGCTCCGATGCCAACGTCTACCCGCCGATGAGCACCCAGCTCGAAGCCCAGGGCATCGAGTTGACCCAGGGCTACGACCCGGCCCAGCTTGACCCGGCGCCGGACCTGGTGGTGATCGGCAATGCCATGTCCCGCGGCAACCCGGCGGTGGAATATGTGCTGAACAAGGGCCTGCCCTATGTTTCCGGCCCGCAATGGCTGGCCGACCATGTGCTGCAAGGCCGTTGGGTGCTGGCGGTGGCCGGCACGCACGGCAAGACCACCACCAGCAGCATGCTGGCCTGGGTGCTGGAGCATGCGGGCATGAGTCCGGGCTTCCTGATCGGTGGCGTGCCGCAGAACTTCTCGGTGTCGGCCCGCCTGGGCGACACGCCGTTCTTCGTAATCGAAGCCGATGAATACGACAGCGCCTTCTTCGACAAGCGCTCGAAGTTCGTGCACTACCGTCCGCGCACGGCGATCCTGAACAATCTCGAGTTCGATCACGCGGACATCTTTCCCGATCTGCCGGCGATCGAGCGGCAGTTCCACCACTTGGTGCGGACTATCCCGAGCGAAGGCCTGGTCATCCACCCGACTACCGAGCCGGCCCTGCAACGGGTGATCGACATGGGCTGCTGGACCCCGGTGCAAACCACCGGCGCGGGCGGCCAATGGCAGGTCAAGCTGCTCAGCGAAGACGGCTCGAAGTTCGAAGTGATGTTCGAAGGCGAGGCCCAAGGCGTGGTCGAGTGGGACCTGACCGGCCAACACAACGTCGCCAACGCCCTGGCCACCCTGGCCGCGGCGCGCCATGTCGGCGTGGTGCCGTCCATGGGCATCGCTGCGCTGAGCGCGTTCAAGAGCGTCAAGCGGCGGATGGAGAAGGTGGCTGAAGTCCATGGCATCACCATCTACGACGACTTCGCTCACCACCCGACCGCCATCGCCACCACCCTGGATGGCCTGCGCAAGCGCATCGGCGATGCGCCATTGATCGCGATCATCGAGCCGCGCTCCAACTCCATGAAGCTCGGCGCCCACCGTGACGGGCTGCCGGAAAGCGTCAACCAGGCCGATCAGGTGGTCTGGTACGCGCCGGCCAACCTCGGCTGGGACCTGGGCGCCACCGCCGCGCTGTGCAGCGTGCCGTCGATTGTCAGCGACTCCCTGGAAGGCATCATCGAGCGGGTGAAAAGCCAGGCCAAGCCGGGCACCCACGTGGTGATCATGAGCAACGGCGGCTTCGGCGGCCTGCACGGCAAGCTGGCCGAGGCACTGCGATGAACAACGGCCCGGAACGCATCACCCTGGCGATGACCGGCGCCTCGGGCGCCCAGTACGGCCTGCGCCTGCTCGATTGCCTGGTGCGCGAAGATCGTGAAGTGCACTTCCTGATCTCCAAGGCCGCGCAGTTGGTGATGGCGACCGAGACCGACGTGACCCTGCCATCCAAGCCGCAGACCATGCAGGCCTTCCTCACCGAGTACACCGGTGCGGCAGCCGGGCAGATCCGCGTGTATGGCAAGGAAGACTGGATGTCGCCGGTGGCCTCGGGCTCCGGTTCGCCGGCGGCGATGGTGGTGGTGCCTTGCTCCACCGGTACCTTGTCGGCCATCGCCACGGGCGCCTGCAACAACCTGATCGAGCGGGCGGCGGATGTCACCCTGAAGGAACGCCGCCAGTTGATCCTGGTACCACGCGAGGCGCCTTACTCGAGCATCCACCTGGAGAATATGCTGAAGCTGTCGAACATGGGCGTGACCATTCTGCCGGCCTCTCCGGGTTTCTATCACCAGCCGCAGACCATCGACGACCTGGTGGATTTTGTCGTGGCGCGGATTCTCAACCTGTTGAATATCCCGCAAGACATGCTGCCGCGGTGGGGCGAGCATCATCTGAGCAGCGATGAGTAAGTCGCTGCTGATCCTGCTGGTCGCCCTGCAACTGGGCGGCTGCGCCACGGCACGCACGCTGAACGCGGCCAAGCCGGGCGCGCCGGTGGTGTATTCCGGGACGCGCCTGGATCTGTATGTGATGCAGGGCGGTTGTTGCCCGATGGATCGCTTCGGTGCCGAAGCACCGAGCTATCCGGGGGGCGATCTGCCGGCCAGCGCCTTGCTCGACACGCTGCTGTTGCCGCTGTCGGTGCTGACGGTATTGGGGGTTGGTTTCCAGGCTACAGGCGGGTTGTAACGACCTTGTAGCCGCTGCCGAAGGCTGCGATCAGTCGCGTAGCGGCCGTAGAGGCGGGCGGCGCGGTGGTGCGGCAAATCGCGTCGTCAGGATTGCGCCTGCTGCGCAGTCGATCGCAGCCTGCGGCAGCGGCTACAGGCGCGATCCATGGCGTTTATTTGCCCAGCTTGCGCAATTCGTCGGACTCGACGATCCGCACGCCATCCTGCTCTTCCAGCGCCAGGCGCCACATGGCCCGGGCCAGATGGCAGGCTTCGATGCCGTGGTATTTGCCGGGAATCAGCTTGGACAGCGGGCCGGCCAGCTGTTCGGCGAGACGTGGTTCGATGCGTTCGCCAAGCAGCAGCGACGGCCGGCAAATAGTCAGTTGCGGCCAGTCCTGGGCCTTCAGCGCCTGTTCCATTTCGCCTTTGACCCGGTTGTAGAAAATCGAGGATTTCGCGTCCGCGCCCAGGGCGCTGATCACCACCAGGTGCCGCGCACCCATCTCCCGCGCGCGTTTGCCGAAGGCCACCACCAGGTCCAGGTCGACGGCGCGGAACGCCTGTTCGGAGCCGGCTTTCTTGATAGTGGTGCCCAGGCAGCAGAACGCCAGGTCCACCCTGCCGCTGAGCTGCGGCAGGAGTACCGCCGGCTCGCCGACCGGGTTTTCCAGGCGCGGATGTTCGCTCAAGGGGCGCCGGCTGGGCGCCAGTACGCGGGTTACCGTGGGTTCGTTGAGCAGGCGGTCGAGCAAGTGCTCGCCAGTCAGGCCGGTCGCGCCGGCGAGCAAGATATGCTGAGGCGTCAAGTACATAATGTTTCCCCCTTGATACTGTTTCAGCTTAGTTGCTCTTTGCTTCCTTGCTGTCGTTGGCGGCGCTTTGCAGCGCCTTTCGTGCTTGTTGCTTGCGCAGATGCTGCCAGTGCGCCAAGACCCCCTTGGGCGCCCAGATCTGCGGTTCGGAGGCTTCGAAGTTGTCCGCCAGTTCACGTTCGGCCACGGTCGCCCGGGCCAGCTTGAAGGCCTGTTCCAGGTCGTCGGTCTGGTTCAGCGCCTGGGCGAACAGGGCGTCGCCGAAGTAGGTGAAGTCGGCTTCTTCCGAGCAGCCGAACGATACGCGGTCGGCCTGCGAAGCGGTCATGATCAGGGTCCGCTCATCCTTGAGCGCGGGAATGAACCCGCCGGAATAACAGGCCGAGATCACGATGATCTTGTCGCGGTTCTTCAGTGGCGCCAGTACCGCGGCCAACTCGTCGGCCGGCAGGTCGGCCAGCTCCAGGCGTGGCTGGTCGAGCACCAGTTCGTGTTCGCTGGTGCCGTGGCTGGTCAGGTAGATAAACAGCAGGTCTTCCGGGCCGCTGCGTTCGGCCAGGACCTGTACCGCGCGCCGCAGGTTTTCCCGGGTGGCCATGGGCCGGCTGTCGAGGCGGTCGCGATGGTTGACCAGGCGGATCTGCCCGTAAGCGCCGAAGCGGGTGGCGAGCATGTTGCTGACATAGTCGGCCTCGCGCAGAAACACGCTTTGCTTGCCATCGCCGGCCAGCGTCAGGCTGTAGAGCTCGATGGCGGGGGTCGACGCCGGCACTGCGCTGAGGGCGTCGTCGAGCAGGCGGCCCTGGGCCAGCAGGCCGGTCTCCAGTGGGTCGGGCAACAGTCGGCCGTCGGCATCGCGAACCCGCAGGCCATTGATCCAGTCGCCGCTTTGCACGGTGCCATCGCGCAGCACCAGCACGCCGTGGCCCTGGTAGTTGTCGCCTTCGAAGCCGCCGATATAGAAGCTGCCGTCGCTGAGGTTCAGGCGGCCCTGGCCGCTGAAGCGCCAGTCGCTGAAACGGCCGATGTAGTGGCTGCCGTCGACGCCGATCAGCTCTCCCTTGCCACTGAGGGCACCTTCCTTGAACTGGCCGATCCAGACATCGCCGTCGGCGTTTTCGTAGCGGCCCTTGCCGCTGAGCTGGTTCTGTTTGAAGCCGCCGATGTAAAGATCGCCCTCGGCGCTGCTGAAGGTGCCGTTGCCTTCCAGCTGGCCATCGACGAAGTGGCCGCTGAACTGGTTGCCGCTGGCATCGCTGCGCTGGCCTTCGCCGTTGGGTTTGCCGCGGGAGAACTGGCCCTGGTACTGGCTGCCGTCTTCCAGTTCGAGACGGCCGAGCCCGGAATACAGGTCGGACTTGAATTCGCCGCGGTAGGTCATGCCGCGTTCCTTGAGGGTGCCTTCACCGTCGCGCCGGCCCAGTTTGAAACCGCCGGTGTAGCTGCTGTCCTTGGTGGTCAGGCTGCCCTGGCCGTGGAACAGGCCCTGCTGGAATTGACCGCGGTAGACCTCGCCGTCGCTGCCGTGCCATTCGCCCTGGCCGTGCCACTGGCCGGCGTCGAACTGGCCGGCATACCAGCTGCCGTTGGGGTAGTCGATGCGCCCCTGGCCTTGCAGCAACCCGTTGACCACATCACCGCGGTAGCGGCCACCGTCCGGCAGACGGGCATCGGGAGGCAGCAGCGATTCGCCGTCTCCACATGCGGTGAGCAACAGGGTCAGAGCCAGGGGTACAAGTGGGCGCATAGCGGGATCCGGATAATTAGGGGACCGAGTATGCCGCAGCAACGAGGCTTATATATAGAGAGGCTGCGCGAAACAGCGTGAGCTGTTTCGCATCAGGAAGGTTTCAGACAAAGCAGAGGGACAAGGGCTCGGCGATGTAGGCTGGTTTTTCCTGGCCTTCGATTTCCAGTGTGGCGGTGGCCTTGAGCAGCCATTGGCCGGGTTTCTTCTCGGTGACGTCCACCAGGTCGACCTTGAGGCGGACCCTGGAATCGACCTTGACCGGCTGGATGAAGCGCACGCTGTCCAGGCCGTAGTTGACCACCATCTTCAGACCCTCGGGCAGGATCAGGATGTCTTCCATCAGTTTCGGGATCAGCGACAGCGACAGGAAACCGTGGGCGATGGTGCTGCCGAACGGCGTCTGGGCGGCTTTCACCGGGTCGACGTGGATGAACTGGAAGTCACCCGTGGCTTCGGCGAACAGGTTGATACGCTGCTGATCGATGGTGAGCCATTCGGAACGTCCTAGTTCCTTTCCGACATAATCTTTGAGCTCTGCAACAGGAACATACGGCATTGAGACTCTCCTTGGGTTTATCGGTTTTATCGTTCTAAGCGGACGGGGGCCGTACCCCCTGACCACCCACTGTAGATCATCATGGGGGTTTGCTCCGGTCAACCTTCCATGCTTTTGGCGAATGCCGGCCCATAGCGTTCGCGTGCTTATAATGCCCGGCGTTTTTTCGGGGGAGATGAGAGATGTTGTTACGCGGTCTGACATGGCTGGTGCTGTTTCAATTGCTCGGCACGGCGATCAATCATCTGTTCCTGCCGATCCTGCCGGGGCCGATTGTCGGCCTGCTGTTGCTGCTGATCTTCCTGGTGGCGCGCGGCGAGGTGGGCGAGCCGCTGAACCTGGCCGCCTCCAGCCTCCTGCGTTACCTGCCGCTGTTGCTGGTGCCGCCCGCGGTGGGCGTGATGGTGTACGCGGCGGATATCGCCGCGGACTTCTGGGCGATAGTCGGCGCGCTGGTGTTGTCGCTGGTGATCTCCATGGCCTTCGTCGGCGTGCTGATGCAGCGGCTGGTCAAGCGCCACGGACATCGGGAGGGCGGCCAATGATGTTCGATTGGCAGGGCGCCTGGGCGTCGGTGATCCACCATCCATTGTTCGGCATCGGCATTACCCTGGGCGCCTATCAACTGGTGCTCGCGGCCTTCGAGAAAACCCGCTGGATCTTTCTGCAACCGGTGCTGGTCTCCATGTTGCTGGTGATCGGCGTGCTGCTGAGCTGTGGCTTGAGCTACGCCGAGTACCGCAAGAGCACGGAGATCCTGAGCATTCTCCTGGGGCCGGCCACGGTGGCGCTGGCCGTACCGCTGTACCTCAACCTGCGGCGGATTCGACAGTTGTTCTGGCCGATATTTACTACGCTGGTGATTGGAGGGGTGGTCGCCACCGGCCTGGGCGTACTGCTGGGATGGTGGTTCGGTGCCGAGAACATGATCCTGATGACCATGGCGCCGAAATCGGTGACCTCGCCGATCGCCATGCTGGTGGCCGAACAGATTGGCGGTGTCGCAGCGCTGGCCGCGGTATTCGTATTGATCACCGGGGTGATCGGGGCGATTTTCGGTCCGGCCATCCTCAACCGCCTGCAGGTGCATAGCCCGGAAGCCCGGGGCATGGCGCTGGGCATGACGGCTCACGCGGTGGGCACTTCGGTGGCCTTGCAGGAAAGTGACGAGTGCGGTGCTTTCGCGGCGCTGGCGATGAGTCTGATGGGTGTGGCCACGGCGGTCTTCCTGCCGTTGGCGGTGTCGTTGGTGGTTTAAGGAAACCTGTATGAGCCTGGCGCTTTTCCCGCTGAACACGGTGCTGTTCCCCGACTGCATTCTCGACTTGCAGATTTTCGAGGCGCGCTACCTGGACATGATCGGTCGCTGCATGAAACAGGGCAGCGGCTTCGGCGTGGTGTGCATCCTCGAAGGCGAAGAGGTGGGCATCGCCCCGGAAGGTTTTGCGCGGGTGGGCTGTGAAGCGCTGATCACCGACTTCCATCAGCAGGACAACGGCCTGTTGGGGATTCGGGTCAAGGGCGGGCGGCGTTTTCGGGTGCTGAGCAGCGAAGTGCAGCGCGATCAGTTGCGGGTGGCTGAAGTCGAGTGGCTGGACGAGGCGCCGGAGCGGCCGCTGCAGGATGAAGACGGGGACCTGATCGCCTTGCTCAAGGCGCTGGCCGAACACCCGATGGTTGAAGCCCTGAACATGGGCACCGAAGCCACCGGCCAGCAGTCGCTGGCCAACCAGCTGGCCTACCTGTTGCCGTTCTCCGAGCTGGACAAGATCGACCTGCTGCAACTGGACGATCCGCAGCAACGCCTGGATGCGATCCAGGCGTTGCTGGACGAGTTGCAGGGCGAACTGTTCGCCTGATCCTGATCCTGTAGCCGCTCTATCTAGTAGGCATAACGCAACATGGCGTGGGGCAGATGCCTGACGGCTTCGAAGCCGAACAGCGCCATCAGCGCCGGCAAGACCAGCCACCAGATCTTGGCCGGCATGGGCTCCAGCGGGGTCTGGCGCTGGGCGACCCACAGGCTGGCGGCGCACACGCAGGCGGCAAGCATGGCGCCGGCAAGGATGTCGGAGGGCCAATGCGCGCCCAGGTAAATCCGTGACACGGCAATCGCCGCCGCCGGCAGGCAACCCAGCAGCAGCCAGGTCAGGCGCATGCGCGGCGGCTGGCCGCGGCCAGCGAGCACCGCCAGGGTCAGGAACAGGGCGAACGAACCGGAGCTGTGGCCGCTGGGCATGCTGTAGCTGGTCAGTGGGTCGGTCAGGACTTCCGGGCGTACCCGGGCGAAGAACAGCTTGGTGCCGGTGTTGGCCAATGCGGTGGCCAGCAGTGTGGTGCCCGCGAAAATCGCCTGCCGCCATTGCCGGGCAATCAGCAACAGCAGGGTGACCAGGGCGCTGGCGAACAGCATGGTGCGGAATTCGCCGAACTGGGTGAGCACCACCATCACCTCGTCCATCGCTGGGCTGCGGTGCTCCTGGACCAGTGCCATCAGGCCCTGGTCGAAATGGTTCAAGTAGGGGTAACCGATGAACAGCCCCGCCAGGATCGCCAGGCTGAGGCTGGCCACCAGCGGGCTGGCCTTGCGATGGCGGCGCACGGTGCTGTTGATGCTCAGGCCCAGCAGCACGGCGATGCTGGCGGCGACTATTCCCGCCTGCGGCCAGAAACCTTCAGGCAAGGGCAGGCGGATCGCCGCGCCCGTGGCCCAGCCCGGCAGCAGGTAGGCCACGGTCCAGCCGGCCGCGGCCAGCAGGCTGACGGCGAAAAAGCGCGGGAACGACATGTCGAACATGCCGGCGACCATCGGCAGCATGGGCCGCAAGGGGCCGATAAAGCGCCCGACCAACAGGCTGGCGATGCCATACCGCTGGAAATAGGCTTCGGCGCCGTTGATCCATTCCGGGTGATGGCGCAGGCCCGGCAGGCGACGGATATTCTGGTGAAAACGCCGGCCCAGCAGATAAGACACCACGTCCCCAAGCAAGCCGCCAAAGAACCCCAGCGCCAGGGTTTCACCCAGGGACAGTGCGCCGCTGCCGGCCATCACGGCAATGGCGAACAGCAGCACGGTGCCGGGTACGATCAGGCCGGCAATCGCCAGGCATTCGACGCAGGCGACGATGAACACGGCTGCCGCCAGCCATTGGGGGTTCATCGTCAGCCAGCCGGTTATTCCATCGAGCCATTGGCCCATAGGTTTTCAACTCCGGTTATTCGGTGGTTCAGAAACGGGCTTGCTCGCGATCAGGTCGTCCGCGGGCACGCCGGCTCCTGCGAAAGGGATCAATCGAGCAGCAAATAATCGCGACCTTCGACCTGCCCGCGACGTAGCGGGTTCCGGGTGCAGTAGGGGGCGTAGGCGGCATCGACAAAGCGGTACATCAAGTGTTCGTCGCGGCCGTGGGGAATGCCCAGGCGAGTGGTCTGGATGATGCTGGCGACGGGCGTGCCGACATCTTCGACGAACAGCACTTCATGGTCGAAGCGCTTGGCATCCCATACCGGGACTTTCAGGCCCAGGGCCTTGCACAGCAGGGTCTGGCCGGCGCAGAGCTTTTGTGAGGGGCGCGGCCGGCCGCTGGCATCGGGATTGTTCAGCAGCATCTGCGCCAGGCTGGCGGGGCCGGAGACTTCGTCGACCCAGGGGTAGGCCGACTTGATCAGCACCGCGTTGCCCGGGCCCTGGGCGCTGAAGTTCAGCGAATCGCCGCCACGGGCGTAGTACATATAGATGTGGCCGCCGTCCAGAAACAAAGCCTTACGCTTTTCTGTGTAGCCGAGGGAGGCATGGCTGCCTTTTTCCTCGCAGTAATAGGCTTCTGTTTCGATAATGCGCGCCGACAACCATAGATCGCCGACCCGATGGCGGATTATTTTGCCGAGCAGTTCACGGGCCAGAACCTGGGCATCACGATCGAAAAAGCGGTCGGGCAGGGCCTTGGGCAGCGTCGGGGTGGACAGAATGGACATGATAGCCAGGAGCGATGACGGGAATTGGTTCGGAATGATATCAATTCCAGGCTTAATTCAGGCTGAACGAGAGGTATTTGCCGTCCATTTCGACCATCCGCCCGTGACCGCTGTCCGTGGACCGGCGCGACAGCTATAATCAGCCGCTTTCCTCTTTGCCAAGACCACAGCAGACCATGACTGAGTCCGTTCTTGACTACATGACCCGTTTGGGTCGCGCTGCCCGCGAAGCTTCGCGGGTAATCGCCCGTGCCACCACTGCGCAGAAAAACCGCGCATTGCTGGCGGCTGCCGATGCATTGGACGCTGCTCGCCCCGAGCTGAGCGCCGCCAATGAGCAGGACCTGGCCAACGGCCGGGCCAATGGTCTGGAACCGGCATTGCTCGACCGTCTGGCGCTGACTCCGGTGCGTATCGACGAAATGATCGAAGGCCTGCGTCAGGTGGCCAAGCTGCCTGACCCCATCGGTGAAATCCGCGATATGCGCTACCTGCCTTCGGGTATCCAGGTCGGCAAGATGCGCGTGCCCCTGGGCGTGATCGGCATCATCTACGAGTCGCGCCCCAACGTGACCATCGATGCGGCCAGCCTGTGCCTGAAGTCCGGCAACGCCACCATCCTGCGTGGCGGCTCCGAGGCGATCAATTCCAACCGTGCCATCGCCACCTGCATCCAGCAAGGGATGGCGGTGGCCGGTTTGCCGGCGCAAGTGGTACAGGTGGTGGAAACCACCGACCGCGCGGCCGTTGGCGCGCTGATCACCATGCCCGAATTCGTCGACGTGATCGTGCCGCGTGGCGGCAAGAGCCTGATCGAACGGGTCAGCCGCGACGCCAAGGTGCCGGTGATCAAGCACCTGGACGGCGTCTGCCATGTGTTCATCGACGTGGCGGCCGATCTGGACAAGGCGATTCGCATCGCCGACAACGCCAAGACCCAGCGCTACGCACCCTGCAACACCATGGAGACCCTGCTGGTCCACCAAGGTATTGCCGAGCGCGTACTGCCGCCGCTGGCGGCGATCTATCGCGACAAGCAAGTCGAGCTGCGCGGTTGCCCGCGTACCCGTGCCTTGCTGGGCGACGATGTGATCGAAGCCACCGAAGAAGACTGGAGTACCGAGTACACCGCGCCGATCCTGTCGGTCCTGGTGGTCGACAGCCTGGACGCGGCCATCGAGCACATCAACACCTACGGTTCGCACCACACCGACGCCATCGTCACCGAGAACTTCACCGACGCCCGGCGTTTCCTCAACGAGGTGGATTCCAGCTCGGTGATGGTCAATGCCTCGACCCGGTTTGCCGACGGTTTCGAATATGGCCTGGGCGCGGAGATCGGTATTTCCACCGACAAGCTGCACGCCCGTGGCCCGGTCGGCCTGGAAGGGTTGACCAGCGAGAAATATGTCGTCTTCGGCGACGGCCATGTGCGCACTTGATGAGCAAACGTATCGGTCTGCTGGGCGGTACCTTCGACCCCGTGCACATCGGTCACCTGCGCAGTGCGCTGGAGGTGGCCGATTCGCTGGGGCTTGATGAGCTGCGCCTGACCCCCAGCGCGCGGCCGCCGCATCGCGATGCACCGCAGGTGTCGGCGCTGGACCGTCTGGCGATGGTCGAGTGTGCGGTGGCGGGCGTTTCACCCCTGGTGGTGGACGACCGTGAGCTGAAACGGGACAAGCCGTCCTACACCCTAGACACCCTGGAACAGATGCGGGCCGAGATGGCCGCGGATGACCAGTTGTTCCTGTTGCTGGGCTGGGACGCTTTTTGCGGCCTGCCTACCTGGCATCGCTGGGAAGAGTTGCTCCAGCATTGCCACATTCTGGTGCTGCAACGCCCGGATGCTGACAGCGAGCCGCCGGATGCATTGCGCAACCTGCTGGCGGCGCGCTCGGTGAGCGATCCCCTGGCCCTGCAAGGGCCCGGAGGACACATTGCATTCGTCTGGCAGACACCGCTCGCGGTGTCCGCCACCCAGATCCGTCAACTGCTGGCCAGCGGTAAGTCGGTACGTTTCCTGGTGCCTGATGCGGTCCTGGCCTATATCGATGCACACGGTCTTTACCGTGGGCCGAACTGAAGGCGCGCTGCCGGCTGATGCCGTGCAACGCGCCACACATACGAGCTGAACGAGTTTTATATGACTAACCAAGTAATGAAAGGCGAAGATCTGGTCAAGGTGGCAGTCGCCGCGCTGGAAGACGTCAAGGCCCAGGACGTCCTGGTGATCGATGTTCGCGAAAAGCAGAGCATCACCGACTACATGATCATCGCCACCGGTACTTCCAACCGCCAGATCGGCGCGATGCTGGAAAAGGTCCGCGAGATGGTCAAGGCCCAGGGCGTCAAGCCGCTGGGTGAAGAAGGCAAGGGCGACAGCGACTGGGTACTGCTGGACCTGGACGACGTGATCGTGCACATGATGACCGCCTCCGCGCGCCAGTTCTACGACCTGGAACGTCTGTGGCAGGGCGCCGAGCAGAGCCGTGCGGCCGATGGCAAGCACCACAGCCCGGAGCACACCCATGAGCACTTCACCAAGCTCAACAAAGACCAGCAATAAGGGACGGCTGTGCGCCTGCGTCTGATCGCTGTCGGTTCACGCATGCCCAAGTGGGTGGAAGAGGGTTGGCACGAGTATGCCAAGCGTCTGCCATCCGAGCTGGCGCTGGAACTGGTGGAAATACCGCTCAATACCCGTGGCAAGAACGCCGATGTGGCTCGTTTCATCCGTCAGGAAGGCGAGGCCATGCTGGCCAAGGTCGGCCCGAACGAGCGGATCGTCACCCTCGAGGTCCACGGCAAGTCCTGGAGCACCGAGCAACTGGCGGTGGAGCTGGATCGCTGGCGCCTCGACTCGCGTACCGTGAATTTCATGGTCGGCGGCCCCGAGGGGCTGGCGCCGGAAGTCTGCGCGCGGGCGGACCAGCGCTGGTCGCTGTCGCCGCTGACCTTGCCACACCCGCTGGTACGGATCCTGATCGGTGAACAGCTGTATCGCGCCTGGACAGTCCTGTCCGGGCACCCTTATCACAAATAGCCCGCGCCCCTAATGTCCCAGCCGATCCGTATCAAGGACCACGAAAAAGACGCCCGTCTGGTGCGTGGCCGGGTCGTGTTCGGGGCTATTGCCGTGGTCTGCCTGATCGGGGTGCTGATCGCGCGGCTGTATTACCTGCAGGTGATCCAGTACGACTATCACTCGACCCTGTCGGAAAACAACCGGGTTCATGTCCAGCCGATTCCGCCGACCCGCGGCCTGATCTTCGACCGTAATGGCGTGGTGGTGGCCGACAACCGGCCGAGCTTCAGCCTGAGCATGACCCGCGAGCGTTCCGGCGACTGGCGCCAGGTGCTCGATGTCATTGTCGAGGTGCTGGAGCTGACGCCGGAAGACCGGGTCCTGTTCGAGAAGCGCATGAAGCAGGGGCGTCGGCCGTTCGAGCCGGTGCCGATCCTGTTCGAGCTCAACGAAGAGCAGATCGCCCGGATCGCGGTCAACCAGTTCCGCCTGCCTGGGGTGGAAGTGGTGGCGCAGTTGGTCCGTCATTACCCCCAGGGCGCGCACTTCGCGCACTCGGTGGGCTACATGGGGCGGATCAACGAGAAAGAGCTGAAGACCCTGGACCCGGTGAACTACAGCGGCACCCACCACATCGGCAAGACCGGTATCGAGCGCTTCTACGAGCCCGAGCTGCACGGCCAGGTGGGTTACGAAGAGGTCGAGACCAACGCTCGCGGCCGCGTGTTGCGGGTGCTCAAGCGTACCGACCCGATTCCCGGCAAGGACATTGTCCTGAGCCTGGACATCAAGTTGCAGGAAGCCGCGGAGGCGGCATTGGGCGGCCGACGTGGCGCGGTGGTCGCGCTGGACCCGAGCACCGGGGAAGTGCTGGCCATGGTCAGCCAGCCGAGCTTCGATCCGAACCTGTTCGTCACCGGCATCAGTTTCAAGGCCTATGCCGAGCTGCGCGATTCCATTGACCGTCCACTGTTCAACCGGGTGCTGCGCGGCCTGTATCCGCCGGGCTCGACCATCAAGCCGGCGGTGGCGATCGCCGGTCTTGATTCCGGGGTGGTGACGGCCTCCACGCGGGTCTATGACCCGGGCTACTACCAACTGCCCAACTACGATCACAAGTACCGTAACTGGAACCGCAGCGGTGACGGTTATGTCGACCTCGACACCGCGATCATGCGGTCCAACGACACCTACTTCTATGACCTGGCCCACAAGCTGGGGATCGATCGGTTGTCGGCCTACATGAACAAGTTCGGGATCGGCCAGAAGGTCTCGCTGGACATGTTCGAGGAGTCGCCGGGCCTGATGCCGTCGCGGGAATGGAAGCGTGCCACCCGTCGCCAGGCCTGGTTCCCGGGCGAGACGCTGATTCTCGGGATCGGCCAGGGTTACATGCAGTCCACCCCGTTGCAGCTGGCCCAGGCCACGGCGCTGGTGGCGAACAAGGGCAAATGGAACCGTCCGCACCTGGCCAAGACCATCGAGGGCGAAAAGCCGGTGGACGAAAACCCGATGCCGGACATCATCCTGCGCGATCCGTCGGACTGGACGAAGGTCAATCACGGCATGCAGCAGGTGATGCACGGCGCCCGCGGTACGGCGCGCAAGGCGGCCATCGGCTCGCAATACCGGATCGCCGGCAAGAGTGGTACGGCCCAGGTGGTCGCGATCAAGCAGGGCGAGAAGTACGACCGCTCCAAGGTCCAGGAGCGCCATCGCGACCACGCCCTGTTCGTTGGCTTCGCGCCGGCGGAAAACCCGAAAATCGTGGTCTCGGTCATGGTCGAGAACGGCGAGTCCGGTTCCGGCGTGGCGGCCCCGGTGGTGCGCCAGGTGATGGACGCCTGGCTCCTCGGTCCGGATGGCCTGCTCAAGCCTGAGTTTGCCGGCCCTATCAGTGCGGAGGCTACGGCCCGTGAAGAGTAATTTCGATCGCATCCTGTCCAGCGAGGATGTGATGCGTCGCCGGGCGACGTTGCTGCAGCGCATGCACATCGACGGCCCATTGCTGATCCTGCTGCTGACCCTGGCGGCCGGCAGCCTGTTCGTCCTGTATTCGGCCAGCGGCAAGAGCTGGGACCTGCTGGGCAAGCAGGCGACGTCGTTCGGCATCGGCCTGGTGTCGATGATCGTCATTGCCCAGCTCGAGCCCCGATTCATGGCACGCTGGGTGCCGCTGGCCTATGTGTTCGGCGTGATACTGCTGGTGGTGGTGGATGTCATGGGCCACAACGCCATGGGCGCCACCCGCTGGATCAACATCCCCGGGGTGATTCGCTTCCAGCCCTCGGAATTCATGAAGATCATCATGCCGGCGACCATCGCCTGGTACCTGGCCAAGCGCACCTTGCCGCCGCAGCTCAAGCATGTGGGCATCAGCCTGGTCCTGATCGGTATTCCGTTCATTCTGATCGTTCGCCAGCCGGACCTCGGGACCTCGCTGCTGATTCTCGCCGGTGGCGCCTTCGTGCTGTTCATGGGCGGGCTGCGCTGGCGCTGGATTCTCAGCGTGCTGGCCGCCGCGGTACCGGTGGCGATCGCCATGTGGTTCTTCATCATGCATGACTACCAGAAGCAACGGATCCTGACCTTCCTCGACCCGGAAAGCGATCCATTGGGCACTGGCTGGAACATCATTCAGTCCAAGGCGGCCATCGGCTCCGGCGGCGTCTTCGGCAAGGGCTGGTTGTTGGGCACTCAGTCCCACCTGGACTTTTTGCCCGAGAGCCACACCGACTTTATTATCGCGGTCATGGGCGAAGAGTTCGGCCTGGTGGGCATTTGCGCCCTGCTGCTGATCTATCTGCTGCTGATCGGTCGGGGGCTGGTGATCACCGCCCAGGCGCAGACGCTGTTCGGCAAATTGCTCGCCGGCGCCCTGACCATGACGTTTTTTGTTTACGTTTTCGTCAACATCGGTATGGTCAGTGGCCTGTTGCCGGTCGTGGGGGTGCCGTTGCCGTTCATTAGCTACGGAGGAACTTCGCTGGTGACGCTGCTGTCAGCGTTTGGGGTTTTGATGTCGATCCATACCCATCGTAAGTGGATCGCGCAGGTTTGAATAAGGTGAAGAATTCAATGCAAGTAATGCGTGGCTGGACTGCTCGGTATGCACCGTGGGTCGGTCTGGTAGGCATCCTTGGTGCGGCGCAGGAAGCGCTGGCCGGCGGCGAATACGAAGGTTCCCCCCAAGTAGCCGAATTCGTGGGCGAAATGACTCGCGACTATGGCTTCGCGGGCGAACAGCTGATGGGCGTGTTTCGCGAGGCCGAGCGCAAGCAGTCGATCCTCGACGCCATTTCCCGGCCCGCCGAACGGGTCAAGCAGTGGAAAGAATATCGGCCGATGTTCATTACCGACGCGCGTATCGCCCGCGGTGTGGACTTCTGGCGCCAGCACGAAGCGGTACTGGCCCGTGCCGAGCAGGAATACGGCGTGCCGGCCCAGGTGATCGTGTCGATCATCGGCGTCGAAACCTTCTTCGGGCGCAACACCGGCAATTACCGGGTGATCGATGCACTGTCGACCCTGGGCTTCGATTACCCGCCACGTGCCGAGTTCTTCCGCAAGGAGTTGCGCGAATTCCTGCTGCTGGCCCGTGAAGAACAGGTCGATCCACTGACCCTGAAAGGCTCCTACGCGGGTGCCATGGGCTTGCCGCAGTTCATGCCGAGCAGTTTTCGCGCCTATGCTGTGGACTTCGACGGTGATGGCCACATCAATATCTGGACCAATCCGGACGATGCCATCGGCAGCGTCGCCAGTTATTTCAAGCGTCACGGCTGGGAGGCCGGGCAGCCGGTGGTCAGCCGGGCCGAAGTGCGTGGCGATCAGGTCGACGAAGGCCTGACCACCGGTATCGAGCCGACGAAAACCGTCGGGGAGTTGCGGGCGCTGGGCTGGTCGAGTCATGATGCGCTGCGCGATGATCTGCCGGTCACGGCTTTCCGCCTGGAAGGTGACAACGGCCCCGAATACTGGATGGGCCTGAAGAATTTCTACGCGATCACGCGTTATAACCGCAGCGTGATGTACGCCATGGCCGTACATCAGCTCTCTGAACAGCTGGTCCAAGCACGGGGCGTCAAGTAATGCTGGCATCGCCAAACCGCAAACCCCTGAAGCTGGTGGCTCTTGCCGCGTTGTCCTTGCTGGTGGTCAGTTGTTCGTCAACCCAGGCGCCGAAACAGAAAGGCCCGACGACGGCCGTACGTTCGACGCCGGGCCTGGACATCAACCGTGCCCACAAAGACGGCGCACCCTGGTGGGACGTCGATGTATCGCGCATCCCCGACGCCACGCCGACCCTGCACACTGGCCCGTACAAGGCCAACCCTTATACGGTGCTGGGCAAGACCTATTTCCCGATGGCCGAATCCAAGCGTTATGTCGCTTCGGGCACGGCTTCCTGGTACGGCACCAAGTTCCACGGGCAGAACACCGCCAATGGCGAGGTGTATGACCTGTATGGCATGAGTGCCGCGCACAAGACCCTGCCATTGCCGAGTTATGTCCGGGTGACCAACCTGGATAACCACAAGAGCGTGATCCTGCGGGTCAACGACCGTGGGCCGTTCTATTCGGACCGGATCATCGATTTGTCCTACGCCGCAGCCAAGAAGCTCGGTTATGCCGAGATCGGCACCGCCCGGGTCAAGGTCGAGGGCATCGACCCGCAGGAATGGTGGGCCCAGCGCGGTCGGCCGGCACCCTTGATGCTCAATGAGCCGAAAGCCGCGCCAGTGATGACGGCGTCCACGGGGACCGTCGAGCAATGGACGCCACCTGCACAGCAGCACGCCGCGGCCGTTGTGCCGGTGCAACTGGATGCAAAAAAAAACGCTTCTGCGCAAGCCTCTGGCCAGTATCTGCAGGTGGGCGCCTTCGCCAACCCGGACGCTGCCGAGCTCCTGCGCTCGAAGCTGAGCGGGATGGTGAGCGCTCCGGTGTTCATCAGCTCGATCGTGCGCAATCAACAGACCCTGCACCGGGTGCGCCTGGGGCCGATCGGCTCGCCGGGTGAGATCCAGCAAGTGCAGAACAGTGTCCGGCTGGCCAATCTGGGGCAGCCGAGCCTGGTAACCGCCGAGTAATCGGACATTGATTCATGGTTCACCTGCGGTATTTGGAGGGTGAACCCAGGTTGTTGGCTCGTCGTACAACAAAAGCCCGGCAAGGGTCAGTGAGTGAACAACTGAACACGCGACAGCCCTTTAGAAGGCTGTCTGAATAGTTTTGTCCGCGAGGACAAGTTTCCATTAGCAATTTCGAGAGACGGATGAACATCACCACCTTTGCCAAACGCCTGTGTCTGCTTGTCCCGCTGATCATCACGCCTGCCGCCTGGGCGGTAGAAGTGATGCCGTCGCCACCGCAGCTGGCCGCCAAGTCCTATGTGCTCATGGATGCCAGCAGCGGTAACGTGCTGGTGGAGAACAACGGTGACCAGCGCCTGCCGCCAGCCAGCCTGACCAAGCTGATGACGGCCTACATCGCGACCCTGGAAATCCGTCGCGGCCAGATCGGCGAGAACGACCCGGTGACCGTCAGCGAGAACGCCTGGCGTACCGGCGGTTCGCGGATGTTCATCAAGGTCGGCTCGCAGGTCACTGTCAGCGACCTGTTGCACGGCATCATCATTCAGTCGGGTAACGACGCCAGCGTCGCGGTTGCCGAGCACATCGCCGGCAGCGAAGATGCCTTTGCCGACATGATGAACAAGACCGCCGGCGACCTGGGCATGAGCAACAGCCACTTCATGAACCCGACCGGCCTGCCGAACCCCGAGCACTACTCGTCGGCGCACGACATGGCGGTACTGGCTCGCGCCATCATTCACGAAGACCCGGCTCACTATGCGATCTACTCGCAGAAAGAGTTCTTCTGGAACGGCATCAAGCAACCTAACCGCAACCTGTTGCTGTGGCGCGACAAGACCGTCGACGGCCTGAAAACCGGTCACACCGACGAAGCCGGCTACTGCATGGTGTCCTCGGCCGTGCGTGACGGCATGCGCCTGATCGCCGTGGTGTTCGGTACCAACAGCGAGCAGGCTCGCGCGGCCGAAACCCAGAAGCTGCTGACCTACGGTTTCCGCTTCTTCGAAACCCAGACCTTCTACCAGAAGGGCACCGAGCTGGCTCAGGCCCCTGTCTGGAAAGGCACCACCCCCCAGATCAAGGCCGGCCTGGCCCAGGACCTGACCATGACCATGCCAAAAGGCCAGCTGAAAAAGCTCGCTGCCAGCATGACCATGAATCCACAATTGATCGCGCCTATCGCCAAGGGTGACGTGATCGGTAAAGTCGAAGTGAAACTGGACGACAAGGTGGTGCACAGCGCCGATCTAATCGCTCTGGACGCGGTCGACGAAGGTGGTATCTTCCGCCGCATGTGGGATAGCATCCGTCTATTCTTCTACGGCTTGTTCAACTGATATTGTCGACCCGCGCGGCCCTCGCTCTGAAATAGAGCGGGGGCCGCGTCCGTCGCCACGGCTTACGAGGCCGTTACGCCATGACAGACACCGAAGTAAAGGCGCCAAAGATCGAATTCCCCTGCGCGGATTACCCGATTAAGGTGATTGGCGATACCGGCGTGGGTTTCAAGGACAAGATCATCGCGATCCTTGAAAAACACGCGACCGTTGACCACAAGACCCTGGCCGAGCGCCAGAGCACCAACGGCAAGTACACGACCATCCAGTTGCACATCGTCGCCACCGGTCAAGAACAGCTGTACGACATCAACAGCGAGTTGCGGGCCACCGGCTTCGTGCACATGGTGCTGTGATGCCTCAAACGCTGGGCTTTCGCGAGCTCGGCCAGATGGCCTACGAGCCGGTCTGGCAGGCCATGCAACGCTTTACCAACGAACGCGGCACCGACGCTCCCGATGAAGTCTGGCTGGTGCAGCATCCGCCGGTCTTTACCCAGGGCCAGGCGGGCAAGGCCGAACACCTGTTGCTTCCCGGGGATATCCCGGTGGTGCAGGTCGACCGGGGTGGCCAGGTGACCTATCACGGTCCTGGCCAACTGGTGGCTTATCTGCTGCTGGACGTGCGCCGCCTGGGTTTTGGCGTGCGCGACCTGGTCAGCCGGATGGAGCAGTGCCTGGTCGAGCTGCTGGCCAGCTACGGCGTGGCCGCGGCGGCCAAGCCGGATGCCCCCGGCGTTTACGTCGATGGCGCGAAAATCGCCTCCCTGGGCCTGCGGATCCGCCATGGTTGTTCCTTTCATGGCCTGGCCTTGAACGTGGACATGGATCTGCAGCCGTTTCGACGGATTAACCCCTGTGGCTATGCCGGGCTGGCAATGACCCAGCTGAGCGACCACACAGGACCGATTGAATTTGCCGAGGTAAGTGCCCGGCTGCGTGCGCAGCTCGTCAAACACCTCGACTATGCTGAGCAGACGACCCTAACGGGCGGAATCGACTGATATGACTACTGCGCAAGACGCTGTGCAAACCCTGATCCCGACGCTGGATGTTTCCGAGCGCCCGGCCCGTGCGAAAGTTGAAACCGGCGTTAAATTGCGCGGTGCCGAGAAAGTCGCGCGTATCCCGGTGAAGATCATCCCGACCACCGAACTGCCGAAGAAACCGGACTGGATTCGCGTGCGTATTCCGGTTTCCCCGGAAGTCGACCGGATCAAGCAATTGCTGCGCAAGCACAAATTGCACAGCGTCTGCGAAGAAGCCTCCTGCCCGAACCTGGGTGAGTGCTTCTCCGGCGGTACTGCGACCTTCATGATCATGGGCGACATCTGCACCCGTCGCTGCCCGTTCTGCGACGTCGGTCACGGCCGTCCGAAGCCTCTGGACGTCGATGAGCCGATGAACCTGGCAGTGGCCATCGCCGACCTGCGCCTGAAGTACGTGGTAATCACTTCGGTCGACCGCGACGACCTGCGCGACGGCGGTGCCCAGCACTTTGCCGACTGCATCCGCGAAATCCGCAAGCTGTCGCCGAACGTGCAGCTGGAAACCCTGGTCCCGGACTACCGTGGCCGCATGGAGGTGGCGCTGGAAATCACCGCGGCCGAGCCGCCGGATGTGTTCAACCACAACCTGGAAACCGTGCCGCGCCTGTACAAGGCCGCGCGCCCGGGTTCGGACTACCAGTGGTCGCTGACCCTGCTGCAGAAGTTCAAGCAGCTGGTGCCGCACGTACCGACCAAGTCCGGCCTGATGTTGGGCCTGGGCGAGACCGACGACGAAGTCATCGAGGTCATGAAGCGCATGCGCGAGCACGACATCGACATGCTGACCCTCGGCCAGTACCTGCAACCGTCCCGCAGCCACTTGCCGGTGCAGCGTTTCGTGCACCCGGACACCTTCGCCTGGTTCGCCGAGGAAGGTTACAAGATGGGCTTCAAGAACGTCGCCTCGGGCCCGCTGGTACGTTCCTCCTACCACGCCGACGAGCAGGCGAAGCTGGCCAAAGAAGGCCTGGTCTCCTGATGTAATACGCCCGCAAGGTCTTTTCCTTGCGGGCGTCATCTTCCGTTACGCCTGCGTCTCCCTCCCTTCATAGACTTTTCCTGCAAGCGCCGTGGCGTTTCGGCACTTCTGTTTGCCCGCTTTCATGTCTACTGTGCACTAGAGAATCCACACAGGGAGAACCACTGGATGACCCGCCAACCGACTGATGTCCTTTGTACGCAACGGCCAGTGCCGGCGCTGCCTTCGCAAGGGCTGATCGGCTTGATTGCACCCGCCGGGCCCGCGGCCCTGGACACCGAGCAAGCCGCCCGCTGGATGCGCGCTCGAGGTTATTCGCTGCGGATTTATCCTGGGGTCCAACAGAAGGACGGCTATCTGGCCGGTAGCGACGAGGTCCGCCTGAACGACCTGCACGCCGCTTTCGCCGATGACGATGTCGATACCATCCTGTGCCTGCGGGGCGGCTATGGCAGCCCACGCTTGCTCGACCGGATCGATTACGACCTGCTACGCCGCCATGCCAAGCCGTTTGTCGGCTACAGTGACATCACCGCGCTGCATCTGGCCATCAATCGTCATGCGGGTTTCGTGACCTTTCACGGGCCGATGCTCAATGCCGACTTGTTGGGTGACAAGCAGCCACCTACCGAGTCCTCGCTGTTCAGCCTGCTCCGGGGGCAGTTGAAGGCTGGCAGCCTGCTGCCGCATCCGGCGGCTTATCCCTTGACCACCGTCGAGCCTGGCATCGCTTGCGGTCAGTTGCTGGGAGGCAACCTGTCGTTGATCGCCGCGACCATGGGCACGCCATACGAGATCAATGCTGACGGCATCATTCTGTTTATCGAAGACATCAACGAGCCGCTGTACCGGATCGACCGTCTGCTGACGCACCTGCGCCTGGCGGGCAAGCTCGACAGGCTTCGCGGGGTGCTGGTGGGGGATGTGGCAGGAGTGGAGCCCCAGGCGCTTGCCGGACTGCTCAAGCAGACCTTCGAACCCTTGCGCATTCCTGTTCTGGCTGGATGGCGCAGTGGCCACTGCGATCCGAACCTGACCCTGCCGATGGGGGCGATGGTCAGGCTGGATGCGGGGGAGAAGCAATTGATCCTGGAGCAGGACGTGGTATTCGGCTGATCAGCCCGTGCTCGCTGCCCTTGTGGGAGCGAGCTTGCTCAACTATGGCGCCCCTATGATTCGGCGCGCAGGCCTGGCTCAACGCGAGCGCAGGCTCTCCAGCAGCTTGTGGGTCGGATAGCCGTCGGCAGGCCAGCCCAGCGATTGTTGGGCGCTGCGAATCGCCTTGCGGGTATTGGCGCCGATAATGCCATCCGGGTTGCCGGCATCGTAATTGTTGGCACTGAGCAGGCTCTGCAGCTCGATGCGCTCGGAGCGGCTGAGGGGCATGTCGTCCTTCGGCCAGACGCCGTTGATCAGGCCTGAACCGTTGAAGCGTTGTGACAGCAGGTTCACCGCCAGGGCATAGGACGAGGAGTTGTTGTACTTCAGAACGGCGCGGAAGTTGTCGAGGATCAGGAACGCCGGACCGCGATAACCCGCCGGCAACAGCAAGGCTGCCGAAAGCTGCTCGGCGCCGGCCGGAACGCTGGCGCCGTTGGGCAGCTGCATGCCCAGGCGCAGCCATTCGGCTACCGGTTTGCGGATCGCGCCATCCGCCAGCGCATAGTCGAAGCCGTTCGCCAGCTGCACTTCGAAACCCCATGGCTGGCCCTTCTGCCAGCCGGAGCTTTGCAGATAGTGCGCGGTCGAGGCCAGGGCGTCGGCCGGGCTGTTCCAGATGTCGCGGCGGCCATCGCCGTCGAAGTCCACGGCATGGGTGTTGTAGGTGGTCGGGATGAACTGGGTCTGCCCCATCGCGCCGGCCCAGGAGCCGAGCATCTTCTCGGGCTGGATGTCGCCGTGCTGGAGAATCTGCAGGGCGGCCAGCAGCTGGCTGTTGGCAAAGGCCGGACGGCGACCTTCGTAGGCCAGGGTCGCGAGGGAACGGATGACCGATTTGTTGCCCTGGAACTCACCGAAGTTGCTTTCCATACCCCAGACCGCCACCAGGGCCTGGCGATCGACGCCATAACGCTGTTCGATCTGCTGCAGGATGTCGGCGTACTGATTGAGCAGTGCCTGGCCCTTGCGCACGCGCAGCGGCGACAGGGCACCGTCCAGGTATTCCCACACCGGCCGGGTGAATTCCGGCTGGCTGCGGTCGGCCTTGATCACGCCCATGTCCGGGGTGATGCCGGCGAATGCACGGTCGAAAAGATCGGCGCGGATCCCGGCGTCCAGGGCTTCGACACGGAAGCCTGCCTGCCATTGGGCAAAGGTCTGGGTTGGCTGGATGTCCAGGTTGTCGACGGCCAGCGGAGCGACGGTTGCAGGCGCGGCGAGAGGGGCGGCTTGAATGCTTTGGAGTGGTTGGGCATCGGCGGCGGTGGGTTTTTCCGCGCAGGCGACGAGCAGGGCAAGGCTGGAGGCAGCGATCAGTTGGCGCAGGTGCCAACGACGGGAAAGACAAAAGGGCATGCACAGGTCCAGAGAATACGAATCAGATACAGACCTTATCACGCCGGCGGGGTTCTCCGCTTTATGCAGCCAGAAAGTAAGAAGCCTCCCAGCTTTTAGACTGGAAGGCTTCGCGGCGGTAGCTGCCTTTGCCCTTGGCGGGTCGTTCCTGACGGCTGCGGAACAGTGGCTGGGCGATGATGGATTTGGCCTTGTTGGGGCCATGCTTGGATGGCTTGCTCATTTTCGGTTCTCGCTTGAGGTGGGTTTGCGCGGCAGATGATCGGCCAGCTTGACCCTGCTGTCCAGCCCTGTGATGTGTAGGGTTTTTCAGCAAACCTCACGGATTCCCCCATTCCCTGTAGGAACGAGCTTGCTTGCTTCTGCAGGGCGTTGGGGTTACTCGGCTGGGAGAGGCAGACGTTGCCCGGCCATCAGCAGCGACAGGCGGCTCAGGCTGCTCCAGGGCGAACCGGCGGCCTGCCCCTTGATCTGCGCATCGATACGCTGGGCGTCGAGCAGCAATTGCGCCCAGCGCGGCGCGGAATAGCGCTGCAGGGCCTTGCTCATCAACGGCTTGCGTTTGTCCCAGACGGGCGGACGGGCCTGGCTGAACACTTTATCCAGCGGAGTGCCCTGGCTGTACTGCAGCGACATATTGGCCAGCGCCCGCAGCTCCCGGGACAGTGCCCAGAGAATCACCGGCGGCTCGACACCTTCGCCGCGCAGGCCTTCGAGCATGCGCAGGGCATGCGCGGCCTCGCCATTGAGGATGGCGTCCACCAGCCCGAAAACATCGAAGCGCGCACTGTCGGCGACTGCCGCTTGCACGGTTTCCACCGTGATCTGGCCACCTTCGGCCATCAGCTTGAGCTTTTCGATTTCCTGGGCCGCGGCCAGCAGATTGCCTTCTACCCGGGCCGCAATGAGTTCCACGGCGTCCTGGCTGGCGGAAAGCCCGGCCTGGGACAGGCGTTGGCGAATCCACTGCGGCAACTGGTTGGCATCCACCGGCCAGATCTGGATGAACTGGGTCTGCTCGCCATCGATCAGGGCCTTGCCCCATTTGGTCTTTTGCGCACTGCCATCGAGCTTGGGCAGGCTGATCAGCAGCAGGGTATCTTCGGCCGGCCGTGAGCAGTATTCGATGAAGGCCGCGGCGCCTTTATCACCCGGCTTGCCCGAAGGCAGGCGCAGTTCCAGCAGGCGTTTTTCGGCGAACAACGACATGCTCGCGCCGGCTTGCAGCAGCGTTCCCCAATCGAAATTGGCGTCGGCGCTGAATACTTGGCGTTCATCGAAGCCTTGCTGGCGGGCGGCGGTGCGAATGGCGTCGGCGGCTTCCTGGCACAGCAACGGGTCGTCGCCACTGATGACATAGACCGGTGCGAGTGTGCCTTGCAGGTGTTTGCCGAGCTGAGCGGGGGCGAGTTTCATAGGGAGGGGCAAGCGGGGCGCCTGGGCGCCCCACAAGGCTTACTGGTTCGGCAGCTGCATGGGCGACTGTTGCGGGGTTTCCGCCTCAGCCTTCTGCGCGGCTTCCAGCGCCTCGGCTTCGGCCTTGGCACGGGCATCTGCGGTCTGCTGCAGTTGATCCAGCTGGGTCGGGGTCAGCAGTTGCAGGCGCATCATCATGTTCTGCACCAGGTCGCGACGCATTTCCTTGCGCGCTTCCTGCGATTCCTGGTCGGAACCCACCAGGTTGTTGCCGTCGTGGATGTAGACCTTTTGCACTTGCAGCTTGTCGCTGAGCAGGGTCAGGTTGTTCTGGCCCTGGATTTCGTAGTTCAGCACGGTGGTCATTTCATACTCGGCCGAACGACTGCCACCGACGTAGCTGAGGCTGCGCTGGGATTCCTGCTCGCGGGTCAGCACCAGCTTGTAGGGTGCACCGGCGTAGACCTTGACGCCACTGCTCTGCAGAACCTGGCGCAGCTGGGTCACGGTTTCGCCGTAAGCGTTACGGGCGCTCAGGTCGAGTTCCTTGATCGCCAGTTCGGTGGTGCCGGTACCGCGCAGCTGAAAGCCGCAGGCGCTCAGCAGTACGGCCAGGCCCATCACCAGGAGGTTGCGTTTGATCATCTTGTTGCTCCCCTTGAAACCATATGGGCCGACAGGGCGGCCCTGGAGGTTTTATTCGGCGTCAGCCTTGGGCTGACGCCTGATCCAATTAGCTAGCGACGATATTGACCAGCTTGCCAGGCACGACGATCACTTTACGAATCGTCAGGCCTTCGGTGAAGCGCAGCACGTTCTCGTTGCTCCGGGCGGCGGCTTCGATCTCTTCACGGCTGGCGCTGGCCGGCATTTCGATCTGGCCACGCAGCTTGCCATTCACTTGAATGACCAGCTGCAGGCTGTCCTGAACCAGGGCGTTCTCATCCAGCACCGGCCAGCCGGCGTCGATGATGGCGCCGCTGCGACCCAGCTGGCTCCACAGCTCGTGGCTGATGTGCGGGGTGATCGGCGCCAGCAGCAGGGCCACGGTTTCCAGGCCTTCCTGCAACAGGGCACGGTCCTGCGAGGTGGCTTGCGGTGCTTTTTCCAGCACGTTCATCAGCGTCATGACCTGAGCGATGGCGGTGTTGAACTTGTGGTTCTGGCCGACGTCCTGGCTGGCTTGCTTGATCGCCAGGTGGATGGCACGACGAATGACTTTCTGTTCGTCGTTCAGCGAACCCAGCTCCAGTGTACCCGGCAGGCCCTGGGCTACGTGAGCCTGAGCCAGGCGCCAGACGCGCTTGAGGAAGCGATGGGCACCCTCGACGCCGGAGTCGGACCATTCCAGGCTCATGTCAGGCGGCGAAGCGAACATCATGAACAGGCGGCAGGTGTCCGCGCCGTACTGTTCGATCATCGACTGAGGGTCGACGCCGTTGTTCTTCGACTTGGCCATCTTCTCGGTGCCGCCGATTTCCACCGGCAGGCCGTCGCTGATCAGCTTGGCGCCGACGATCTTGGCCTTGCTGTCACGCTCCAGCTCGACATCGGCCGGGTTGTACCAGGTGTAGGCACCGTTGGCTTCGCGGCGGTAGTAGGTCTCGGCGACCACCATGCCTTGCGTCAGCAGGTTCTTGAACGGCTCGTTGGAACTGACCAGGCCCTCGTCGCGCATCAGCTTGTGGAAGAAGCGGGCATAGAGCAGGTGCAGGATCGCGTGTTCGATACCGCCGATGTACTGGTCCACCGGCAGCCAGTGGTTGGCCGCGGCCGGGTCGACCAGGCCACCCTCGTATTTTGGCGAGGCATAGCGGGCGTAGTACCACGAGGACTCGACGAAGGTGTCCATGGTGTCGGTTTCACGCTTGGCAGGCTTGCCGCATTTCGGGCAGCTGCATTCGTAGAACTCGGGCATGCGCGCCAGTGGCGAACCGGCGCCGTCCGGCACCACGTCTTCCGGCAGCACTACCGGCAGTTGGTCTTCCGGTACCGGTACATCACCACAGCTGTCGCAGTGGATGATCGGGATCGGGCAGCCCCAGTAGCGCTGGCGGCTGATGCCCCAGTCGCGCAGGCGGAACTGGGTGCGGGATTGGCCGAGGTTTTTCTTCAGCAGGGCAACTTCGATGGCATCGAAGGCGCCGGCAAAATCCAGGCCGTTGAACTCGCCGGAGTTGATCAGTTCGCCGTGCTCGCCGTAGGCGTCCTGCCAAGGCGCAGGCGTTTCGTCGCCAGCGCTGGTGCGCACCACGTTCTTGATCGGCAGGTTGTACTTGGTGGCGAATTCATAGTCGCGCTCGTCGTGTGCCGGAACGGCCATCACCGCGCCATCGCCGTAGTGCATCAGCACATAGTTGGCGACCCATACCGGGAGTTTTTCACCGGTCAGCGGGTGTTCGACGAACAGCGAAGTCGGCAGGCCTTTCTTCTCTTGGGTGGCGATGTCGGCTTCGGCGACGCTGCCGCCCTTGCACTCGGCGATAAAGGATTGCAGCGCCGGGTCGTTCTGCGCTGCCAGGGTGGCCAGCGGGTGCTCGGCGGCCACGGCGACGTAGGTCGCGCCCATCAGGGTGTCAGGGCGGGTGGTGAAGACTTTCAGTGCGCCCGCTTCGCCAATGGAGGCCTGGTCGTAGGGGAATTGCACTTCCATGCCACGGGATTTGCCGATCCAGTTGCGTTGCATGGTCTTGACCTGCTCGGGCCAGCCCGGCAGCTCGTCGAGACTCTCCAGCAGCTCATCCGCGTAGGCGGTGATCTTGAAGTAGTACATCGGGATTTCGCGTTTTTCGATCAGCGCGCCGGAACGCCAGCCGCGACCGTCGATCACCTGTTCGTTGGCCAGGACGGTCTGGTCGACCGGGTCCCAGTTCACGGTGCCGTTCTTGCGGTAGATCACGCCTTTTTCGAACAGGCGAGTGAACAGCCACTGTTCCCAGCGATAGTAGTCCGGCTTGCAGGTAGTGACCTCGCGGGACCAGTCCACCGCGAGGCCCAGGCTGCGCAGCTGGGACTTCATGTAGGCGATGTTTTCGTAGGTCCACTTGGCCGGTGCGACGTTGTTCTTCATCGCGGCGTTTTCCGCCGGCATGCCGAAGGCGTCCCAACCCATGGGTTGCAGTACGTTCTTGCCTTGCATGCGCTGGTAGCGGGAGATCACGTCGCCGATGGTGTAGTTACGCACGTGCCCCATGTGTAGCTTGCCGCTGGGGTAAGGGAACATCGACAGGCAGTAGTAAGTTTCCTTGCCTGGCTGTTCACTGACTTCAAAGGACTTTTGCTCATCCCAGAACGACTGGGCGGCGGCTTCGATTTCACGGGGCTGATAGTGTTCGTGCATGGCTACTTTTGAACTGAATAGGGGTGGCCTAATCCTCTTCAATGCAACGTTGGGCGGTGATGACGCCAGATATGGCGTTTTCGCTACCCAGTCGAGCTGGAAGTGGAGTTACAGGAAGCGCCGTAGCATACATGACCGCGCTCTACCGAGGGAAACCCTGATTACGCGCCGTGGGCCGTTGGTCGCGGCACCCTGCCGGTTTCGGCAGTGCGGCTAAGCTCAAAAAGGGGGAGTGATTCTTACTTTCATGAGGTGAGTGGATGGTTGAGTCGCAGCGAAAAGTTACAAAACCCGAGTTGTACGAACGATTGATAGATCGTCTGGCTTTGGCCTTGGATACAGCGAAAACAGCAGGGAGCTTGCGTAATGAGCGTCCTGCGGAGTTGGAGTTGCGGGGCCTGAGTCACGCCGAGCTCGAGGTGATCAAAGCCTATCTGGATCGTAGCGAGCGTGAGACGCAATTGAGCGTGCTCGAATGCCTGAGGCACGAAGTGACTCCACATTCGGCCAAGGTCATCTGGTTGAAAGACAAGGTGCCCGCCCGGGATGCGGTAAAGGTCCGATCCCTGCAGTTCAAGTGAGTCTGCGCAGCCCATGCGGGCATCTGCGCAGCGTCAACGCCGCGTACCTTGTGCGTGAAATCTGTTTCGTATCTGTTGTCGCTTTGCTTTTACCCACTTAGGCTTCGAGCATCTTTGGAGATGCTCGATGCCTTTTCGTTATTTCGTCAAACAACTACTCCTGCCGCCAGGTCTTCTGTTGCTGCTGCTTCTGCTTGCCTGGTGGTTTCGCCGCTCGAGGCCGCGACTGGCCGGTTTGTGTTTTGCTCTCGGCCTGGGCGGGTTCTGGTTGATGAGCCTGCCTGTGATGGTGGAGTGGGGCGCCAGTGCCCTGGAAAGTGAGCCGGCGCTGACGCAAAGCCAGTGGTCGACCCTGGCCAAACAGGCCGATGCGATTGTGGTGCTGGGGTCGGGGCGTGAACGTGGCGACCCGGCCTGGGGTTCCGACCAGCCGACCGGTGTTGGCCTGGAGCGCCAGCGCTATGCGGCGCGCCTGGCCAAGGCTTCCGGGTTGCCGATCCTGACCAGCGGTGGCCTGCACTACGGCACGCCGCCAACGGAAGCGGCGCTGATGGCCGAGTCGTTGCTGAACGATTTCGACGTGACGGTGCGCTGGCAGGAAGGGCGTAGCCGCACGACCTGGGAAAACGCCCAATTCAGCGCCCAAGTGCTGGAGCCGCAAGGCGTCAAGCGAGTGGTGCTGGTCACCCAGGCCTGGCATATGCAGCGGGCTGTCTGGAGTTTCGAACAGGCAGGATTCACCGTGGTGCCGGCGCCCGTGGGGTTCCTCGGGGTGGATAACGCCAGGCCGCTGGGTGGCTGGATGCCGGAGTTCAAGTCGATCTGGCAGAGCGGCCAGTTGTTGAACGAGGCGGTGGGGCTGGTGGGCTACAAGCTGTTTTATCGTGGAGAGTAGATTCATCGTGAGCCAGCCCGCTCCTGCAGGAATCGCAAATTCCTGGCAGGAGCAGCCGCTCGACGTTCGATGGCTCGCGATGACGTCAGACGGTCTTGGCGATCCGGCTGGCCAGCAGGGCCCAGCCGAACAGCAGGACGCTCAGGATGATCAGGGGCCACGAGCGCCACTGCAGGTAAGGCGTCAGGTTGTGCATCGGCACCACTTCGCCGTACAGGATTCCGCGTTCGAACTGCGGAATCTGCACGGTGATCTTGCCGAACGGATCGATCAGGCCGGTCACCCCGTTGTTGGTGGCGCGGATCATCCAGCGGCCGGCTTCCAAAGCTCGCATCTGGGCCATCTGCAAGTGCTGCAACGGGCCGATCGAAGTGCCGAACCAGGTGTCGTTGCTGATGGTCAGCAGCAGGTCGCTACGGGCTGACAGGCTGGCGGCGAATTCCGGGTAGACCACCTCGTAGCAGATGAACGGCGCGATCTGGTAACCCTTGGCTTGCAGTAAAGGCTGGTCGGCGGGGCCGCGGGCGAAGTCCGACATGGGCAGGTCGAAGAACGCAATCAGGCCGCGCAGCAAGTCCTGCAGGGGCACGTACTCACCGAATGGCACGAGCTTCTGCTTGAGGTACTCGCCATCGCCTTCGCCGACTACGGTAATGCCATTGAAGTAGCGCTTCTGATGGTGCACTTCCTGGCGGATCGGTACGCCGGTGATCAGCGCCGAATGCCGGTCGGCGGCGAAATTGCCCATCATGTTCAGATAACCTTCGGCCGACTCCTTGAGCACGGGCACCGCGGTTTCCGGCCACACCAGCAGATCCACGCGCTTGGAACTGAAACTCATGTCGCGGTACAGCGCCAGCTGGGAGTTGAGTTGCGCGGGGTCCCATTTCAGGCTCTGTTCGATATTGCCCTGGATCGCCGCCACGGTCAGCGGCTCGCCCGACGGGCTGGTCCAGGCATGTCCCTTGAGCGCGATACCGATCACCCAGGGGGCGACCAGCAGCACCAGGCCGGCGGCGATAAACCCCTTGCGCCCGGCACGGGTCAGGCCGGGCAGGTTGTAGAGCAGGGCGGCGGTCAGCGCCAGGGCAAAGGAGATCAGCCACATGCCACCCAGCGGGGCCAGGCCGGCCAGCGGGCCGTCGAGTTGGCTGTAGCCGGAATAGAGCCAGGGGAAACCCGTCAGGAACCAGCCGCGGAAGGCTTCCTGGCCCACCCAAAGGGCGGCGAAGGCCAGGGCATCGGCGAGAGGGGCTTCATTGCGACGCAGCCAACGCGCCCAGAGCCAGGCCGGCAGGGCGAAAAAGAAGGCGATGGCGGCAATGAAGGCCAGCATCAGTAAACCGGCCAGCAGCACCGAGGCGCCGCCGTAGGTATGGATGCTGACGTAGATCCAGCTGGTGCCGGCGGCAAACAGGCCGAAGCCGAAACACCAGCCGCGCCACAGCGCCTGACGCGGGCTCAGCTCGCGCAGGCCGGCATAAAAGAAGCCGACCGCCAGCAGTGCCAGCGGCCAGATGTCGTACGGCGCCAGGGCCAGGGTGGTGATTGCGCCAGCCGCCATGGCCAGCAGGTTACCGGGCCAGCCGGGGCGGGTTAAGCGCAGCATGTTGATCCTTAGCGGGGGATAGGCGTTAGTCGCAGCAGATGAATCCGACGGCTGTCGGCATTCAGGATACGGAAGCGATAGGCACCGATTTCGGTGATTTCGTTACGTTTAGGCAGGTGCCCGAACGCGCTCATCACCAGGCCGCCGACGGTGTCGAACTCGTCGTCGGAGAACTCGCTGTCGAAGAACTCGTTGAAGTTCTCGATCGGCGTCAACGCCTTGATCAGGAAATCGCCGCTCGGCAGGGGCTTGATGTAGCTGTCTTCCTCGACGTCGTGCTCGTCTTCGATGTCGCCGACGATCTGCTCCAGCACGTCCTCGATGGTCACCAGGCCTGCCACGCCGCCGTATTCGTCGATGACGATGGCCATGTGATTGTGGTTGGCGCGGAACTCACGCAGCAGCACGTTCAGGCGCTTGGATTCGGGAACGAAGGTCGCCGGACGCAGCAGGTCCTTGATGTTGAAGCTGTCGCCGTTCTCCTTGAGGATCAGCGGCAGCAGGTCCTTGGCCAGCAGGACGCCCATGACGTCGTCATGGCTTTCGCCGATCACCGGATAACGCGAGTGCGCGGAATCGAGGACGGACGGCAGGAATTCGCGAGGAGTCTGGGTCGCCTTGATGCTGATCATCTGCGAGCGCGGAACCATGATGTCCCGTACCTGCAGGTCAGCGACCTGGATGGCGCCTTCGACGATGGCCAGCGCTTCGCTGTCCAGCAACTTGTTCTGATGGGCTTCGCGCAGCAGCTCCAGCAGCTCCTGGCGGTTTTTCGGCTCATGGGCAAAAGCCTGGGTCAGTTTACCCAGCCACGACTTTTGCCCGCTGCTCGATCGGTCTTCGCTCATAGCGATTACTCTAAATCCTTGGTTGTTACAGATGGATGTTCTTCGGTTTCGTCGTCCGCATAAGGGTCGGGATGACCCAGTTCTGCAAGCAACGTTCGTTCCAGTGCTTCCATTTCTTCGGCTTCGTCGTCATCTATATGGTCGTAACCCAATAGATGCAAGCAGCCGTGAATCACCAGATGGGCCCAGTGGGCCTGGGGGTCCTTGCCTTGTTCGGCGGCTTCGCGCTCGACCACTTCGACGCAGATCACCAGGTCGCCGAGCAATGGAATGTCCAGCAGTTCGTCCGGCACGTCGGCGGGGAACGACAGGACGTTGGTGGCGTAGTCCTTCTGCCGCCAGGTGCGGTTCAGTTCGCGGCCTTCGGGTTCGTCCACCAGGCGGATGGTCAGTTCCGAGTCGGCGGTGCGCTGGCGCAGGGCCAGTTCACACCATTGGCGGAACAGGGCTTCGCTGGGAGCAGGCTTTTCGCTTGCCAGTTGCAGATCAAGCTCAAGCATCGTGGCGATTGCCTTTTTCCGCGGCGGACTGGGCGGACTCGTCGGCCACGCGCTGCTCGAAGCGCTCATAGGCTTCGACGATGCGTTGCACCAGCGGATGGCGCACCACGTCCTTGGGCATGAAGTGGGTGAAGCTGATGCCCGGGACGTCCTTGAGGACGTTGATCACATGGGCCAGGCCGGACTTGGTGCCCTTGGGCAGGTCGACCTGGGTGATGTCGCCCGTGATCACGGCGGTGGAGCCGAAGCCGATCCGGGTCAGGAACATCTTCATCTGCTCGACGGTGGTGTTCTGGCTTTCGTCGAGAATGATGAAGCTGTTGTTCAGCGTACGGCCGCGCATGTAGGCCAGTGGCGCAATCTCGATGACCTGGCGCTCGATCAGCTTGGCGACGTGTTCGAAGCCGAGCATTTCATACAGTGCGTCATACAACGGGCGCAGGTACGGGTCGATCTTCTGGGCCAGGTCGCCCGGCAGGAAGCCGAGTTTCTCACCGGCTTCGACCGCCGGACGCACCAGCAGGATGCGTCGTACCTGCTCGCGCTCCAGTGCGTCTACCGCACAGGCCACGGCCAGGTAGGTCTTGCCGGTACCGGCCGGGCCGATGCCGAAGTTGATGTCGTTGCCGAGGATCTCCTTGACGTAGCGCTGCTGATTCAAGCCGCGGGGGCGAATCATGCCTTTTTTGGTGCGCAGGGCCACGGCCGCTTCGGCGACAGGGTGATTGTCCAGTTCTTCGACGGCGGATTCCTGGAGGAACAGATGCACCATGTCCGGCGACAGCTCGGTACCCTTGGTTTCCCGGTACAGGCGGCGCAGGAGGTTTTCCGCGGAGGTGGTGTGCTTGGGTTCGCCGATCAGTTCGAACTGATTGCCGCGGTTGCGGATCTCGATGGTCAGGCGCTGCTCGATCAAGCGCAAATGCTCGTCGAATTGCCCGCACAGATTGGCGAAGCGGCGAGCCTCAAAGGGCTCGAGGATGAAACGATGTGGTTCTATGGGTGCGTTCAAGGTCGTTTTTTAGCCGCCCAACGGCAATAAGGGATGAATTCAAGGATAACGCCAGCGGCCTGGGTGCGAAAGCTCTTATACAAAGCAATGTCTTTCGCCACATTTTCCTTGGAAGCCGGCTTCCCGGCGATGGCGTGCCCGAGGCCACTACCGCTGGTCAGCCAGCATCGGCAGGAGGTTATTGCAGCAGCGATCCGCGCAGCGAGTGAGGCTGGGCCGAGTCGATGTGCACATCGGCAAACTGGCCGATCAGCGTCGGGTTGTCGCAGCGGAAATTGACGATACGGTTGTTCTCGGTCCGCCCCTGCAGTTCGCCCGGGTCTTTCTTCGAGTAGTCGGTAACCAGGATGCGCTGGATCGAGCCGACCATCTGTCGGCTGATTTCGAATCCTTGCTGATTCAGCCGATGTTGCAGCGCGTTCAGGCGTTCCTTTTTCAACTCTTCCGGGGTGTCGTCCGCCAGGTCGGCCGCCGGGGTGCCCGGGCGCTGGCTGTAGACGAACGAGTAGGAGAAGTCGAAGCCGACGTCTTCGATCAGCTTCATGGTCTGTTCGAAGTCTTTTTCGGTCTCGCCGGGGAAGCCGACGATGAAGTCCGAGCTGATGCAGATGCCCGGCACGGCGGCGCGCAGTTTGCGCAGCTTGGACTTGTATTCCAGCGCCGTATGGTTGCGCTTCATGGCCGCGAGAATCCGGTCGGAACCCGATTGCACCGGCAAGTGCAGGTGTTTCACCAGTTCCGGCACTTCGGCGTGGGCCTGGATCAGGCTGTCGGAGAATTCCAGCGGATGGGAGGTGGTATAGCGGATGCGCTCGATACCATCGACCGCCGCGACCACACGGATCAGTTCGGCGAGGTCGGCCAGGCGGCCGTCGTGGGTCTGGCCACGGTAACCGTTGACGTTCTGCCCCAGCAGGGTGACTTCGCGCACGCCGTTTTCCGCCAGGTGAATGATCTCGCAGATCACGTCGTCGAACGGCCGGCTGACTTCCTCGCCACGGGTGTAGGGCACCACGCAGAAGGTGCAGTACTTGCTGCAGCCTTCCATCACCGAGACATAGGCACTCGGGCCGTCGATGCGCGGCTCTGGCAGGTGGTCGAATTTCTCGATTTCCGGGAACGAGACGTCGACCTGCGGCAGCTTGCTGCTGCGGGCGGCATCGATCATTTCCGGCAGGCGGTGCAGGGTCTGCGGGCCGAAGACCACGTCGACATAGGGCGCACGATCGCGGATGGCTGCGCCTTCCTGGCTGGCCACGCAACCGCCGACGGCGATGACCATGTCCGGGTTGGCCAGCTTCAGCTCGCGCCAGCGACCCAGTTGGGAATACACCCGGTCCTGGGCTCGTTCGCGGATCGAGCAGGTGTTGAGCAGGATGACGTCCGCGTCTTCGGCGCGAGCGGTGACTTCCAGGGCCTGGTGTTCACCCAGCAGATCGACCATGCGCGAGCTGTCGTACTCGTTCATCTGGCAACCGTGGGTTTCTATGTAGAGCTTCTTGGCCATGGACGGAGTCATCACGTGATTCAAAGAACCGCGCATTATAGGGAACATGGCCTGAGGTTCCTACCGCTGCGCGTCCGGTGGCTATGCTATAGTTCGCGCCCTCTTTTATATCCCCCGATGTGTTACCCGCCCACCATGACCAAACGTGAAGCTCCAATCTACAAGGTGATTTTCCTCAACCAGGGACAGGTGTTCGAAATGTACGCCAAGCAGATCTATCAAAGTGATCTGTGGGGTTTCCTGGAGGTGGAAGAGTTCGTCTTTGGCGAGCGCACGCAAGTGGTCGTCGATCCGAGCGAAGAGAAGCTCAAGGCCCAGTTCGAAGGCGTGGTACGCAGCTTTGTGCCGATGCATTCGATCGTGCGCATCGACGAGGTCGAGCGCCTGGGCACGCCGAAGATCAGCGAGGCGCGTGGCGTGAGCAACGTCATGCCGTTTCCGATGCCGATGCCTGAGAAATAAGGGCTGTATCGAGAAGAGCGTCGCATTCCATCGCGGGCAAGTATGCTCGCGATGCGCTCAAGGCAGGGGTGAGAAGGGCGAACGCCCGTCGGCGCTCTGCAATTCCATCAGGTATTTGCGGAAAATCTGCCCCAGCACCTGGGTGGCGACTTCCAGCTCATCGCGCTGCATGTGCTCGGCCACTTCGTCGGCCGTGTCCAGTGCCTCTTCGGCACCGTTGACCGCCGCCATCTTCAGCACGATATAGGCCTGAACGTTGTTGGCCGGTACGCCTTCGCCGCGAAAGAACATGGTGCCGAGTTTGAATTGCGCCTGGGCGTGGCCTTGCAGCGAGGCCTTTTCAAAGTAGCTCAAGGCCTGATTGAGATCGCGCGGGGTATTTTTACCTTCGTAGTAGAACTCGCCCAGCTCGTATTGCGCTTGCGCATCCCCTTCGTCAGCCGCCTTCTGGCAGACCGCCAGGGCCTCGGACAGATCCTGTGACTGAGTATTGAGGGTGCAGCGACCCATCGCTGGGATCAACAACGAGTTGCCGCCTGCTTGTGCGTGCGCGAGCAGGGGCTGAAGGAGCAACAGGCAGCCCAGTGCAAGGGCGCGGCCGGTGCGGTTCATGGGAATCGACTTACCTCTGAAGGGCGCGCGGACCCATCGAGGGATCCAATAAGCGCGCATTATGAAATAAGCAGGGCCAACCTTACAAAGTCTTTACTCGTTTTTCTGCTGCGCGGGCGCGATATCCGCCGCTTTCGGGGCTGTTTCGGGAGTTGGGGCGCGAATGCGGCGTAAAACCGGCGCCAGCAAGTGTGGCGCCGGTTTGGCGGGGAAGGTTACTTCAGGGCAGCGAAAGCGCGTTCGGCCGCGTCCAGGGTCAGTTTCAGCTCGGCGTCGCCGTGGGCGATCGAGGTGAAGCCGGCTTCGAAGGCACTCGGGGCCAGGTAGACACCGCCTTCGAGCATCAGGTGGAAGAAGCGTTTGAACAGATTGGCATCGCTGGCCATCACATCGTCGAACGTGACGATATCGTCGGCGCCGCTGAAATACAGGCCGAACATGCCGCCCGCCTGGGTGGTCACGAACGGGATACCGGCGGCGTCAGCGCGTTGCTGCAGGCCGTCGAGCAGGCGGCTGGTGTAGTCGCTCAGCTCGGCGTGGAAGCCCGGACGGCTGATCAGGCGCAGAGTAGTCAGGCCGGCGGCCATGGCCAGCGGGTTGCCCGACAGGGTGCCAGCCTGGTAGACCGGGCCCAGCGGCGCGATGTGCTCCATGATCTGGCGTTTACCGCCGAAGCAACCCACCGGCATGCCGCCGCCGATGATCTTGCCGAAGGTTGACAGGTCCGGGGTCACCCCGTAGTGCGCCTGGGCACCGCCCAGGGCGACGCGGAAACCGGTCATCACTTCGTCGAAGATCAGCACCACGCCGTGCTTGTCGCACAGGCTGCGCAGGCCTTCGAGGAAGCCCGGGGCCGGTGGCACGCAGTTCATGTTGCCGGCCACCGGCTCGACGATGATGCAGGCCACTTCCTGGCCGACCTCGGCGAGCATCTTCTCGACCGCGTCGATGTCGTTGAACGGCAGGGTCAGGGTGTGTTTGGCGAAAGCCGCCGGTACGCCGGCCGAGCTGGGCACGCCCTGGGTCAGCGCGCCAGAGCCAGCCTTGACCAGCAGGCTGTCGGAGTGGCCGTGGTAGCAGCCTTCGAACTTGATGATGCTGTCGCGGCCGGTGAAACCGCGGGCCAGGCGGATCGCGCTCATGGTCGCTTCGGTGCCGGAGCTGACCATGCGCACCATTTCCATGGACGGCACGATGGAGCAGACCAGGTCGGCCATTTCGGTTTCCATGGCGGTCGGGGCGCCGTAGGACAGGCCGTGTTCCAGCTGTTTGCGCACCGCGTCCAGCACATCCGGATGGCTGTGGCCAAGGATCATCGGCCCCCAGGAGCCGACGTAGTCCACATAACGCTTGTCGTCTTCGTCGGTGACGTAGGCGCCTTCGGCGTGTTTGAAGAACAGCGGAGTGCCGCCCACGCTCTTGAACGCACGCACAGGCGAGTTCACGCCGCCGGGGATGTGTTTCTGGGCATTGGCAAACAGGGTTTCGGAACGAGACATGATCGGACTCTCGAAAATCAGCGGTTAGAAGAGGGTGTTGAAGGCGCGGGCGCGGCGGGTCACTTCCTGGGCGCTGTCGGCACCGAACAGGCCATGGACCACGGCCAGCAGGTCGACGCCATGGGCGACCAGCGGCGCGGCGTTCTCCAGGGTGATGCCGCCGATCGCGCAGATCGGCAGGTGCAGCCGGGCGCGGGCCTGGTCCAGCAGCTCCAGGTTGGCCGTCGGCGCGCCGGGCTTGGTGTTGGAATTGAAGAAGCGACCGAAGGCGACATAGCTGGCGCCTTCCTTGGCGGCTTGCTCGGCCAGCTCCAGCTGGGCGTGGCAGGTCGAGCCGATGATCGCCTGGCGGCCGAGCAGGGCACGGGCCGGAGTCAGCGGGCCATCGGTCTGGCCCAGGTGTACGCCGACACCGATGCGCGCGGCCAATTCGGCGTCGTCATTGATGATCAGTTGCGTCTTGTAGCGCTCGCACAAGCTGTGCAGGGCTTCGGCTTCGCGCAGGCGGCGGGCCTCGTCGCTGCTCTTGTCGCGGTATTGCAGGAGGGTCACGCCACCGTCGAGCGCCGCCTCCACGTACTGCAGGAATTTGCCGGCCAACAGTTGGCTGTCGGTAATGGCATACAGACCACGTAGTTTCATCGAGCGAGCCTCATGGCTTACGAGCAGAAGTCCAGCGGCAGGCGGCGCGGTACGAACTGGCCTTGGCCCAGTTGCTCGGCGTCGCGCAGGGTGCGCCAGGTGTAATCGAGGGCCGACTTCACGGCGCTGGCCAGGTTTTCGCCCTGGGCCAGGCGTCCGGCCAGGGCGCTGGCCAGGGTGCAACCGGAACCGTGATAACTGCCCGGCAGCCGCTGGCAGGTGTAGGTGTGACGGCTGCCGTCGCGGCTGTACAGGCGATTATGCACTTCATGCTCGTCGCCATGGCCGCCGGTGATCAGCAGGTGTTTGACGAACGGCAGGAGCTTTTCCGCGCACTGGTCCGCAGTGCCTTCGGGCAACTCGGCGAGGATTCGTGCTTCCGGAAGGTTCGGGGTGGCGATGGTCGCCAGTGGCAGCAGGCGTTCACGCATGGCGTAACCGACCTCGTCCTTGCCCAGGCGCCCGCCGCCGCCGGCGCGCAATACCGGGTCGCAGACCATCGGCAGGTGCGGATGCGCCTGCAACAGCTCGACCACGGTGTCGACCATTTCCAGCGAGCCGAGCATGCCCAGCTTGACCGCGGCGACCGTGGAGTCGTTGAGTACGGCGTTGGCCTGGGCCAGCACCCACTCGCGATCCAGCACACGGAAGTCGCTGACGTTGACCGTATCCTGCACGGTCAGCGCGGTCACAGCGGGAGCTGCATGGCAACCCTGGGCGAGCAGGGCTTCGATATCTGCCTGCAGGCCGGCGCCGCCACTGGGGTCGTGGCCGGAGAGACAGAGGACAACGGGGCGAGAGCTGTAGATATTCATGGTGCGCGAGCTTACCACCAAACATCTTTTTTGCACGGCTCCTCGCGTGTCGGCCGGGGCTGGTTTTTCCGCCTTGCCGGCAAGTTGACCGAGGCAACAGCTCTAGATCAATGGATAGCGCTGAAACGCCCGTTCTAGAGCCTTTAAACTAAAACTTTTCGTGGTGTTCATTGGCCACCAACGGCTATGCTAGAGTGGATCCAAACCAATAACAGGTCATGCCGGTTTTACGTCTACTCAAAGGGAAATGGGGGGCTTCCTGACACCACCGGACAGGCCACGCTGGGGCTTTATGCGCTATTTGCTGATGTTGCTGTTGAGCTTGCCGATGCTGGCTGGCGCGGTCGAGTTCGACGAGTTCACCCAAAGCCTGCCCTTGGGTCGGGTGATGCAGGTGTTTGAAGACGCAAGTGGTCAGGCAACGATCGCGGATGTCAGCACAGCGGCGATGGCCGGTAGTTTCAAGACCCATGACAAGGCCACCCTCAACGCCGGTTACTCCCGCTCGGCATTCTGGCTGAAAATCCATCTCAGCTACCGTCCCGCCAACCCTTCCATACGACACACCTGGCTGCTGGAGCTGGCCTATCCGCCGCTCGATCATCTGGAACTGTATGTGCCCGATGAAACCGGGGGCTACCGTCTGGCCCAGCGCACCGGCGATGCCTTGCCGTTCGACAGCCGGCAGATCCGCCAGAACAATTACCTGTTCGACCTGAGCTTCGCGCCCTACGAGCAAAAGACCCTGTTCCTGCGCCTGCAGAGCCAGGGCTCGGTCCAGGCGCCGGTGACGCTCTGGTCCAGCACGGCGTACCTGGAAGCGCAGCCGGTGCGCCTGTATGTACTCGGCCTGATCTACGGCGTGCTGCTGGGGATGCTGGTCTACAACCTGTTCATTTACCTGAGCGTGCGCGACACCAGTTACCTCTATTACATCCTCTACATCGCCTCGTTCGGGCTGTACCAACTGTCGGTGAACGGCGCCGCGGTGGAGTACTTCTGGCCGGACAACCCGTGGTGGGCCAACGCGGCAACGCCATTTTTCATCGGCGCGGCGGCCCTGTTCGGCAGCCAGTTCGCCCGCAGTTTCCTGCAGACCGCCAGCCACAGCCGCTGGGTCGATCGCCTGCTGCTGGTGCTGATCCTGTGCAGCGCCGTGGTGGTGGCCTTGTCGCTGATGACCAGCTACGCCCTGGCGTTGCGTCTGGCCACGGCCCTGGCGCTGATCTTTACCGTGGTGATCTTCGTCTCCGGCATCGTCGCCTGGTGCCGCGGCATGCGCGTGGCGCGCTACTTCATCATCGCCTGGTCGGCGTTCCTGGTGGGCGGGATCATCAATACCCTGATGGTGCTGGGTTATCTGCCGAACATGTTCCTGACCATGTATTCCAGCCAGATCGGTTCGGCCATCGAGGTGGCGCTGTTGTCGCTGGCCCTGGCCGACCGCATCAACTCGATGCGCGAGCAGCAGGCGCAGACCCTGTTCGATGCCGGGCAGAAGCTCGAAGTGCTCAACCAGCAGCTGGCCCACAGCAACCGGCTCAAGGATGAGTTCCTCGCCACCCTGACCCACGAACTGCGCACACCGATGAATGGGGTGATCGGTTCCCTGGAACTGATGCAGACCGTCGATCTCGATCCGGAGCTGGAGCAATACCAGCAGACTGCCGCCGGTTCGGCCCGGGACATGATGCGCATGGTCAATGGCATCCTGACCCTGACCGAGCTGCAGGCCGGCAAGCTCAGTGCCCAGCACGAGGGCTTCAGCCTGCGTTCGCTGCTCGATGCCTTGCTGGGCCAGTTTTGCGCCAACGCCTCGGCCAAGGGGCTGGGCTTCGATGTCGACCTGGCCGCCGGGTTGCCCGATCGGCTGCTGGGCGATCGCGGCAAGTTGAGCCAGTGCCTGGAGTGCCTGCTGGACAATGCCATCAAGTTCACCCGGGTGGGTGGCCTGGTCCTGCGAGTGACTGGCAAGCCGGTGGCAACCGGGCGGGTGGCGATGACCTTCGCGGTGATCGACACCGGCATCGGTTTCGTCAATCTCGATGAGGCCTCGTTGTACCAACGCTTCTTCCAGCTCGATGGATCGATGACCCGTGAATACGGCGGATTGGGCGTGGGGCTGGCGATCTGTCGGCAACTGGTGGATCTGCTGGGTGGCCATCTGACCCATGAATCGGAGCCGGGGCGTGGCAGCTGTTTCCGCCTGGAGGTGACCTTCGATGTGGACGGCGAGCAGCCGATGGCCTCCCAGCCGGCCTTGCGGGTCCGCGCCGTCCGGCGCATGCCGCAGGATTGCAGCGTGCTGCTGGTGGACGACAACAGCATCAATCAACTGGTGATCCGCGGCATGTTGCTCAAGCTGGGTTATCAGGTACGCACGGCCGAGAACGCTCGCGGGGCGCTGGCGTTGTTGCGCCGAGAGTCGGTGGATGCGGTATTGCTCGATTGCCAGATCGAGCAGGCCGAGGCGCTCAAACTGTGCGACCAGGTGCATGGCATGCCGGGTTGCGCCAAGTTGCCGGTGCTGCTGGTGTCGGCCTTGGCACATGGTCTGGATGCTGAGCGCTGCCTGCTCGATTACCTCTCTTGGCCGGTGAAATTCGAAGAGTTGCAAAGCGTTCTGGCGCGTCGGGTACTGGCCTCGGAACAGGGCGAAAGCGCCGGCATTTAGGCGGGTATGCCACTTTGTTCGGTGGGGAGGGGGTGCTTAACTGAGGTTCTGGCACACCCCTCAAGGAGCCCCGACATGAACCTGCATCAGTTCGCCGAGACCCACGAAGTCACCAACCAGCCACCTTCCCTGGACGGTACCAACCTCTATCGAATCGATCTGCCGTTGCAGGAGTGGGCACGGCGTTTCGGCGCTGGTTGGGCCGAAGCGCGGATCGACGCCTACGGTGCCCTGGCCGGTGGGCCGCTGATGGAAGCGGGGTTCCTGGCCAACCAGAACAAGCCGGTATTCACCAGCCATGACCGTTACGGGCATCGCCTCGACCTGGTGGAGTTTCATCCGGCGTATCACGAGCTGATGCGCACCGCCATCGAGCACGGCCTGACGTCCTTGCCCTGGGCTCATCCGCAATCCGGGGCGCATGTCGCGCGCGCCGCCATGACCTATCTGCACAGCCAGGCCGAGGCCGGCAGCGGTTGCCCGCTGACCATGACCTTCGCCTGTGTGCCGGCGCTGAAGCTGCAGCCGGATCTCGCCGAGCAGTGGCTGCCGAAAGTCCTCGCCACCGAATATGACCCGCGCAATGTCGGCATGGCCCACAAGGCCGGCGTCACCATCGGCATGGCGATGACCGAGAAACAAGGCGGCACTGATGTGCGCGCCAACACCACCAAGGCGTATCCGGTGGGTGCTACGGGGCCAGGGCAGGCTTATGAACTGGTGGGCCACAAATGGTTCTGTTCGGCGCCGATGTGCGACGCCTTCCTGACCCTGGCCCAGACCGAAAAAGGCCTGACCTGCTTCCTGTTGCCTCGCCATCGTCCGGATGACAGCCGCAACCAGTTCTATATCCAGCGCCTGAAAAACAAGCTCGGCAACTGCTCCAATGCCTCCAGCGAAGTGGAGTTCCGTGGGGCCCTGGCGTGGATGATCGGTGAAGAAGGCCGCGGCGTGCCGACCATCATCGAAATGGTCGCCATGACCCGCTTCGATTGCATGGTCGGCTCCAGCTCGCTGATGCGCCAGGCGCTGACCCAGGCCGCCCATCATTGTGCCCATCGGCTGGTGGGCGGGCGTGTACTCAGCGAGCAACCCTTGATGCAGAACGTACTGGCCGACCTGGCGCTGGAAAGCGAGGCGGCGCTGGCCTTGAGCCTGCGCATGGGCCGCGCGCTGGATAACCTGGATGACCCGCAAGAAGCCATGTTCTCGCGACTGGTGACGGCGGTGGGCAAGTACTGGATCTGCAAGCGGGCCCCGGCAATGATCAACGAGGCCGCCGAGTGCATGGGCGGCGCCGGTTATGTCGAGGAGAGCATTCTGCCGCGGCTGTACCGCGAAGCGCCGGTCAACTCGACCTGGGAAGGTTCCGGCAACGTGCAGTGCCTGGATGTGCTGCGCGCCTTGTCCAAGGAGCCGGGCGTGCTCGATGCGTTGTTCGCCGAGCTGGGCGATGGCCATGGCGACAGGCGCCTGGCCGCGCATATCGCCAACCTGAAAGGCGCCTTCCAGGACACCGACGACATTCAGTACCGCGCCCGCCAGCTGACCGAGGACATCGCCCTGGGCCTGCAGGCCAAGCTGCTGCTGGAAGCTGGCAACGCGGCGGTCAGCGATGCCTTTATCGCCAGTCGCCTGGGTTCGGCAGGAAGGGTCTACGGCACCTTGCCGCGAGGGTTGGATGTGGAGGCGATAGTCGCGCGCTCCACCCCGACAGGCTTCTGACTGGTTTGTTGTAGGGGCGAGCTTGCTCGCGATAAATAGTCCAGGCTACCGATCGGCTGGGGCCTGAAAGATCTTTCGCGAGCAAGCTCGCTCCTACGCATATTCCGCTGTTCCCGTGAGACGGCGTTGCAGGCAAGATGAAGGCCTGCAAGATCAGAACACAGGATGCTTACCGTGACCGAAGCTTTTATTGTCGTTCAAACCGCCGAGCAAGCCGTGGACCGGCTTGCCGCTTTGCATGAGCGGGCCACCACGTCGCTGAGCCAGGCGCTCAAGCGTTACCTCAAGGATCGTGTCGAACCGGACGCCGAACAGCGCGCCCTGTTTCGTTACCCGGAATTGCGCCTGACTTATCTCTGTCAGGGCGAAGTCCCGCAGACCACCAGGGCCTACGCCAAGGTCCAGTTGCCGGGTACCTACAGCGTCACGGTCACCCATCCCGCCGCCTTCCGTAAGTACCTGCTGGAACAGCTGGTGCCACTGATGCACGACTTCACCGTGACCGTGGAAGTGGGCGTCAGCGAGCAGAACATCCCGTATCCGTACGTGGTCGAGCAGGGCGATGAACTGGCCGGTTCCGGCGTCACCGCCGCGGTGCTGGCGCGGGTGTTCCCCAGCACCGACCTGTCTGCCGCCACCGATGGCATCGCCGACGGGCTGTACGATTGGGAAAACACCCATCCGCTGCCCCTGGCGCTGTTCGATGCCGCGCGGGTGGATTTCTCCCTGCGCCGCCTGGTGCACTACACCGGCAGCGACTGGCGCCATGTGCAGCCATGGATCCTGCTGACCAACTACCACCGCTATGTCGACCAGTTCATCACCCACGGCCTGGAGCAACTGCGCAGCGATCCGCGGTTCGTGCGCATGGTCCTGCCGGGCAATGTGATCATCGAGAAGGGCATGGATCACGGCGAAGCCTCGTCGATCGCCGCCGGGGTGGTCTGGCACCGCTACCAGATGCCGGCTTATCACCTGCAGGCCAGCGACGGCCACGGCGTGACCCTGGTGAACATTGGCGTCGGCCCGTCCAACGCCAAGAACATCACTGACCATTTGGCGGTATTGCGTCCGCACTGCTGGCTGATGATCGGCCACTGCGGCGGCCTGCGGCAGTCGCAGACCATCGGCGACTACGTGCTGGCCCACGCCTACATGCGTCGCGATGGCATTCTCGATCGCGTGGTGCCGCCGAACATTCCGATTCCGGCCCTGGCCGAAGTGCAGCTAGCGTTGCAGCAGGCTGCTGCCAACGTCACCGGCGAGAAGGGCGACGACCTGAAAAAACGCCTGCGCACCGGCACCGTGCTGACCTACGACGACCGTAACTGGGAATTGCGCTGGGCCCAGGAGCGTCCGCTGATCAACCTGTCCCGCGCCGTGGCGGTGGACATGGAAAGCGGCACCATCGCCGCCCAGGGGTATCGCCTGCGGGTGCCATACGGCACCTTGCTGTGTGTCTCGGACAAGCCGCTGCACAGCGAAATCAAGCTGCCGGGTTCGGCCAACGCCTTTTATGAGCGCGCGGTCAGCCAGCACTTGAAGATCGGTATCGCCGCGGTGGACCTGCTGCGTACCGAGCTCAACTCGCTGCACTCGCGCAAGCTGCGCAGCTTCGACGAGCCGCCGTTCCGCTGATCGCGGGATGGTCATTTAACGGTCGGGCCACTAGCATGGTCGGCCCTGACCGTTAGATGTTCTTTTCGCCATGTCTCGTCCTCCGCGTCCCGCTTCCCGCCGCCCTGGCGTGAAGAGTCCTTCGTCGTCTTCCGCGCCGCGCCGAGTTGCCAAAGCGCCACCGGCCGAGCCGAAGCTGATCCTGTTCAACAAACCCTTCGATGTGCTGACCCAGTTCAGCGACGGTGAAGGGCGGGCGACCCTCAAGGACTTTATCGCGATCCCCGGCATCTACCCGGCCGGGCGCCTGGACCGCGACAGCGAAGGTTTGCTGCTGCTGACCAACGACGGCCAGTTGCAGGCGCGCATCGCCGACCCCAGGCACAAGCTGGCCAAGACCTATTGGGTGCAAGTAGAAGGGGAGCCCACGGCCGAGCAATTGCAGCGTCTGCGTGATGGCGTGGAATTGAATGACGGCATGACTCTGCCAGCCGAAGCCCGGCAGCTGGAAGAGCCGCAGCTGTGGCCGCGCAATCCGCCGGTGCGCTTTCGCAAGAGCGTGCCCACCAGTTGGCTGGAATTGATCATTCGTGAAGGGCGCAATCGCCAGGTGCGGCGCATGACCGCGGCCGTGGGGTTGCCGACATTGCGCCTGGTGCGGGTCAGGATCGGCGACTGGACGATCGATGGGCTCGACCAGGGCCAGTGGAAGGAGGTTCCGGCGCGCTTATAAAGCGCCGGATTCGATCAGGCCGATCACCACGCTCTTGATAATGAACGCGGCCACGCCCAGGCCCAGGACGAAGAACAGAATGAACGAGCCGAAGCGTCCGGCCTTGGACTTCTTCGCCAGATCCCAGACGATGAAGGCCATGAAAATGATCAGGATGGTCACCAGGCCGGTCATCATCCACTCTTCGAATACTGCAGGATCCATCGAACATCTCCAGCGCGGGCAAGGCTAAAAGGCGGGGGCGAGTATACGCCAAGGGGCCGCGACCGGGCATTGATCCAGGTGCGCTTCGTCGTCACAGGCTCCGCATGTCCTTGTAGGAGCGAGCTTGCTCGCGATAAATATTCCAGGCCATACATCGGTTGCGGCCGGACATTTCTATCGCGAGCAAGCTCGCTCCTACAGAAGAGATAGCGCTCAGTTGCGCAGGTGAGTCAGCGGCAGTTCGGTGCTGTTGAGCACCTGATTGAGCACGAAGCTGGAGCGTACGCTGGTCACGCCTTCGATGCGGGTCAGATGGCCCAGCAGCAGTTTCTGGTAGTGATCCATGTCCGGCACCACCACCTTGAGCTGGTAGTCGGCGTCCATCCCGGTCACCAGGCTGCATTCGAGGACCTGCGGCAGGCTGCGGATTGCCGCCTCGAAGTTCTCGAAACGCTCGGGGGTGTGGCGGTCCATGCCGATCAGTACGTAGGCGGTCAGGCTCAGGCCGAGCATCTTGCGGTCCAGCAGGGCGACCTGGCGGGAAATGTAGCCGTCGTCTTCCAGTTGCTTGACCCGACGTGAACACGGCGAAGGCGACAGGCCGATACGTTCGGCCAGTTCCTGATTGGAGATGCGGGCGTCGCGCTGCAATTCCGCCAAAATGCTGAGGTCGTATCGGTCGAGTTTGCTCATGGAACAGGCCTTTTTAATAACTATTGCGCAATATTATCCATCCTGAGTTAAAAATTGCGCAAGTCATGTTTATTGGAGCAATCTTCGCAATCCTCTGTCGGCGCGCCAGGCCTATTCTTATCACCAGAATCACTGCCCGGACATAGAGTCCACTGCGGCCCGCCGAATCAGGCCTGCCGCGGCCGCCAATCCCACAGGGTTGAGCCGGCCCCCGGGCTACACACTGTCCAGAAGACGGCGTGAGGTGAGCCGGCGCCATAAGCGTCGAGCACGGACGAAATTCTCAAAGGGGGACCGACGGGTCCCCCTTTTTTATTGCCTGCGCGCCAGGAAATATCCCGTGGCGCCTCAATAAATAAGTGTTGCGACTGATAACCTGTGGCAGAACCGGCCTGGGCTTTTCCAGTCTTATCTACAGGCCCCCATCCGTAGTGAGGAATAGCATGAAATCGCGCATCTGGCGTTTGGCAGGTGTTGGTTTGCTCTGTGTGAGCGTCAGTGCGCAGGGGCTTGCCGATGACCGCAATGACGGCCGTGGTTGGTCCAATGGCGGCCAGCGCAGTGACGACGGGTATCCGGGAAACGGCCAGGGGCGAGGCGAAAGCCATCAGTCGCGCCCGCAGACTGAAATCATTCGCGGCGACAACAGCCAGCAGTTCGAGCGCAACGTCGAGAACGGGCGCTGGCAGAACCACGGGCCGAATGATCAAGGGCGGGGACGACCGGCACAGCCGTCCGCCAACCTGCCGATCCAGGGCCGCCCCGATACCGTCCGCCAGACCCAGGAACCGCGCCAGGGTTATTACCAGGACATCCCGCGCCGCAACGACTACAACCCGCATTGGCAGGCCGGCGGGCCGGGCTCGCGTCCCTACGACTATCGCTGGCCGGGCCGTCCGGAGGGTCGTGGCAATGGCTGGGGGCCAGGCCCGCAATATCGGCCGGGTTATGTGATCGATCGTTTTCCGGACCGGCATTACCGTGTGCCTTATCGCGGCCGGGACTATTACTTCTCCGGTGGCTATTGGTACCGCCCAGAGGGGCCGCGTTACGTTGTGGTGCGCCCACCCTACGGGATTCGCGTGGCCTACCTGCCGGACTACGCGCGCGAGGTGTGGATCGGCAGTGCGCTGTTCTTCCTGGCCGCGGGCGCCTACTACATCTACGAGGCCAGTACCCAGCAGTACGTAGTGGTCGAGCCGCCGGTGGCCAGCCCGCCGCCGCAGGCCGGCAATGATTACAACGTGCTGGCCTACCCGGTCAGCGGACAGAGCCCGCAGCAGATCAATCAGGACCGCTACGACTGTTATCGCTGGGCGGTGCAGCAGAGCGGCTTCGACCCGGCGGCGATGACCTATCCCCCGGCGCCGCAGGTGGTCCAGACCTACCGCCAGGCCCAGGGCGGCTGCTTGAGCTCGCGCGGCTATCAGGTGACTTACTGAGCCCGGGCGGCGAGCACCGCTTCCTGCGGGTCGGCGTGCACCAGCACCTCGGCCCGCGGATAGGCCGTATGGATCGCCTCGGCGGCCTGATCGCTGATGCCGTGGGCCACCGACAGGGTCAGTTCCCCCGGTAACTCCAGATGCAGTTGCACGAACCAGTGGTTGCCGGAAATCCGCGTGCGCAGGTCATGGGCACCGAGTACCCCGGGCACGGCGCATACCAGTTCCAGCATGTGCTGGCTGACCTCGGGCGGCAGTTCCTCATCCATCAGCACCGCCACGCTTTCCCGAGCGATCTGGATCGCGCTCCACAGGATGTAGACGGCAATCGCCAGGCCGAACCAGGCGTCCAGTTGCTGCCAACCGAAACTGGCCAGCACCAGCGCCAGCAGGATGCTGCCATTGAGCAGCAGGTCGGAGCGATAGTGCAGCGAGTCGGCGCGTACCGCGGTGGAGCCGGTTTCGCGGATCACCCGGTATTGCACCATCAGCAGCGCCACGGTCAGCGCCAGCGACAACAGCATCACGCCGATACCGATCCAGGGCGCGCCCAGCGGTTCGGGGTTCTGCAGGCGTTCGACGGCCTGTACCCCGATCAGCACCGCGCTCACCGCGATGAATAGCGCCTGGGCCATGCCCGACAGCGATTCGGCCTTGCCGTGGCCGTAGCGGTGGTCTTCGTCGGCCGGGCGCAGGGCGTAATGCACGGCCAGCAGGTTGAGGAACGACGCGGCGCCATCGAGCAGCGAGTCGGTGAGGCCGGCCAGCAGGCTGACCGAGCCGCTCAGCCACCAGGCGATGGCCTTGGCCACGATCAGGATACTGGCCACCGCCAGCGAGGCGCGGGTGGCCAGGCGCAACAGGCGTGCGTGTTCCGGGCTACTGCTCATACAAGGCTTGTTCCTTCAAGAAACGTGAGGGTCAGGCTGCCGGTTGCAGACCGTACAGGGCCAGTTGCTGCGCGCTGCCCTTGTGCTGGATCAGGCGTGGATCGTCCAGAGGGAAGCTGCGGCCCAGCTCGCTTTCGAGGATAGCCTGCAACTTGTGGTTATTGACCTGGCCGTCGGCGCCTATGGCTTGCTGCAGCTTGTGCGGGTCGACCTGCGCGGTCTTGCCCGGTTCCAGGTAGATGGCGCCGGTGGCGAAGTCGACGCCAAAGGCGATCAGCCCCGGGATCACATAAAACAGCAGGCCCACGGCGTCGAGCACAGCTACCAGCGGGTCGATCTTGCCGTCGATCTGGCCGCGCCGGTCGGGGAAGAAGATCGAGCCGCAGGCGGTGAGCTGAGTCAGCAGGGTGGCAACCAGGACGCCACCGATGATGCGGAAAGGAATACGCATGTAAATCTCCTGAACAGACACGAAAGAGCAAGGCTGAAGCGTTGCCGGTATGAATTCAGACCGTGATTAACGCCAGGCAGTTCGCCGTTATACTCGCGCCTCTGTTTGGGAGCCAGTATGAATTCTTTGCCAATTGATGAAGTTTTACCCGCCCTGCGTGAAGCCCTGGCGACACGCCACGAGGCCGTGCTCGAAGCACCGCCCGGCGCCGGTAAGACCACCCGTGTGCCTTTGGCCCTGTTGAACGAACCCTGGCTGGCCGGACAACGCATTCTCATGCTCGAACCGCGGCGCCTGGCGGCGCGGGCGGCGGCCGAGCGACTGGCCAGCGAACTGGGGGAAAAGGTCGGCGAAACCGTGGGCTACCGCATCCGTCTGGATAGCAAGGTCGGCCCGAACACCCGCATCGAGGTGGTTACCGAGGGGATCCTGACCCGCCGCCTGCAAGACGATCCGGCGCTGGAAGGCGTCGGCTTGCTGATCTTCGACGAATTCCACGAGCGCAGCCTCGACGCCGACCTGGCCCTGGCCTTGAGTCTCAATGGCCGCGATCTGTTTCGCGATGAGCAGCCGCTGCAAATCCTCCTGATGTCGGCGACCCTGGAAGGCGAGCGCCTGGCGGGGCTGCTGGACAACGCACCGATCTTGCGCAGCGAAGGCCGCATGTTCCCGGTCGATGTGCGCTGGGGGCGGCCCTTCCAGCCGGGCGAGTTCATCGAGCCGCGGCTGGTGCAGACCCTTCTTGAAGCGCTGAACGATGAAAGCGGCAGCGTCCTGGTGTTCTTGCCGGGGCAGGCCGAGATCCGTCGGGTGCACCAGCAGTTGGCCGACGCCCTGGGCGAGCGCCCGGAGATTCTGCTCTGTCCGCTGCACGGTGAACTGGACCTGGCGGCACAGCGCGCGGCCATCGAGCCGGCCCCGCCCGGCAAGCGCAAAGTGGTGCTGGCGACCAATATCGCCGAGACCAGCCTGACCATCGACGGCGTGCGCGTGGTGGTCGACGCCGGGCTGGCGCGGGTGCCGCGTTTCGACCCGGGCAGCGGCATGACCCGTCTCGACACCCAGCGTATTTCCCGGGCCAGCGCCACCCAGCGCGCCGGTCGGGCCGGGCGCCTGGAGCCGGGTGTGTGCTATCGCCTGTGGTCCCAGGACCAGCATGAACAGTTGGCGGCCTATGGCAGCGCGGAGATTCTCCAGGCGGACCTGGCGGGCCTGGCCCTGCAACTGGCGCGCTGGGGTGTGACACCGGCGCAACTGGTGTGGCTGGATGTGCCACCCGGCGCGGCCTATGCCCAGGCCCAGGACTTGCTCGAACGCCTCGGAGCGCTGACGGCCACGGCTGGCGAGGACTGCAAGCTGACGCCCCATGGCCAGGCAATGGCCGAGTTGCCGGCCCATCCGCGCATTGCCCATCTGCTGTTGCGGGGCCAGGCCCTGGGGCTGGCGAACATGGCCTGCGACGTCGCCGCCTTGCTCGGCGAGCGCGACATCCTGCGTGGCGGCGGTGCCGACCTGCATAGCCGCCTGGTGCTGCTGTCCGGCGAAGAGCGCGCGGCCCGTGGCGCCCAGGGCGGGGTCCAGCGGGCTCGGCAGCTGGCCCGGCAATACCGTGGTTATCTGCGCGGACAACCAAGCCAGGCGGTGGCGGACCCGGATCATCCGCGCTGGCTGGGCGCCTTGCTGGCGCTGGCCTATCCGGATCGGGTCGCCCAGCAACGTCGTCCCGGCGGCGCCGAATACCGGCTGGCCAACGGCCGCGCGGCGCTGTTCAGCGAGACCGACAGCCTGATGAAGCAACCCTGGCTGGTGATCGCCGACCTGGGCAGTCGCCAGGGGCAGCGGGAAGAGCGCATCTACCTGGCGGCGGATTTCGACCCGGCGCTGTTCGACTCGGTCCTGGCCGAGCAGGTGCGCTGCGTCGATCAGCTTGATTGGGACGAGCGCGAAGGAGTGTTGCGTGCCGAGCGCCAGCGCAAGGTCGGCGAACTGGTGCTCAGCCGCGAACCGCTGACCGGCCTGGACGAGGCGGCGCGCTGCCAGGCGCTGGTCAACCTGGTGCGGCGCAAGGGCCTGGAACTGTTGCCCTGGACCCCGGAGCTGCGCCAGTGGCAGGCCCGGGTGGCCTTGTTGCGCCAGCTCGATCTAGAGGCCAAGGGCGAAAGCCAGTGGCCGGACGTCAGTGATGCGGCGCTGCTCAAGAGCCTGGAAAGCTGGCTGCTGCCGTACCTGGGCAAGGTTTCGCGCCTCAGCCACTTCGCCAACCTGGAACTGGCCAGCATTGTCCACAGCCTGTTGCCCTGGCCGTTGCCACAGCGCCTGGACGAGCTGGCGCCGCACCACCTGACGGTGCCGTCCGGCTCGTCGATCCGCCTTGATTACAGTGAACAACCGCCGATTCTCGCGGTGCGCCTGCAGGAGTTGTTCGGCCTGGCAGAGACACCGCGGATCGCTGGCGGACGGCAGGTGGTCAAGCTGCATCTGCTGTCCCCGGCGCGACGGCCGGTGCAGGTCACCCAGGACCTGGCGAACTTCTGGCGCAGCACCTACGCCGAGGTGAAGAAGGACCTCAAGGGCCGTTACCCGAAACACTACTGGCCGGACGACCCGCTGGTGGCCGAAGCCACGGCCCGCGCCAAACCGCGCAAGTAACCCAGTGTGTAGCCGCTGCCGCAGGCTGCGATAGGTCCGCAGGACCTTTAGCGCCAGTGCCGACGCCAGCGACCGTTCCGGCCGATCGGCGGCAGCGGCTACGGCGCGGCGGGCAGCAGGAAGCGGGCGATCAGTGGCAGGTGGTCGGAGATGCGCAGGGTGTCGTCCTGCCGTACCTGGGCCTCGACTCGCTTGAGCCGCGGGCTGTGGAACAGGTAGTCGACGGTGCGATCCGGGCCGCTCAGGGCCGGGTCGTTGGGGTAGTGGGTCAGCCACAGGGCGCGGTCGATGCCGCTGGCCTCGTTGTTGGTGGGGATCATCGGGTACTTGTCCCAGAGCGTGTGCAGCGCGCTGTCGGCGGAGTAGGGCGTGCGTTGCTCGGGGGCGAGCCGCTGGTACTGGCCCAGGGGCAGCAGGCTGAAATCGCCGCCGATCAGCCAGGGCGTGCCACGGGCTTCGAAGCGGTCGAGGATCCTGGTGACCGCGTTCACCTGGGCTTGCAGGGTGTCGTCGGGTTTCGTCGCGCGGTCCAGATGGGTATTGAGCACTGCCATCTGCCCGCCGTCGCTTAACGGCAGGTAACTCACCAGCACGGCGTTTTTCGGCTGGAACTGGCGGCTGAGGAGATTGGCCTCGGGCACCGGCAATTGCAGGCGTTCGGCGTGTTCGATGTTGTAGCGGCTCAAGGTCGCCAGTTGCCGGCCAACGCTGCCGAAGATGTGCGGGGAGGGTACGAAGTCGGCCTTCCAGTCGAAGGCCTGTGTGCTGCAGGGATACAGGTCGGTCAGGCGTTCCTGCAGCAGCTTGAGCTGGTCCTGGTAGTCGCTGGCCTTGGCGCCGTCGTCCAGCTCCTGCACCAGCACGATGTCCGGCTGTTCATCGCGAATCACCCGGGCCACTTCGTCCAGGCTGAAGGCCATGTCTTCCGGGGTCGGGCGCTCGTCCGGCCCCCGGGCCTGGTCGTTCCAGAACACGTAGCGCTTGCCCGCCAGGTACTGCACGTTCCAGGTCATCACCTTCAGTGCCTGGCCCGGCACCAGGCTGGGCACCTTGCCGGTGCAGGCGACCGGCAGCGACTCCTTGGCGTCGGGGCGCCAGGTCAGGCTGTAGACCAGGGCTGACAACAGGCCTGCGCTGATCAGCAGGCCCAGGAGGATGAAGCGAAATAGGCGGGGCATCGGCTCGGCTTATGGCGTTGCTGGATTGAGCCCGAGCATAACCGAGAGCGGGGCCGCGGCCCAAGGGGTAGAGCGGTCGGCCCCCGGGGTCATTGCCGGTCAGGCGAGTCGCCGATCAGCATGAACAGGCGAAATACCACCACGCTGGTGAACAACTGCAGGAAGCTGTGGGCGCTTTCGATCAGCAGCGACAGCATCGGACCCGGCTCGGGGTACGCCGCCAGGCTGGCGCCCTTGAGCACCCACAACGGGGCCATCACGGCCAGGATGCAGACCAGGATCCGCAGGAAGTGCCCGCGGGTCAGGCGGAAGCTTTCCTTGATCGCGGCCAGTGGTTGCAGGCCCTTGAGCACTAGCAGGTATTCGGCGAAGGCCAGGGTCACCATCAGCCACAGCCCGGGCAGGAAATACAGCGACAGGCCCAGCAGGATCAGCAGGGTGTTGATGGCGGTCAGCAGGGCAAAGCGCGGCCACAGGCTGACGGTCGCGGCGAGCAGGTCGCGGGCCAATGGCGATTCGCCACGGCTGCGGGCATCGAGAAACAGGATCAGTACCCCGGTGTAGAGCGGGTAGATCAGCAGGCCGACGATCACGCTGTAGCCGGGAAAGGCCTCGGGGCCCAGCGAGCTGTCGACCGCCTGCTGCAGCAGCGCTTCGAGGACCACCAGCGGCAGGCACAGTTGGACGATACGGCCCAGGTTGCGCTGGCAGAAGTACAGGGAGTCGCGCAGAACGGTTAACGGATTCATCAGTGGTTATCGCAGATCACAAAAAGCGGTTGGACACTTTAACCGATGCAGCCCCGGGGCGAGCAAACGTAAACGTTAGGTAAAGGCCATTGAAAGCTCGCTGGGCAGCCCCATTACTGGTTGCACCTTGTGCATGACGACAAGGCCCCGTTTTTTACCGGCAATCTAAAGAGGTCGCCATGAACAGCGAAGAGCAAACCCTGATCGATGGACTGTTTTCACGGTTGCAGCAAGCCGAGAAGGATTCAGCCCCGCGCGACGCCCAGGCTGAGGCGCGGATCAAGGAGCATCTGACCCGGCAGCCTGCCGCCGGGTATTTCATGACCCAGGCGATTCTGGTGCAAGAGGCGGCAATCAAGAGCCTCGACGAGCAGAACAAGCAACTCACCCAGCAAGTCCAGCAACTGCAGGCCGAGTTGCAGCAGGCCAGATCCCAGGCCGCGGCGCCGGCGCCCAGCAGCGGTGGCGGCTTCCTTTCGAGCATCTTCGGCAGCGGTTCCCGCGATCCGCAGCCGGCGCCGACGCAAAGCGCTCCGGCCTCGTCCGGCGGTGGCTGGCGCGAACCGGCGCGGCCGGCGTTCAATCCGCAGCCGCAGCAGAACTACCCGCAACAGAGCTATCCCCAGCAAAACTATGCCGCGCCACCCCAGCAGGCTCCGGCCGCGGCTGGCAGCAGCTTCCTCGGCGGCGCGCTGAAAACCGCCGCCGGCGTGGCGGGTGGCGTGATGCTGGCGCAAGGTCTCAGCAGCCTGTTCCACGGCAACCAGCAGCCGCAGGAAATCGTCGAAGTGATCAAGGAAGAACCGGCGCCCGCCAGCGACAACGCGGGTGGCTGGGGCAATGACGAGCAGCGCATGGCCAACAACGACTCCTGGGGCAACAACGACCAGGGTGGTTTCAGCGATGCCGACTACGGCAACGACGACAGCTCGTTCTTTTCCGACGACGATTCCTTCGTCTGATCCGCCATCGGTCCGGAACGCAACAGCGTCCCGGACCGATTATTCGCGGAACCTTCCTTCTGGCTGGCATACTGGGCGACTTTTTCAGGGTTTGAGTCCCGGCCCAGTTCGCGCGCGTGAGCGCCATGAGGATAAGCGGTGAAAAAAATCGCTGTGTTCGCCGATGTCCAGAATCTCTATTACACCGTGCGCCAGGCCTATGGCTGCCACTTCAACTATGCCGCCCTGTGGGCCGATATCAGCCAGCAGGGGCAGATAGTCGAGGCCTACGCCTATGCGATCGACCGGGGCGACAGCAAGCAGCAGCAGTTCCAGCAGATCCTGCGCAACCTGGGCTTCACGGTAAAACTCAAACCCTATATCCAGCGCAGCGACGGCTCGGCCAAGGGCGACTGGGACGTGGGGATCACCATCGACATCATGGACGCCGCCGCCCATGTCGACGAAGTGGTGCTGGCTTCCGGTGATGGCGATTTCGACCTGTTGCTCGAGCGCATCATCAGCAAGCACGGGGTCGAAGCGGTGGCCTATGGCGTGCCGGGGCTGACCGCCAATTCGCTGATTCGCGCGGCCACGCGCTACGTGCCGATCGAAGGCGCGCTACTGCTCAAAAGCTGAGCTGACTATTTTTTGTACGGAGCTGGACAGGTTTGGAACGCATCGCAGTCATCGACTTTGAAACCACCGGGATCTCCCCGAGCAGCAGTTGCCGGGCCACGGAAATCGCCGTGGTGATCCTTGAGCAGGGGCGCATCGTCGAGCGTTACCAGAGCCTGATGAACGCCGGCGTGCGGGTGCCGGCCTTCATCGAACAACTGACCGGCATCAGCAACGCCATGCTGCGCGGCGCGCCGCCGGCCGAGCAGGTGATGAACGAGGTCAACGAATTCGTCGGCACCACGCCGCTGCTGGCGCACAACGCTGCGTTCGACCAGAAGTTCTGGGACTACGAACTCGGCCGGATCAAGCGCACCCGCTTGCAGAACTTCGCCTGTTCCCTGTTGCTGGCGCGACGGCTGATGCCGGCGGCGCCCAACCACAAGCTCGGCACCCTCACCCGTTTCGCCAGCTTGCCCCATACCGGCCAGGCTCACCGGGCCATGGCCGATGCGGAAATGGCCGCCAACCTCACCGCCCACCTGGAGCTGGAGCTGCGGCAGAAACACGGGCTGCGCGAGCTGTCCCACGATTTCCTGTGCAAATTGCAGAAAGTGCCGGCCGCCAAGATCGGCGAACACCTCAAGCGCCATCGCGGCGCCTGACTCCTGTAGCCGCTGCCGCAGGCTGCGATAAGGCTCGAAGAGCCTTCCGAGGCCCTCAAGAGCGCGTCTCCTTCGGTGCCGATCGCAGCCTGCGGCAGCGGCTACAGATCGGTGCTGGCTGGGTTCACTTGCCGTTGCTCTCCAGATGCCCCAGCGGCACGCGCTGTTCGATGGCGCTGGAGAGCACGATCGAGGTCTTGCTGAACCCGTACTTCGCCACCCGGTTGATCAGTTCTTCCAGCTCCGGCATCGAGCCGACGGCGGCGCGCATGATCACGCACGGATCGCCGGTGACCCGCTGGCATTCGGTGAGTTGTGGGATCCGGCTCAGTTCGTCATAGGCCTTCTGATTACCGTGCTGGGCCATGCGCAGTTCGATCACGCACTGGATCGGCAGCCCGAGCTTGGCCAGGTCGACCTTGGCCTGGTAACCGGTGATCACTCCGCTGGCTTCGAGTTTGGCCACCCGTTCGGCCACGGCGGGGGCGGAGAGGTTCACCTTGCGCGCCAGCTCGGCGTAGCTCGCCCGGCCATTTTCCAGCAGGGCGGCGAGGAGCATGCGGTCATATTTATCCATGATAAGGCTCCCAAACTCAGCGACTTTCGAAAGCATGGTTTATAGCCAGAATCTCCATGTTTTGAAAAGTGTACCGATGCTTTAAACAGGTTTTGTAACTTAAGTTCCGCCGGCCGGCTTTCTAGAATAACCCTCTCCCTCGTCCTGTCTTCGAGCTTCCCATGCCTGGCCTACGCCGTTTTCCCTTGCCCCTGATTGCCGCCTTTTTTGCGTTGTACGTGATCTGGGGGTCGACCTACCTGGTGATTCGTATCGGTGTCGAATACTGGCCGCCGCTGATGCTCGCCGGCATCCGTTTCGTTATCGCCGGCAGCCTGATGTACGGCTTCCTGCGTTGGCGCGGGGCGCCGGCACCGACCTGGGCGCAATGGCGGGCGGCAGGGGTGATCGGCATCCTGCTGCTGAGCTGCGGCAATGGCGCGGTCACTGTCGCCGAACACATGGGCGTGGCGTCCGGAGTGGCGGCCCTGGCGGTGGCCACGGTGCCGTTGTTCACCCTGCTGTGCGGTTACTTCTGGGGCGCGCGCAACACTCGCCTGGAATGGGCCGGGATCGTCCTCGGGCTGATCGGCATTGCCATGCTCAACCTCGGCTCCAACCTGCAGTCGAGCCCGACCGGCGCGGCCTTGCTGGTGTTCGCGGCGGCGGCCTGGGCCTTCGGTTCGGTGTGGAGCAAACACCTGCCGTTGCCGCAAGGGGCGATGGCCAGTGCCGTCGAGATGCTGGTGGGCGGCGTGGTGCTGCTGATCGGTAGCTGGTTGAGCGGCGAGCAACTGGCCGCCGTTCCGCCGATCGAAGGCTGGGTAGCCCTGGCGTACCTGATCGGCTTCGGCTCGATCATCGCCTTCAACGCCTACATGTACTTGCTCAAGCATGTGCGTCCGGCGGCGGCCACCAGCTATGCCTACGTTAACCCGGCGGTAGCGGTGCTGCTGGGGATTGTGTTTGTCGGCGAGACCATCGGCCTGGAGGAGGCACTGGCGATGGTGGTGATCATCAGTGCCGTGGTGTTGATCGGCCTGCCGCAGTGGCGCAAGCCAAAAGCCACCGCGATACAGGAAGAAGCCACCGCTTGAAATGGCCTGTTGGCGCATGATCAAAAACGCCGGGCATTGCCCGGCGTTTTTTGTTCCAGCCTGTCGTACTCAGTCCGGGTTGGACAGCATCACCAGCGCTAGCAGCACCAGGACGAAGACCAGCATGAACAGCAGGCTGATCCCGGCGACGCGCCACAACGAGAAGAAAGGCCCCTTGCTGAGTTTGTGTTCGATGACGACCGGACCGAAGAGCTGGCGCGCGTAAGTGTTCATCGCAAAAAGCGGTGGCAGTACGAAGACCACGGCTGGAACGCTTTCCGGCAGCACCGCGCCCAGCACCATCATCAGGATGAGCAGGCCGATACCGATGTACCAGGCCTTCTTCACTTCGCTTTCACGGCCGAGCGCCTTGAGGTTGGCGGCGATCATGTAGGACCCCGCCACGGAAGTGCCGAGGAAGGTGGCAAGGCCGACAGCGTTGATGCTGTACAGGCGCAATGGCGCAGTCGCCGCCGGGGTCTGCAATTCGGCGGTCGGTGTCTGGAAGGGGTTGGGCGTATCCATACAGGTCAGGCTCCTGGATCTTCAAAGGTGCAATAGGGAAAAAAGGGACTGAATTCTCCTCCCGTACCTCAAGGCGCGTCCACCCGCATTCTTCATGCCCGCCAGCTGGCGACCTGTTGCGGGGCAACTCGTCAGCCCGAAAGAAACCCACCTGAATTAGGGTAAACTGCCGCCCATTGCACACCTGCGCTGACAATTTCCCTACGGTATCCCCATGACATTCGCCACTCTTGGCCTGATCGAACCCTTGCTGCGCGCCCTCGAAACGCTTGGCTACCAGACCCCGACACCGGTGCAGGCGCAAGCCATTCCGGCGGTGCTGGGCGGTCGCGACCTGATGGCCGCGGCCCAGACCGGCACCGGCAAGACCGCCGGCTTCGCCTTGCCGCTGTTGCAGTTGCTGGCCATGGAAGGGCCGAAAGTCTCCGCCAACTCGGTGCGCGCCCTGATTCTGGTGCCGACCCGCGAACTGGCCGAACAGGTGCACGAAGCGGTGCGCCAGTACGCCGAGAACCTGCCGCTGCGCACTTACGCGGTGTACGGCGGCGTCAGCATCAATCCGCAAATGATGAAGCTGCGCGGCGGCGTTGACCTGCTGGTGGCCACGCCGGGCCGCCTGCTCGATCTGTTCCGCCAGAACGCGCTGAAGTTCAACCAGTTGCAAACCCTGGTGCTGGACGAAGCCGACCGCATGCTCGACCTGGGCTTTTCCGAAGAGCTGGCGAACATTTATCGCGCCCTGCCGAAAAAGCGTCAGACCCTGTTGTTCTCCGCGACCTTCTCCGATGACATCCGCCTGCTGGCCGGGCAGATGCTCAACGACCCGCTGAGCATCGAAGTCAGCCCGCGCAACGTTGCCGCCAACACCGTCAAGCAATGGGTGGTGACGGTGGACAAGAAGCGCAAGCCGGAGCTGTTCAGCCACCTGCTGCGCAAGAACCGCTGGAAGCAGGTGCTGGTGTTCGCCAAGACCCGCAACGGCGTGGACGCGCTGGTGGAAAGGCTGCAGGGCCAGGGCGTGAACGCCGACGGCATCCATGGCGACAAGCCCCAGGCTACCCGCCAGCGGGCGCTGGACCGCTTCAAGGCCAGCGAGATCCAGATCCTGGTGGCCACCGATGTCGCGGCCCGTGGCCTGGACATCGAGGACTTGCCGCTGGTGGTCAACTTCGACCTGCCGATCGTCGCCGAGGATTACATCCACCGCATCGGCCGCACCGGCCGCGCCGGCTCCACCGGTGAGGCGATCTCGCTGGTGTGCGCCGATGAAGTGAACCTGCTGTCGGCCATCGAGATGCTGACCCGCCAGACCCTCAAGCGCCACGACGAACCGGACTTCATCCCGGAGCACCGGGTGCCGGAAACCGACGCCAGCGGCCAGGTGATCAAGAAACCGAAAAAACCGAAGAAACCCAAGACTTCCGGCGGTGGCGGCAAGCGTAACCTGGGCAAGTGGGTGGACAGCGGCGAAGTGGCCGAAGCCCCGGCGGTGAAACCGGTGCGCAAGGTGCCGGCGTTCAACACCGGGCCGCGCAAGCGCAAGCCGTAAGCCAGAGGCCAACACCGCCCCTATAGCCGCTGGCGCAGCCTGCGATCGAGGACGCAGTCCTCGTAAAACCAAACGACCCGGTTCTCCTGGAGAAGCCGGGTCGTTTGCTTTGGCGGCCGCTGCGCGGCCGTTCGCAGCCTCGCTTCGCTCGGCAGCGGCTACAGGGCGTAGGCCGGACTCAGGCCTTTTCCCGCAACCACTCGAGCATCCCCAACCCCGCTGCCCGCCCGCTGGCGAAACACGCAGTGAGCAGGTAGCCGCCGGTGGGCGCCTCCCAGTCGAGCATCTCCCCGGCGCAGAACACGCCGGGCAATTGCTTGAGCATCAGGCGTTGGTCCATGGCCTCGAACGTCACGCCGCCGGCGCTGCTGATGGCTTCGTCCAGGGGCCGGGTTTTCACCAGGGTCAACGGCAGGGCCTTGATCGCCTTGGCCAGCAGCGCCGGGTCGGCGAAGCAGTCGGCGCTGGTCAGCTCACGCAAGAGCGCGGCTTTTAACCCATCGATGCCCAGCTGGCTGTGCAGGTGCTTGGCCATGGAGCGCGAGCCCCGTGGCTTGCTCAGCGCGGCCTGGATCCGGTCATGGGGTTTGCCCGGCAACAGGTCGATATGCACCGTGGCGGTGCCGTGCTTGTTGATTGCCTCGCGAATCGGCGCCGACAGCGCGTAGATCAGGCTGCCCTCGATCCCGGTGGTGGTGATCACGCACTCGCCGAGGCGGGGGATGTCGTCGTTCAGGCCAATGGCCACGTTCTTCAGCGGGGCGCCGGCGAACTTGCTGCGCAGCAGATCGCTCCAGTCCTGCACCTCAAACCCGCAGTTGCTCGGTTGCAGGGGCGCCAGTTGCACGCCGCGCTGTTCCAGCGGCAGCATCCAGGCGCCATCCGAACCCAGGCGCGACCAGCTGCCGCCACCCAGCGCCAGCAATAGGGCGTCGGCCTGGACCGATTTTTCGCCTTCCGGGCTGTGGATGCGCAGGCTGCCATCGACATTCCAGCCGAGCCAGCGATGGCGGGTGTGGATAACCACGCCGGCATCGCGCAGACGCTTGAGCCAGGCGCGCAGCAGCGGCGCGGCTTTCATATCGGTGGGGAACACCCGGCCCGAGCTGCCGACGAACGTCTCGATGCCCAGGCCGTGAATCCATTGGCACAACGCCTCGCTGCCGAACTCGCGCAACAGCGGGGCAATCTGTGGGGCCCGTTCGGCATAACGCGAGAGGAAGGCCGGGTAGGCCTCGGAATGGGTGATGTTCATGCCGCCGACCCCGGCCAGCAGGAACTTGCGGCCTACCGATGGCATGCCGTCGTAGAGATCGACGCGCAGGCCCGCCAGGCTCAGCACCTCGGCCGCCATCAGGCCGGCGGGGCCACCACCGATAATGGCGACGTGATGGGGCAGGGTGGTGCGGGATAAGGTCATGGCGGGCGGCGGCGTGGCGGAATAAGCCAGGCATTCTACCCGAGGCCGGCCCGTCGCCAATGCTCCATGCGTCCCGCAGCGGCTTATGCAGAGGGTTGATCAAAAAACGTTCAGTGCTCTGCAGGGCTTGTATCCCATGGGCTGCAGAGGCTTGCGCTCAGGTTATCCACAAGCCGCTCCACAGAGATTGGGGGTAAGGCGCCCACAATTCCATGACCGCCTGATGAAAGTTTTTGTAGCCGCTGCCGCAGGCTGCGCAAGGTCCGCAGGACCTCCAGCGCCAGTGCCGACGCCAGCGACCGTTCCGGTCGATCGCCGCCTGCGGCAGCGGCTACAGGTGTTGGTCGAAAAATAAGCAGCGGGCTGGAAGGCTTGTATTGCCTGGCGTGCAGCGGCTTACGCGCAGGTTATCCACAAGCGGCTCCACAGCGGTTGGGGGTAAGACGCCCAGCTTTTGATGACAACCTGATGACGCGACCGGCCCCCGTTTCCGTAGCCGCTGCCGCAGGCTGCGATAGGTCCGCAGGACCTCCAGCGCCAGTGCCGACGCCAGCGATCGTTCCGGTCGATCGCCGCCTGCGGCAGCGGCTACAGGTGTTGGTCGAAAAATGAGCAGAGGGCTGGAGGGCTTGTATTGCCTGGCGTGCAGCGGCTTACGCGCAGGTTATCCACAAGCGGCTCCACAGCGGTTGGGGGTAAGACGC